>DASUYK010000090.1:0-27887 GCA_036377415.1 Solirubrobacterales bacterium
ACCCCTTACGCGGAGATCCCGGAGGAGGAGCGAGAGCTCACCGACGCGCTCGTCTTCAACCGCTCCGACGACGCTCTGGAGAAGTTCATCGCCCATTTCGAGGAGAAGGGTGAGACCGCCGAGGAGCAGGCCGGCGACCCGACCGAGGGGATGGAGCCTGAGGAGGCCCTCCACTGGCAGATCCTCCACCGTAAGAAGGAGGGGGTCGAGGACTGGATCGACCGCTCGGTCGAGAAGATCGGCGCGGTCCCGACGCTGAACACCGTCCTGCTGCCGGCGATGAAGGAGGTCGGCGACCGGTTCGGCGCCGGGGAGCTGATTCTGCCCTTCGTACTCCAGTCGGCCGAGGTGATGAAGCGCGCCGTCGCCCAGCTCGAGAACTACCTCGAGCGGATCGAGGGCCACACGAAGGGCAAGGTCGTGATCGCCACCGTCTTCGGCGACGTCCACGACATCGGCAAGTCGCTGGTCAACACGATCCTCACCAACAACGGCTACACGGTCTTCGATCTCGGCAAGCAGGTCCCGGTCGAGGAGATCATCTCCGCTGCGGTCGAGCGCAAGGCCGATGCGATCGGCCTCTCCGCCCTGCTCGTCTCCACCTCGAAGCAGATGCCGATCTGCATCCAGGAGCTTCACGGGCGCGGACTCGGCTTTCCGGTGCTGGTCGGCGGCGCCGCGATCAACCGCGACTTCGGCCGCCGGATCCTCTACCCGGGTGGCAAGGAGTCCGACGACGTCTACGAGCCCGGCGTCTTCTACTGCAAGGACGCCTTCGCCGGCCTCGAGGTGATGGAGGCGCTGATCGACGAAGAGGCCCGTTCGTCGCTCCTGCAGCGGATCCGCTCGGAGGCGCGGGAGCTCCGGGAGAAGCCCGTCGCGGCCGACGACGCCCCGCCGACCACCGACGACACCGTCCGATCAGCCGCGCGAACCGACGCGCCGGTCCCCGAGCCGCCCTTCTGGGGCGTTCGCGATATCGAGGTCGACCTTGACGAGGTCTTCCCCCATCTCGACCGCCACGTCCTCTTCAAGCTCCACTGGGGCGGGCGCGGGAAGAAGGGCGAGGAGTGGCGACGGATCGTCGAAGGCGGCGACGGCGAGGAGGGATTCGCGCCGAGGCTGGAGCGGATGTGGCGCGAGCAGGACTACCTTCACCCGCGGGTGCGGCTCGGCTACTTCCCCTGCGCCGCGGACGGCAACGAGCTCGTCGTGTTCGACCCCGGGGACCGCTCGACCGAGTTGGAGCGCCTGGTCTTCCCGCGGCAGCCGCGGCACGATCGGATCTGCCTGACCGACTTCTTCCGGCCGTTCGAGGACGGGCTGCCGCCCGGCGAGCTCGACGTGGTCGCGCTGCAGGGGGTCACCGTCGGTCCCGAGGTCACCGAGTTGATCTCGAAGCTCGAGGCGGACGGTGAGTTCGCGGAGCAGCTCTACGTCCACGGGCTTGGGGTGCAGGCCGCGGAGGGCCTCGCCGAGTGGCTTCACTCGGAGGTTCGAGGCGACCTCGGAATCGAGCGCGGCCAGGGCCGGCGCTACTCCTGGGGCTATCCCGCCTGCCCGGACCAGTCCGAGCACGAGAAGGTCTGGCGGGTGCTCGGCCTGGAGGAGATCGGCATGACCCTCTCGGGCGGCCACGCGGTCGAGCCCGAGCAGTCGACGGTGGCGATCATCGCCCACCACCCGCAGGCGGTGTATTTCGGGATGAAGTCCGGCTTCATCCCGAAGGAGAGTGCGCCGGATGAGGTGATCGCCGGCACGGAGCGCGGCGGAGAGCTGCCGCCCGAGTCCGATCCGCGCGAGGGGTCGGTCGAGTCCGAGGGAGCCGGCGAGCCGCAGCCCGCGTAGGTGGACGGCGCCCCTCCGGCTGGCAGGCGATCGACCCCGGCGCGAGAGCGCCTAGAGTGAGATTCGCTCAGCCGGGCGCTCGCGTGACCGCGGCCTCTCGGAGAGCTGGACCGGCGCCGCTGAGAGCGCCCGGAGGCGCATGTCCGACCAGGTGACCCCCTCGCGGACCAGCGCGGGGACCCCGAGCGCGACCGCGGTCGCGATCTCGACGGCCTGAAGGATCACCCCGTAGGCGAGGGCGTCCGCGGCGGAGACCCCGAAGCCCTTGGTGAGAACGCTGATGATCGCGAGCTGGAAGATCCCGATGTTGGAGGGGGTCGCCGGGACGACGGCGGTGACGTTGACCGCGAACAGGCAGGCGGCGGCGGCCCCGATCGCGACCTGGTGGTCGAGCCCGAGCGCCGCGAAGAGCGCCCAGCATGCGAGCAGCTGCAGGAACCAGGCGGAGAGCTGGGCGGCGGTCGCGAAGCTTCCCCGGCGCGGGTCCCTGAAGACCACCAGTCCCCGGCGCGCCTGCTGGATCGCTCCGCGGACGGCCTTGATCGCCCGGGCGATCCGTCCCTCGCCGTTCACCCGCATCAGCGATGGGGCCAGTAGGACCCCGATCAGGATCAAGAGCGGGGCCGTAGAGACCAGGAACAGCTTCTCGGTGCTCGACTGGAAGAGGTCGGTGGTCGAGACGATGATCCCGCCGAGCAGGACGAGGGCGAGGATGTTGAGCGCGGTCTGCGAAACGAGCGTGCCGATCAGGACCGGGAACGTCTCGCGCATCCGCCCGATGCGGCGGGCGAGGACCATCGCCCTCGCCGGCTCGCCGAGGCGGGCCGGGAGGGTCGCCGACATCAGCACCCCGATCATCGTCGCCGAGGTGACGTCGCGACGGCGCACGGGACGCCCCGGGAGGGCGGCTCGCGAGATCGCCACCCAGGACGCGGCGCGCATGAACATCGCCGCGATCATCAGGCCGAGCGCGACGAGCACCCAGGTCATGTCGGAGCGGATGATGTTCGTGGCAACCTGATCGACGCCGATCCTGCGGGCCGCGAGGGCGGTCAGCCCGAGGCCGAGGATCCCCGCGACGGCGACGCCGGCCTTCCGGGCGAAGCCGCGACGGCGGCGGCTGGTCCCGGCGGGAGCGGGCTCGAGCGAGGGCAGGCGCCGAGCCGGCCGGGGCGGTCCGCCATCGATCCGGGCGAGCCCGGCTCGCCGCGCCACCGACCCCGTCCAACCCGAAACGGGTCGCGCTGGCGCGCGCCCTGGCATCTGCGCAGGTGCGGGCTCGATCGCGCTCTCGTAGACGTCCCTGACCTCGCCGGCCACCACCGGCCACGCGTAACGTTCGGCGCTGCGGCGGCCGGAGTCGCCGAGCGCCGCACGGCGCTCGGGCTCGTGGGCGAGCAGCTGGAGCTCCTCCGCCAGCGCTTGCGGATCGGCGGGCGGGACGAGGATCCCGTCGACGCCGTCGGTGACGACGTCGCTGTAGCCGGCGATCTTCGAGGCGACGACGGAGGTGCCCGCCGCCATCGCCTCGATCAGGACCATCCCGAAGCTCTCCCCCGCGAGCGAGGGGGCGCACAGCACGTCCGCCTCGCCGAACCGCCGCCAGAGCTCCTCGTCGGAGACCTTGCCGACCGCGTTGATGTGGCTCTCGAGGTCGGGGTCCGCGACCCGGCGGTGGATCTCCTCGGGGTCGGCCCCGACGATCACAAGCCGGGACGGAACGCGCTCGACCAGAGCCTGGAAGGCGGAGAGAAGCACCGGCAGGCCCTTGCGCTCCTCGGCACGGCCGACGAACAGCAGCCGCATCTCCTCGCTCGGACTCTTCGGTCCGCGCGGCGCCGCATTCGTGTCGACCCCGTTGGGAACGATCCGGTAATCGCCGCCGAACCAGCGGCGGCCCGTCCAGGCGGCGGCCTCGGAGACTGCGATCCGGGCGGAGAGCTGATTGAACCGCCGGCGGGCGCCGAGCAGGGTGCCGAGGTGATTCGGCACCGGCTTGGTCGAGTAGGCATGGAAGGTCCCGACGACGGGCGTTCCGCGGAAGACGGTCGCGTCCCAGCCGACGATGGGCGCGAGCGGCTCGTGGACGTGGACCACGTCGTACCCGCCTGAGCGAAGCTCCCGGCGCAGCGCGATCGCCCCCTCGGGAAAGACCGAGAGGTTCGAGACGGCTCCGTTCGCCCCGATGCCCACGGTGCGGCCAAGCGGAACGAGGTAATCGGGCGCCTCCCGAAGCTCGGGTTCGGAGCGATGCAGGCGGCGAGAGAGCGCGTCAGCGGGGTCCCACGGTGCGAGAACGCGGACATGATCTCCGCGGCTCAGGAACTGCTGCGCGAGCGCCTCGACGTGCCTGTTCACTCCCCCCTGGTAATTCCAGGAGTAGGGTGAGACCAGCGCGATGCGCATCGCGTCAGGGTACCGCGATCGGTTGCGAAGTCCCGTTACGAGCGTCACACATCCGTGGCTGATTCGTTTGATCTCGGCCAGGCACCGTCCGTGCCCGTGCTGGCAACTAATCTCTTTCCGTGGCCGACCGCACGTTCGTCAAGTTCACGTTCTTCAAGCTGGATCCTGCATGGCGCAGGCGAAGCGCAGAGGAGCGCGCGGCCGACAAGGCCGAGTTCCTGGCGGCCTGCGAGGACTTCGCGGAGGACCGATCGCTGCGAGCGTATTCGACGGTCGGAACCCGGGGCGACGTCGATCTGCTGCTGATCAGCCAGAACCCGATCCTCGAGGACATCCACACCTTTCACGTCGTCCTCGGGCAGAGCGGGCTCGCCCGCTGGGCCGAGATTCCCTACTCCTACCTGGCGATGACGAAGCCGTCGCCCTACTCTGAGGAGGAGTCGGTCGGACCTGAAACGGGTCGCGCTCGCGCGCGCCCTCGCATCTGCGTGTCGGACCGCAAGTACCTGTTCGTGTATCCGTTCGAGAAGAAGCGGGAGTGGTACACGCTTCCCCTCGAGGAGCGCCAGCGGATCATGGCGGGCCACATCGAGGTCGGCCGCCGCTACCCGGAGATCACGATCAACACCGCGTACTCGTTCGGGCTCGACGACCAGGAGTTCGTCGTCTCCTTCGAGGGCGACGAACCGGGCGACTTCCTCGACCTGGTCCAGGAGCTCCGCGGAACCGAGTCGAGCGCCTACACGCTCCGGGACACCCCGATCTTCACCTGCGTCTCGATGTCCCTCGGCCGGGCGCTCGACGCCCTCGACGGGACCGCCGCGACCGCGGTCGCCACCGCGTAGCGCAGCCGGCGTGCGTCTGATCGACCTCTCCGCGCCGATCCGCCCAGACCCTCCCGAGTTTCCGGACGTTCTCCGGACCGACATCTCCTACGAGGACCACGCGGACGGCGCCAGGACGATCGAGACGCTCTTCGGCGTGAAGCCGGAGCTGCTCCGCGACCGCGAGGGCTGGGCGACCGAGACCTTCCTTCGGTTCGGGACCCACAACTCGACCCACGTCGACGCCCCCTGGCACTACAACTCGAAGATCGGCGGCGAGCCGGCGCGGACGATCGACCAGCTCCCGCTCGAGTGGTTCTACGCGCCCGGCGTGATCGTCGATGCGACCGACCATGCCGACGGCGAGGTGCTCGGCACCGACGAGGTGAAGGAGGGCCTGCCGCGCGAGCTGAACGAACTCGACATCGTCCTCGTCCGAACCGGCCGAGACGCCTCCTACGGCAACCCGGATTACATGGCGCTCGGTCCCGGGGTGAGCGCCGATGCCACGCGCTGGCTCCACGAGCAGGGGGTGCGGGTGATGGGGATCGACGCCTGGGGTTGGGACGCGCCGCTTTGGATGCAGGCCGAGGAGGCCAAACGATCGGGCAAGGCTGGCGTGTTCTGGGCCGCACACCAGGTCGACCTCGACTACGCGCAGATCGAGCGCCTCTGCAACCTCGGCTCCCTCCCTGACGTGGGCTTCCAGGTCGCCTGCTTCCCCCTGCGGATCGAGGGCGGAAGCGCCGCGCCCGCCAGGGTCGTGGCGATCCTGCCGGAGTAAAACGAGACGCGCGAGCCTCTACCCTTCCCGCTCGCCTTGATCGGGACCGAGGACAATCCGCTTCGCGTCGCCATCGTCGGGTCGGGTCCGGCCGGCTTCTACACGGCCGAGCACGTGCTCAAGCAGGATGGGACCCACGCGGAGGTCGACATGTTCGACCGGCTGCCGACCCCGTACGGCCTCGTCCGCTTCGGGGTGGCGCCTGACCACCCGAAAATCAAATCGGTGATCCGCGTCTACGAGAAGACCGCGGCGCGCCCGGAGTTCAGGTTCTTCGGCAATGTCGAGGTCGGGACCGACGTCACCGTCGACGAGCTTCGCGAGCGCTACCACGCGGTCGTCTTCGCTTACGGGACTTCAACCGACCGCCAGCTCGGCATCCCCGGCGAGGAGCTGCCCGGCAGCCATCCCGCCACCGAGTTCGTCAACTGGTACAACGCGCACCCCGACTTCGCCGACCGGGAGTTCGACCTCTCCTGCGAGCGCGTTGTGGTGATCGGGAACGGGAACGTCGCCGCCGACGTCGCCCGGATGCTCGCCCTCACCCAGGAGGAGCTCGAGGAGACCGACACCGCTGACCACGCGATCGAGGCGTTCGCCGGCGGCTCGGTGAAGGAGATCCTCGTGCTCGGCCGCCGCGGGCCGGCGCAGGCCGCCTTCACCAACCCCGAGGTCCGCGAGCTGGGGGAGATGGTCGACGCGGACATCGACATCGACGCAGCCGAGATGGAGCTCGACGAGCTCAGCCGGGAGTGGCTCGACTCCGATGACGCCGATCCCACCAACCGCCGGAACGTCGAGATCTTCACCGATTTCTCCAAGCGTGAGCCGGAGGGCAAGAACAAGAGGATCGCGCTGCGCTTCCTCCGCTCCCCCGTCGAGATCCAGGGAGACGGCCGAGTGGAGCGGATCGTGATCGGGAGGAACGAGCTCCAGCGCGACGAGTCAGGGCGGATCCGGGCCGTCGACACCGGCGAGCGCGAGACGATCGACTGCGGCCTCGTCCTCCGCTCGATCGGTTACAAGGGGATCCCGATCGACGGATGCCCGTTCGACGGGGGACGCGGCCTGATCCAGAACGACCGCGGCCGGATCCACGATGGCGAGGGCAACCAGGTACCCGGCATGTACGCCGTCGGCTGGATCAAGCGCGGCCCCTCCGGCGTGATCGGGACGAACAAGAAGGACGCTCAGGAGACGGTCGATCATCTCTTCGAGGATCTCGGGGCGGGAAAGATCCCCGAGGGCGAGCTGGCCGCGGACCGTGGCTCGATCGAGGCGCTCCTCGCCGAGCGAAAGCCAGACCACGTCACCTTCGAGGGCTGGCAGGCGATCGATGCCGCCGAGGTCGAGCGCGGCAATCCCCAAGGGCGCCCGCGCGTGAAGTTCTGCCGCGTCGACGAGCTGGTCGAGGCCTCGAAGGCGACGAAGGCGCCGGCCTGACCGATGGCGATCTCCACCGACGAGGTGCGCCAGATGATCGTGGACGCCCTGCCGGGGGCGGAGGTCGAAGTGATCGACGAGACTGGGACCGAGGACCATCTAAGGGCGACGGTCAGTGCCCCCCAGTTCTCGGGCCTCTCGCGGATCGAGCAGCACAAGCTGGTGAAGAAGGCCGTGCAATCGCGGTTCGACGACGGCTCGATCCACGCCCTCTCGATCAGGACCACCGTCCCCGTGTAGCGGCCGCGTATGATGTTGTGCGAGGGTGCTCCGTAGGCGAAGCCGAGGAGCAACCCGTATGACCATGGAGCCATCTCTAAAGGACAGGGTCGAGGAGCTCATCCGGGAGAACAAGGTCCTTCTCTTCATGAAGGGCAACCCGGAGCAGCCCCGTTGCGGCTTCTCGCTGAGGGTGGTGAACGTGCTCGAGTCCTACGGGGTCGAGTACGGCGCGATCGACGTCCTCCCCGCTCTTCAGCCCCTGCGCGAGGTGACCGCCGAGATCTCCGACTGGCAGACCTTCCCTCAGCTCTACGTCAACGGCGAGCTGGTGGGTGGCTGCGACATCGTCGAGGAGATGGACGAGTCCGGCGAGCTGGCCACCCTACTCGGAGTCGAGAAGCCCGAGCGCCCCGCGCCATCGGCGAAGCAGGAGCTTCAGGCGGACAACCCGCAGCAGAGCCCGCCGATCCAGATCGAGCGCTAAGCGAGACCGACGGGAACTAGACCGCGGCGGCCGACTCGGCCGTGTCTTCCTTCACCTGGAAGGAGGAACCGCAGCCGCAGGCGGCGACGACGTTCGGGTTGTTGACCGAGAAGCCGGCGCCCTGGAGCCCGTCGACCCAGTCGACCTCGGAGCCGAAGACGAACTGCATGCTCGGCTTGTCAACGACCACCGCCACGCCCTGGTTCTCGAAACGGTGGTCGTCCTCCTTGGGGGCGTCGAAGGCCAGCGCGTACTGGAAGCCGGAGCAGCCGCCGCCGCGAACGGCGACGCGAAGGGCCTGCTCGGCCCCGTTCTCCTGCTCACCGAGCAGCTCCTTGATCTTGGCCGCCGCCCTGTCGGTCAGCGTGATCGGCTGAGGCGTCTCGCTCATCGCCATCCATTGTAGAGCCCCGTTCCCCCGACGCTGGCTCAGGGCCCGAGTGCCGGCTCCGCAGCGGACCCTCGGCCGAGCTCCGCCGCCTCGCCCAGGACCGGATCGAGGCGGGCCGCGATCGAGGGCCACGCGAACCGCGAGAGTACGGTCTCGCGCGCGTTCTCCCCGCGCCGCCGCCGTTCCTCCCGATCGTTCACCGCTTCGATCAGGGCAGCGGAGAGCGCCTTCCGGTCGCCCGATTCGAAGAGCCAGCCCGTCGCGCCATCGGCGAGGATCCCGGCCGGGCCGAGGACGTTCGCGGCGATTCCGGGACGCCCACAGGCCATCCCCTCGACCAACGTCTGCCCGAACGACTCCCGGTCGGAGGGGAGGATCACGACATCCGCCGCCGAGAGGAAGGCGGGCAGCTCCTCCTGCGGCTGCCAACCGGCGATGAACGCGTTTCGCAGTCTGAGCCGGCTGATCGTGTTCGCAGGATGCTCGCCCTCCCACTCTCCGGGATGGCCCCCGACGATCACGAGTGCTGCCGGGTGCTCGAAGCTCTCCCGCGCCTCCGCGAAAGCCTCGAGCAGGAAGGTCAGCCGCTTCACCTTCGTGAAACGGCCGACGTACAGGAGGATCACGCCGTCGCGGATCGGGATGAGGTCCTCTTCGCCGTAGACGAGCGCCTCCCCGTTCGGCAGTTCCGCGGCCGGCCGCTCGACCAGATGCCGCCGCCAGTGCGCGTATCGATCTACCGGAGCGGGGTGAAAGACGTCCGGATCGAAGCCGTTCGGCAAGGGGATCAGGCGCTCCTCGTCCAGGTCGAGCAAGCGGCCCGCTCGCTCGCGACTCGCAGGCGAGACGATCAGGCTGAAGCAGGCCGACGCCCACTCGCGCATACGGGCTCTCCATTCCTCGGCATGGGGCCATTCCGAGCGGCCGATCTGCTCGATCCGCTCGAGCATCAGGAGCTCGGTGCCGTGCAGATGCCCGACTATCGGGACGCCGGGGGCGACCCTCCGCGCCGCCTCGTTCAGGGGCGTGAGATGGTGGAGGTAGAGGACGTCCGCGGCCGCCGCACCCGCGGCCTCGAGCTCCGCTGCCCAGGCATCGACCTGCCGCTCGAAATCGGCCTCGTCGAGGAGCGCGAAAACCGGATCAGGAGCCCCGGGGCGCTGCTCGAAGGACGGATGCACTGGGACCTTCCCCGCGGACGGACGAAGCGGGTCGGGCTCGCGCAGGGCGGGGGCGAAGTCGACTGCCCTCACGTCGATTCCGCGGTAGAAGGTCTCCGCGTCGGCGTCGGCGCCATCGTCGCTGCGCGACCCCGACACCAGCCGCGCCGTCCATCCCCGCTCGCTCAGCCGGCGGAGCAGCGCCCTGGTGACGTGCGCCGAGCCGCCCCGGGGGGAGAACATGATCGCGCTGACGAGCCGCCTGTTCATACGGCTCTCAGTATCAACGACCGCGCAGCGCTATTCCCGCTCGGGGTAGGCCCAATCGAGATACTGCCTGATCCGGCGTGAGTCGCTGACGACCTCCTCGCCGTCGACGAGCACCGGCACGAACCTGAGCCCGGTGAGTTCGACGATCTCGGGTCGATCGGCCCGGCGCAGCGCGACTCGCTGGGTCTCGTGCTCGAGGCCACCCTTCCGGAGGCGGCGGGCGACCGCCCCGCAGGGGCAGAGGAAGTTGGTCGGGGTACGGCAGCGGTAGAGGACCCGTCGGTTCTCGTTCATGGCCCCCCAAAGGGAAGCATGCGGACGGCGGTGCCGGTGAGCCGAAGTGCGGCGTCGGTCAGACGGTGACCCTCGGCCCGCCCGCCGAGCTGCTCGAGCTGCCAGCGAACGGCGTCCTCGAGCGTCTCCTCGTGGGGGCGCGGCTCCCAGCCGAGCTCTCGCCGCGCCTTGTCGTTGCGGTAGGTGAACCACTGGCTACCTGACCGGACCTCGTCCGGGGAGGTGGGAATTCGCAGGCCGAGCATGTCCATCGCCTCGACGCCCGCCAGCGCCAGCCGCCTCTGCATCCGAATCGGCGGCGGCGGAACGCCCGCGATCCGGCTGAGGTCGGAGAAGAGGCGCTGAAGGGTGAAGTTGCGCCCGGTGAGCAGATAGCGCTCCGCCTCCGCCCCGCGCTCGTCAGCGAGGACGTGCCCGCGGGCGACGTCGCGGACGTCGACCACGTTGATCGCGCCGTCGAGGTAGCCGGGGATGCGGCGGAGGAGGAGGCGCCGGACCAGGGCGTTCGAGGTGCCGCTCGGGTTCGGGTCGTCGGGGCCGAGGACGAAGGATGGGTTGACGATCACGACCGGCAGACCCTTCGCGGCGATCCGCATCGACACCAGCTCGGCCTCGTGCTTGGAGATGATGTAGGAGATCCCCAGCCTTCCGATGTTGAAGGGGCTGTCCTCGTCGACCGTCTCGCCGGGCTTCGCCGCCCCGACCGCGCTGGAGCTGGAGGTGAGAACCGCCCGGCCGACGCCGGCGCGGAACGCCTCCTCCATTACGTTGCGGGTGCCGCCGACGTTCACCTCGAAGACGCGGTCGCGGTTCCGAGAGCGCATCGAGGTCATGCCGGCGACGTGAAAGACGCGCTCGACGCCCTTCATCGCCCTCCGCACGGAGTCGCGGTCGGTTACGTCCCCCTCGGCCCGCTCCCACTCCAGTCCCTCGAGCGGTTCGGCGTTGGAACTGCGCCGGACCAGCAGCCGGAGATCATCGCCCCGCCGCTCGAGCTCCCTCGCCAGATGAAGGCCGACGAAGCCCGTCCCGCCTGTGACGAGCGTCTTCGACATTGCGCGGGCATGGTAGAACGCCCCCCATGCCCTCGACCGCGGTCGTGGCCGACACGACCTCCTACCTCCCTGCGGAGCTGCTCTCGAAGCACGACGTCCACCTGGTCAGCCTCTACGTCGGGCTCGAGGACGAGCAGGAGCGCGAGGCGGATATCACCGACCTCGAGGCGTTCTACGAGCGCCTCCGGATCTCGGACCAGACCGTGACGACGTCGCAGCCGTCGGCCGGCGACTTCACCGAGGTCTGGGAGCCGTTGCTCGCCGAGGGCCGGGAGATCGTTTCGATCCATCTCGCCTCGGGGATCTCCGGGACGTACGAGACCGCGATTCAGACCCGCGAGCGGCTCACAGCCGAGGGCAAGGGCGGCGAGCGGATCGCGGTCGTCGACTCGCGCACCGGCGCCGGCGGGATGGGCCTGATGATCCTCGCGGCGGCCTGCTCCGCGGAGAAGGGCGAGAGCGCGGCTCAGGCGAAGGAGCGGGCGGGCGCGGTCCGCGACGAGCTGAGGATCTGGTTCGCGGTCGACACCCTCGACTACCTGCGGCGAGGGGGCAGGATCGGCGCGGCGCGTGCGTGGATCGGGACCACGCTCAAGATCAAGCCGATCCTCACCCTGGAGGAGGAGATCACGCCCGTCGAGCGGGTCCGGACCCGGGGCAGGGCATTCGAGCGGATGGTCGACTACGCCCGCCAGCGCCACGAGGCGGGGGCGGACGCCTGGGTGGTCCAGCACGTCCAGGACCCGGAGACCGCGGAGCGCCTGATCGATGCGTGCAAGCCGATCTTCGGATGTGACCCGGTCTTCACGTCCGAGGTCGGACCCGTGATCGGGGCACACGTCGGGCCGGGGCTGCTCGGGGTCGGCGGGGTCTCGAAGTCGGTGCTCGAGTTCTGAGATGGGCGAGGGGTTCCCCGAGGTCCTCTTCGTCTGTGTCCACAACGCGGGGCGAAGCCAGATGGCCGCGGCGCTGCTCGAGCGAAAGTCCGCGGGCCGGGTGCGCGTGCTCTCCGCCGGCAGCGAGCCCGCCGATCAGCTCAATCCCGCCGTGGTCGAGGCGATGGACGAACTCGGAATCGACATCTCCAAGGAGCGGCCGAAGAAGCTCGAGGACGGCATGGTCCGGACCTCCGACGTCGTCATCACGATGGGCTGCGGCGACGCCTGCCCGATCTATCCCGGCAAGCGCTACGAGGACTGGGAGTTGGAGGACCCGGCGGGCAAGGATCTCGAGACCGTGCGCGGGATCCGCGACGAGATCGACAAGCGGGTCGACGCCCTGCTCGCTAGCTTCGGCGGCGCCTGAGCGCGATCGCCCCGCCGATCAGGAACCCGACCACCGCGGCCCCCACGGCCAGCTCCGTCTTGTGCTCGCGGATCTGGCGCCGAACGTCGGTGACCTGGACCCAGCGGTTGCGGAGCGCATCGACTGAGCGGGAGAGCTCCTGGCGCTGCTGGACGATGTCGCGGCGGATCTGCTCGGCCGATCGCGTCCCCGGCGGCGGCGGCGTCCACCGCCCGTTGCCGCGGGTCGGAAGGGCCCTGCCGGTCGGTGTTGATGCGAGGGCGTGCGACAGCACGACCCGTTTGATCATGATTCCTCCCCTCCGTCGAAGGCTTGCTTGATCTCCTTCGCCTCCTCGATCGCCATCTCCGGCGTGGGCGGCGCGCCCCTCTTCAGCGAGCGGTATGCGTAGAGCCCGGCGCCCGCTGCGACCAGCAGGAAGATGGCGGCCTCGACGAAGAAGCCGGCCCAGAAGTTGTCGAATACGAGGTCGTTGAGAAGCCAGGCGATCCCGTGCATTCCGAGCATCAGAGCGAGGAGGACGAAGATCCCCGCGATGACCGCCGTGACCGAGCCGCGCAGGAGACTGTTGACCTTCTCGGTGACCTCCGCCTTCGCGAGCTCGATCTCCTCGCGGAGCAGGACCGAGGCCCGGTCGGAGACCTCGAAGACGAGCTCGCCGACCGACATCTCCTCGGGGAGCTTTTCCCCGATTGCCGCGGGCGGCGGCGGAGCGGTCGGGCCGCCCGCCGGGGGACCCTGCGCGGGGGTGCCCTCGCCGTCTGTCACTCGGGCGGATCCTCGTTGAAGACGCGGCGCCAGATCACCTCGGAGAGGCGATGCGCTGCGACGGTCGCGAGCGCACCGGTCGCGGCCAGCAGGCCCGCCCAGATCAGTCGCCTCATGATTTCGCTATCCATGCTCGGATCTCCTCAAACGGGTTGCGCCCATTTCTAACGGGTCGCGCCTGATGGCGCGCCCTCGCATCACCCTCGCATATACGGGTTCGCGCTACCCGGACTGCTGCGCGGAGTAAACCAACTCATGGCCGTTGCGGGTAGGTCGCCCCACGGTTCGCTCGGCATAGGTGGCCCAGCGCTCGAGGAACGCGCGGTAAACCGCCTGGGTCCAATCGGCGTCCGCGGCCTCGAGCAGCCCGTGCGAGCCGGCCGCCAGGACCCAGACACGGACCAGGTCGTTCCCCTTCGCCGCCTCGGCGAGCATCCTCGCGTGATCCACCTTGACGATCCCGTCGTCGTCCGGGTGCAGGACGAGGAGCGGGACCTTCGCGTCGCGTACGTGGTCCACTCCCCGCGAGTGGGTCCAGATCTCCTCGGCGTCGATCCCGTAGTACGGCGCCGACACGTGCTCCATCACCCGCACCATGTCCTCGGCCTCGGGCGGCCAGCGCCCGGAGCGCACGCGCGAGATCAGGGCGGCCTCGAACGCCCTGTGGATCGGATAGCGGGGGTGGCGGCGCGGAACCGGCTCGGAGAGCCGCTCCCACGCCTGCTTCGGAACCGCCGGCGGGGAGACGGCGAGGATGCCGCCGTCGAGCGTCGTCGCGGTCCGCTCGTAGTGGCAGGCGTTCAGCACCGAGCTGCCGCCAAGCGAGATGCCGAGCGCGCCGACGCTGGTCGAGCCGAGATCCTTCATGTAGCGGGCGAGGGCGAGGATGTCGAGGCCCTCCTTCCAGCCGGCGGTCGAGGGGGCGGGGCTGGTGAGCTCGGTCATCCCGAAGCTCCTGAGGTCGAGCGCGGCAACGTTGAAGCCCCACTCGTAGTACGCGCGGACCGCGATCTGGCGGACGTAGTCGAACCTGCTCGAGGTGAAGAGGCCGTGGACGACGATCAGCCCGGGCCTGGCCGCCTCCTGGAGCGCGATCGACGCGGCGATCCGCTCGCCGTCGGCGCCTTCCGTGATGTGGTCCTTGAACTGGCCCGGATACCGGTAGCCGATCACCGCCCCCTCGCGGTGCTGGGCGACGACGAAGTTCGAGATGTCGGCGAGCCCCCGGCGCAGCTCCGCGAGATCGGAATGGCGCAGGTGGCCCGGAATCGCCTCGAGGTCGCGCATCAGCGCGTCCATCGTCCGCTCGCGCTCGGGCGGCACCGGGAGAGGGCGCCTGCCCCGGCGCTCCAGGGCCACCAGCAGGTCGCGGACCCGACCGCCGATCAGCTGACCGAAGAGCCACAGCGGCAGCAGGAAGATCCCGAGGAGGACGTTCGCGAGCTTCGCGGCGCCGTGCAGTGCTCGGTCCTGGCGGCGGGTCCTTGCCAGTCCCTCCCACATCGCGAGGACCTAACCGGCGACGCGGTCGCCGACGGGACGGGGCTCGAGCCCGCCGCAGATCGTCTCGACGACCAGCTGCTTCGCGTGCTCGAAGGCATCGTCGCTCCCGGGGACGAGATCGAAGATCCAGCCCGAGAGCAGCTGCTCGATCGCACCGTAGAAGAGCATCGCCGCGAAGTCGGGGTCGACGTCATCCCGGAACTCGCCCGCGGCCTGGGCGTCGGAGACGATCTCGGCGACGACGTCGTAGGCGGCGCGGATCTCCGGGAGGTGGGTGCGCCCGAACGAGTTGGCGGCGCGAGTGACCTCGACGATGATCACCTTCATCAGCTCCGGCTCGTGGCGGTAGGACTCGATGATGAACGAGGCCACGCCGCGGAGCTTGTCCCTCGGGGACGCGTCGCTTCTCTGCATTTCCTGGCTCGCCTCGAGCAGCAGGCTCCAGCGCTCCGAGAAGAGCTCGTTCAGCATCTGGTCCTTGGAGTCGAAGTAGTGGTAGACGAGCCCGTACGCGACACCTGCCTCGGCCGCGACGTCGGATACCCGGGCGCTGTGAAACCCCTGCCGGGCGAAGACCGTGATCGCCGCGTCGAGGATCGCGCGCCGCTTGTCCGGAGCCGGGGTCGCGCTCATCAGGGGGCTCCCGCGGGGGTGGCGGGCTCGGCGCCCGAAGCCCCGGGCCTCTCGTCGCGGGGCCGCTCCGGCCAGGTGTAGGCATCGGGACGGCGGTGGCGGAGCGACGGAAGGCTCTCGCGCATCTCGTTCTGGATCGCAAAATCGAGGTCGGCGCTGACGAAGCACTCGGTGTCGGCGGCCTGCGCGATCACCACCCCCCACGGGTCGACGATCATCGAGCGTCCGTAGCTGCGGTAGTGCGGCGGCGCGTCGCCGATCTGCCCGGCGGCGACCATGAACACCTGGTCCTCGATCGCCCGGGCCCGGATCAGCACCTCCCAGTGGTCGCGCCCGGTGCGCTCGGTGAATGCCGCCGGAACGGTGATCACGCGGGCGCCGCGCAGGGCGAGGATCCGGTAGAGCTCGGGGAAGCGGAGGTCGTAGCAGATGCTCAGGCCGACCCGAGTCCCCCCGACGTCCCCGATCGCGATCTCGTCGCCCGCCTGCTCGATCGCGGACTCGCGATAGGAGACGTCCCCGACGTCGACGTCGAACATGTGGATCTTCCGGTAGATCGCGCGCCGCTCTCCATCCGGGCCGAACATCACCGACGTGTTCGCGAGCTTCTCCCAGCCCTCGACCCTCTCGGGGACGCTGCCGGCGACCAGGAAGATGCCGAGCTCGCGCGCCCAGCTTGCCGCAGCCGCCAGCGCGGGGCCGTCCAGCTCCTCGGCCGCCGACTGAACGGCTTCGGGGGGACCGAGAACGGTCCACTTCTCGGGCAGGACGACGAGCTCGGCGCCGACTCCCGCGGCCGCCCGCACGAGGCGCTCGGCGACCTCGAGGTTGCGGTCGGATTCATCCGTGGAGTTGAGCTGTACTGCTGCGGCTCGCATATCTCTCAGGCGCGTACCCGGTTCCCCTAGGCCGAGCCGTTTCGGCTGACTGACCAGTCAATCTAGCGGGTAGGGCACGCGGAGAATGCTGAGAATATTGCCCGCGTAGGATTGGCCGATGCGCGTCCTGGTCACTGGGGCGACGGGGAAGGTCGGCCACGCCATCGCCTCCGCCCTCCTCGACACGGGGGACTCGGTGCGGGCCCTGGTCCGGGATCCGAGTCGGGCGGCGAGCGTCCTGCCCGCCGGAATCGAGCCACACCAAGGCGACGTCACCGACCCGGACAGCCTGGCGGGGGCGGTGGACGGCTGCGAGGTCGTCTTCAACTCGATGGGACTCCCAGAGCAGTGGGTCCGCGACGTGGCGATCTTCGATCAGGTCAATGCGATCGGCAGTGGCGCGCTGGCCGGCGCCGCGAGGCGGGCAGGCGTCCGGCGCTTGGTTCACACCTCGACACACGACGTCTTCGCCGCCGAGGCCGGAGAGCGATTCGACGAGACGATGCTCGCGACCGAACCGAAGGGCACGGCCTACGAGCGCTCGAAACAGCGCGCCGAGGAGCTCGTCCTTGCCGAGCGTGACGGGATCGAGGTCGTCATCCTCAACCCGTCCGGGGTCTACGGACCCGGCCCGTCCTCGACGGTCTCGTTCGACCGGGGGATGTTCGAGCCGCTCGTGCGGAAGCGCCTCCCCGCCCTCCCCCCGGGGGGCAGCGGCCTGGTCTTCACCGAGGGCGTCGCCGCCGGCCACCTGCTCGCCGCCGAGAGGGGCGCCGACGGCGAGCGCTACATCCTCGCCGACACCTACGCGACGCTCAGGGAGCTCGCGGAGACCGTCGTCAGCGTCGCCGGGCGCGGGCGGGTCCCGCCCTCGATGCCCGTTCCGCTCGCCCGCATCTTCGCCGGCGTCGGCGAGGGCGTCTCGCGGGTGATCCGACGGCCGCCGATGCTCTCGCGCGGGCAGCTCCACTACTTCCGCTGGCAGGCCCGGCCAGATTCGTCGAAGGCCCAGAGCGAGCTCGGCTGGCGGCCGACCCCGCTCGAGGATGGGATCCGGGCGACGCTCTCGGCGATGGGGCTGCTCGAGGCGTAAGCTTCGCCGAGGTGGAGAAGGGATGAGCGTCACTCCGGAGACGGAGTCGTGCCGTGCCTGCGGGGCGGGCAACCCGGCGGGCGCGCGCTTCTGCGGGAGCTGTGGGGCCAATCTCGCGGCCCCCGAGCAGTGCCCAGCTTGCGGCGCCGAGAACCCCGCCGGCCAGGCGTTCTGCAATTCGTGCGGCGCCCGGCTCGCCGCCGAGTCCGAAGGGAGCGAGCCCTCCCTCAGCACCACTCACGCCGAGGCCGACGGCGAGCGCAAGCAGGTCACGGTCCTGTTCGCGGACGTGAAGGGCTCGATGAACATGGCCGAGCAGGTCGACCCGGACGAATGGCGGCAGATCATGCAGCGCTTCTTCTCCCTGCTCTCCGATGGCGTACGCCGCTTCGAGGGGACCGTCGACAAGTTCACCGGCGACGGGATCATGGCCCTGTTCGGCGCACCGATCGCGCACGAGGATCACGCTGCCCGCGCCTGTTTCGCCGCGCTCAGCATCGGCGAGCTGGTCGCCGAGTACGCCACCGAGCTACGCCGGGCCAGGGGCATGAACTTCTCGGTCCGGATCGGGATCAACTCCGGCGAAGTCGTCGCGGGCGCGATCGGCATGGACAGCGAGCTCGAGTACACCGCGGTCGGCCATACCGTCGGGCTCGCCCAACGGATGGAGGCGCTGGCCGAGCCCGGCAAGGCCTACCTCACGGAGCACACCGCGAAGCTGGCCGAGGGCTACCTGGAGCTGAAGGACCTGGGCGAATTCGAGGTGAAGGGGGCTAGCCGCCCGATTCGGGTGTTCGAGCTGGTCGGCGCGGGCTCCGCGCGCTCGCGATTCGACCTCTCCCGGGAGCGGGGTCTCTCCAGATTCGTCGGCAGGGCGGAGGAGACCAAGCTGCTCGCCGAGGCGCTCGAGCAGGCCAAGCAGGGGCGCGGAGGCGTGATCGGGGTCGTCGCCGATCCCGGGATCGGGAAGAGTCGGCTCTGCCAGGAGTTCGCGGACCGATGCAGAGCGGACGGGATCGACGTCTACGAGACACAGGCACAGGCTCATGGAACGGCGATTCCGTTCCTCCCGGTGCTGCATATGATGCGCGGCTACTTCGGCATCGAGGACCGCGATTCCGAGCGCGTGGCGAGAGAGAAGATCGCGGGCCGGCTGCTTCTCCTCGATCCCGACTTCTCCGACGACCTGCCGCTGGTCTTCGACTTCCTGGGCGTTCCGGACCCCGAGCGCCCGGCGCCCCAGGTGAGCGGCGAAGCGAGGCAGCGGCTGCTTCGGGGAGTGATCAAGCGGCTTTACCGAACACCGGGGCGCACCGATGTGGTCGTCAACGTGATGGAGGACCTGCACTGGATGGACGAGGGCAGCGAGCAGATCGTGGCCGAGGTGGTCTCGGCTGTGGAAGGAACCGCCACCTTGGCGCTCGTGAACTTCAGGCCGGAATACCAGGCTGAATGGACGGACTCTCCGATCTACCGGCGCATCCCGCTGCTGCCGCTCGGCCCCGAGTCGACCGCAGAGCTGCTGGCAGACCTCGCCGGCACCGACCCTTCGCTCGACGGGCTCGCCGAGCTGATCCACGAGCGCACAGGCGGAAACCCGTTCTTCATCGAGGAGATGGTGCGCGAGCTGGTCGAGGCGGGCTACCTCGAGGGAGAGCGGGGCGGGTACCGGCTGACGAAGCCCGTCGACGACACCGGTGTTCCGGCAACTGTCCAAGCCATCCTGGCAGCGCGGATAGACAGGCTCGAAACGGCGAAGGCGCTCCTCCAGGCCGCTTCCGTGATCGGCAAGGAGGTGCCGGAGCCCGCGCTGCGGATCGTCGCCGGCGTCGAGGACGACGCGCTTGCGGAGGGGCTGAAGGAGCTGATCGGCGCGGGCTTCCTCTACGAGGCGGAGATCTATCCGGAGAGGGTGCTCGCCTTCAGCCACCCGCTGACGCAGGAGGTCGCGTACGGCTCTCAGCTCGGCGAGCAGCGCGCCAAGGCGCATGCCGCCGCCGCCCGAGCGATGATCGAGCTCAACCCCGAGCGCCACGACGAGCTGGCGGCGCTGATCGCCCAGCACCTCGAGCTTGGCGGGGAGACGCTCGAGGCCGCGCGCTGGAACGCGCGCGCCGCCCACTGGGCCGGATACGGGCATCCCCGAGATGCAATGCGCCTCTGGGCCAAGGTATCCGAGCTGGCCGCGGAACTGCCGGAGGACGAAGAGACCTCGGCTCTGGCTGTCTTCTCGCGGCTGCTTCAGCTCGATTACGCGTGGAGATTGGGAATGGACCAGAAGCGCGTCGACACCCTCCTGGGCGAGGCCAAAGAGATCGCAACCCGGCTCGGTGATCTCCGCTCGCTCACCTTGCTGAAGATGATGGAGTCGGTGCGCCCAGGGCTGGAGCAGGATGCGGAGACCTGGACCAGCCAGGCGGCGGACGCGATAGCGCTGGCCGACCGTTCCGGCGATGACGCCTTTCGGGTCGCGATCAGGACAGCGTGCTCGTATTCCTACCTCTGCGCAGGTGACTGGGCCGAGGTCGAGCGGCTCCTCGACGAGGCGCTGGAGATCGCGGGCGATGATCGGGGAGCGGGAGTCGGGATCATCATCGGCTGCCCGGTCGCCTGGGCTCTGATGGGGAAGGGCGTTCTGCTCCGCGAGCGCGGCGAGCTCGACGAGGCCTACGAGCTCTGCGAGGCCGCCTTGCGGATCGCCGCCGAGCAGGGCGACCCCGAGACCGAGGGTTGGACCCGGGGCAGCCAAGTCACGATCCGCTGCTACCGCGGCGAAACCAGCGAGGCGCTGGCCCTGGCAGAGCGCAATTACGAGCTCACCGAGCGCCTCGGCGACGTCTTCTCTCGGACCTGGGCGCTGGTCTATCTCGGCATCGCGCGGGTCTACGCCGAGGAATTCGAGGGCGGTCTCGAAGCCCTGGAGCGGGCAGAGCGGCTCTACCGCGAGGCGATGGGCAAAGGCGGAGAGGCTGAAGCCTGGCGAGCCGCATTTCGAGCAGAGGCCCTGCTGGGGCTGGGTCGCACGGCCGAGGCGCTCGCGACCGCCGAGGGAGCGGCATCGATCGCCCGCGAGCGCGGAATGAAGTGGTCATTGCCGCGCGCGGCACGGATCCTCGGGCGAGCGCGCACCGCCGCGGGCAAGCCCGGGGCCGAGGAGGCCTTCGAGGAGGGGGCTGCGGCGGCCCGCGAGGTGGGTCTGATGGTCGAGCTCGAGGCGATCGAGGAGGACAGGCGCGCGGTCGCGGCCCGGCTGACCTAGCCGAGTCGGCCAAGGCCCGGGAGAAAGCGCCCCACCCGGGCGGCCCAGACGAGGTAGGGCTCGCCGTGGGCGCGGACCAGATAGGGCTCCTCGACGAGCCGGACCTGGACCTCGAAGGCGAGAATCCCCGCGGGGATCGACGCGAGCGAGAGCCAGGTCGGGACCAACAGCGCGAACCCGAGCCAGGCGACGACCATGAAGGTGTAGATCGGGTTCCGGCAGAGCGCAAAGACGCCGCCGGTGACCAGCTCGGTGCGCTCGTCCTCGTCGACGCCGATCCGCCACGACGCCCCCATCGCCATCTGGGCGAGAAAGGTGCCGGCGATCCCGACGGCGCAGAGGGCAAAGCCGAGGGCGTGCAGTGGAGCCTTGTCGAGCCCGTCGATCGGCTCGACCACGCCGCACAGGACGAGGACCGGGTTCGCGATCCCCATCCCCATCGCGGCGGCGAACAGCCCCCCGCCGAGAATCTCCATCGGCGGCGCGCCTCGAAGGCTGGCGATCCCCGTGCCACCGGTAGTCCGCAGGGCGACCGCGACGCGGACGCCGAAGGCGAGCGCCAGGTAGACGACCAGCAGGCCGACGGCCCAGCCGGCCAACTCAGGAGCCGGAGCCGTCCGAGTCCGGAGTCGAGCCCCGCCTGCGTTCCAGCTCGGCGACGAGAGCCTTGGTGTGCATCGCGGCGAGCAGATCGTTGAGCGGCTGGTTGCCGGCCTCGATCAGGGCCATCGCCTCGTCCGGGTCGATCTCGCCGGCGAGGCGCTCCATCAGCACATCCACCTCCTGCTTCACCAGGGCCGCCATCGCGTCCTTGTAGCGAAGGGTGTCGTACACCGTGAAGCCGATCCGCTCCTCGTAGCCGCCCGCCCGGAAGCGGCTGATCGCTTCGAGAATGCGGACGTCGGTGGGGGAGTAGCCGTGATCGTCGGGCGTCAGGACCTCGAGCTCGGCGAGCCGGTCGAGGACGTCCTGGGGCAGGTCGTAGCGGTGGCGGACCTCCGCGGCGCTCACCCGGTCGCTCTCTCCGGCGAGGGCATGCTCGAGCAGCCTGTCCCCCAGCTCGATCAGGGCCCTCGCGCGGTCCGGATCCTCTTCGAGCAGGTCCTTGATCACCCGCAGCGGCATGAAGCGCTCCTCCTGGAGCTGCTTGATCAGCTTGATCCGGTCGACGAACTCGGCCGGGTAGTAGGCCATGTTCCGCGACGTCCTGATGGGCTCAGGCAACAGGCCCTCGCGCAGATAGTGCTTGATCGTCGCCGCCGAGACGCCCGAGGCCCGCGCGAGCTCCCCCATCCGGAGCATCTCCTCGTTCTTGCTCTTCGCCCTCGCCGCGCTCATGCCAGGAACTGCTCCTGCTCCGTGTCACGGGTCGCGCTGTCGCGCCCCCTCGCATCGGCCTCCGGGCCCTTCGCCGCGCCGGACTCCTCGAGCTCCTCGAGCTCCTCGTCCGAGTAGCCGGCTTCGGCCAGGAGCTCGCGGGTGTGCTCGCCGAGCGCCGGCGCCGGCCGCGCGACGCCGGCCGGGGTCCGCGAGAGCTTGATCGGGAAGCCGAGCTGGCGGACCTCGCCGAACCCGGGCTGCTCGTGGCTGATCGTCATCTCCCGCTCGCGGACCAGCTCGGATTCGAGCGCCTCACCGAGCTCGAGGATCGGCTCGATCATCGCGTCGTGCTCGTCGTTGAACGCGCGCCACTCCTCGCGGGTGCGCGCCCTGAAGATCTCGGCTACCTCGGCGTGGGCATCCGAGCCGGGCCGCTCGAGCTGCTTCGGGACCAGGTCCTCGCGGCCGACGCCGCGACAGAACGCCTGCCAGAACTTCGGCTCGAGCGCACCGCAGCTCACCCAGCCGTCCTTCGCCTCATACGGCCGGTAACAGATGAGGCCGCCGGAGAGCATCAGCTCGCCCCGCCCGGGCACCTCGCCCGAGGCGAAGTACCGCGATGCCTCCATCGCGAGCCAGGCGAGCGATCCGTCGGTCATCGAGACGTCGACCATCTGTCCCTCGCCGCTCCGCCGCGCCTCGTGAAGGGCAGTGAGGATGCCGACCGCGGCCGTCAGGCCGCCCCCGCCGAGGTCGGCGATCTGGACGCTCGCCTGGATGGGCGCGCCTTCGATCTCGCCGGTCAGGCCGAGGACCCCGTTCAGGCCGAGGTAGTTCATGTCGTGACCGGCCCGGTCGCGGTTCGGGCCGTCCTGGCCGTACCCCGTGATCGGGCAGTAGACCAGCGCCGGATTGGCCTGCCGCAGCACCTCGTATCCCACCCCGAGCTTTTCCAGCACGCCGGGCCTGAAGCTCTCCACCAGGACGTCGGCCGACTCCGCGAGCTTCAGCAGGGCCTGCCTCCCCCGCTCCTGCTTCAGGTCGATCCGGACGGAGCGCTTGTTGCGGTTGAGCGCCAGATAGAGCGCCGAGCGGGTGCCGAGGGCATTGTGCTCGTCTGAGCCGTAGTACGGCGGGGCCCAGCGCA
Organism: Solirubrobacterales bacterium; assembly: GCA_036377415.1. GTDB lineage: Bacteria > Actinomycetota > Thermoleophilia > Solirubrobacterales > 70-9 > DASUPK01. Next base: position 23,088 of record DASUYK010000090.1, read on the forward strand.
GGTAGTCGCCGGAGCCCGTGTCCTCGACCTTGATCACGTCGGCGCCCAGGTCGGCCAGGAGCAAGGTGCAGAAGCCGCCGGGGACGAGCCGAGTGAGGTCGAGGACGCGGAGGTCGGAAAGGGGCCGGGGACCACGACTAATCGCTGCCTGCTCCGCTTCGCGTCCGCCGCCAGCTCGCATCATTCCGCCGCCTCGCTGGTCTCGATCGGGTGCGCGAGCATCTCGCGCCGCGTCGGCTCTTCCCGCCTGACGACTCCCAGCAGCTCGCGCGCCTCGGCGACCGTCGCCGCACGGCGACCGACGTCCTCGGCCATCTGGCGGGCCTTCGCGATCAGCTCGCCGTTCGACTTCGCCATCTCGCCGTTCGGCAGATAGAGGTTGTCCTCGAGGCCGGCGCGGACGTTTCCGCCGAGCACCAGAGCCGCCCCGAGGAGCTTCCACTGGTCCCGGGAGATCCCGATCACCTGCCAGGCATTCCGCCCCTCCGCCCCGCCGGGGATCTGCTCGGACATGAAGGCGACGTTCCGCGCGCTCGGCCGGATTCCCCCGTTCACCCCCATCACCAGGGAGATCTGAAGCGGCTCCTCCAGCAGGCCCATGTCGATCAGCGGATCGAGGTTGGCGACGTGGCCCGCGTCGAAGCACTCGTGCTCGGGCTTGATACCGATCTCGCGCATCGCGCCGAGGAACTCGATGATCGTGTCGAAGCTGTTCTCGAACACCGCCTTGAAGACGAAGTCCTTGCGGCGCCGGGAGTACTTCGCGTAGTTCATCGAGCTCATGTTGAGCGCGGCGACGTCGGGTCGGAGCTCGCGCAGGTAGGAGATCCGCTTGGAGATCGGGACGCCGATCGCGCCGGTCGAGTAGTTCACGATCACGTCGTCGACCTCGGCCCGGATCGCCTCGGTGATCGCTCTGAAGTCCTCGATCTCGTACGAGGGCGTCCCGTCGGGGGTCCGGGCGTGGATGTGGATCTGCGAGCAGCCCTCGTCCACCGCCCGCCGGGCCTCGGCCGCGTACTCCTCCGGGGTGTAGGGGATCGCCGGACACTGGTCGCGGTTGGCGATCGCGCCCGAGATCGAGCAGCTGATGATCACGGGGTCCTCGAACCGGCTCAGACCGGCATCACCCCGTGCTTCTTCCAGGGCCGGTCGACGCGCTTGTTCGCGGCCATCCGGAGACCCCGGATGATCGTCGGCCGCGTCTCCCGCGGGTCGATGATGTCGTCGATCATCGCGTTGCCCGCCGCGATGTAGGGATCGATCTGGTCGCGAACCGCCTCCAGCATCCTCTCCCGGGTCGCCTCGGGGTCGTCCGAGGCCTCGATCGCCGAGCGGCCGATGATGTTGACCGCGCCCTCGGCGCCCATCACCGAGATCTCGGCCGACGGCCAGGCGACGATCAGGTCGGGCTCGTACGCCTTCCCATTCATCACGTAGTACCCGGCGCCGTAGGCCTTCCGGACGACGACGGTCACCTTCGGCACCGTCGCCCGTGAAACGGCGTAGAGCATCTTCGCGCCGTGCCGGATGATCCCGGCGTGCTCGACCTTCGAGCCGACCATGAACCCCGGCACGTCCTGGAGGAAGAGGAGCGGGATGTTGAAGGCGTCGCAGAGATTGATGAAGCGGGCGGCCTTGTCGGCCGAGTCGTTCTCGAGGATCCCGCCGAGCTGCTTCGGCTGGTTCGCGACGATCCCTACCGGCTGCCCTCCGAAGCGGGCGAGGCAGGTGATGATCGTCTTCGCGAACTTCGGCTTGATGTCGAAGTAGGTGCCGTTGTCGACGATCTCGGAGATCACGTCGTACATGTCGTACGGGTGCCGCGGCGACTCCGGGACGATGTCGAGGAGCTTCTCCGACATCCGGTCCTCGGGGTCTTCCGCTTCGCGGGTGGGCGGACGCTCCTCGCAGTTCGAGGGGAAGTAGGAGAGGTAATCCTTGATCGCCCGGATGCACTCCTCGTCGTCGGACACCTCGAGGTCCCCCACGCCCGATTTGCGGCAGTGGACCTTCGCCCCGCCGAGGTCCTCCATCGAGATCTCCTCGCCGGTCACCGCCTTGGTCAGGTGCGGACCGGCGAGCGCCATCGCACCCTGGCCGACCACCATCGGGACGAAGTCCGAGAGCGCCGGGATGTAGGCGGTCCCCGCCGCGCACGGCCCGAGCATCGCCGCGACCATCGGGATCACCCCGGACATCACGACCTCCTCCTGGAAGAGGTGACCGGAACCGGCGAACAGGGAGCCCGCCGCCTCCTGGATCCGCGCGCCCGCGGAATCGAGCAACCAGATGAACGGCATCCGCTTCGTCAGCGCCATCTCGCGCAGACGGCTGACCTTCAGCTCACCGGTCATCCCCATCGAGCCGGCCATCACGGTGAAGTCGTACGCGGCGATGCAGCAGGTCCGGCCGTCGACGTCGCCCCAGCCCGTGATCACTCCGTCCGCGGGCGCCTCCTTTCCCTCCATGTTCCGCTGGGAGAAGTGGGGCCGGCCGTGGATCCCCATCTCCACGAAGGTGCCGACGTCGCAGAGCAGGTCGATCCGTTCGCGCGCGGTGAGCTTGCCGCGCTCGTGCTGGACGGCGATCCTCTCCTCGCCACCGCCGAGCTTCGCCTTCTCGCGGCGGGCATGGAGATCCTCGGTGAGCGCCTTCATCCCGGTCTGCTCGCCGCCCTCGACCTTGTCCGGAGCCTCCTTGGCCTCTCCCGAATGCTCGGTCGCCGCCTTGGCCTCCTCCTTCTTCTTGGTCTCGTTCTTCGCCGCCATCAGCGCCCCTTCCATTCCGGCTCGCGCTTCTCGAAGAACGCCTTGACGCCCTCCTGGATGTCCTCGGTCGAGAAGGTGAGCGAGAGCTGCGAGCGCAGGAACTCGAGCGCGTCGTCCAGCGCCATGTCCTGCTGGCGGTACATCGCGTCGTGGCCGAGCCTCATCAGCACCGGGCTCTTCGAGGCGAGCTTCGTCGCCCACTCGTCGACCGCCGCCTCGAACTCGCCGGCCGGTACGACCTTGTTCGCGAGCCCGTAGGAGACCGCCTGCTCCGCCGAGATCTGCTCGCCGAGGAGCATCATCTCGTTGACCTTCTTCCGCGGGACGTTGCGGTAGATGATCGACATGATCATGTAGGGGAAGGCGCCGACGTTGATCTCCGGCGTGCCGAACCGCGCCCCCTCCTTCGCGATCAGCAGGTCGCAGGAGAGCGCGAGCCCCATCCCTCCGGCGAGCACGTGCCCGTTCGCGGCGCAGAGCGACGGCTTGCCGAGCCGCGGCATCAGCCGGAAGAACTCGAGGAAGAGGTCTGAGGCGAAGTGCTTGTCGACCAGGGGCGCGTCGGCGGCGAAGCCTCCGAGGTCAGCCCCCGCGCAGAAGACCTTCTCGCCGGCCCCGGTGAGGACGACCGCGCGGACGGCGTCATCGTCGCGCGCCGCCCTCATCCCCTCGACCAGCCGGGCGAGCAGCTCGGCGTTCAGCGCGTTCCGCTGATCGGGCCGGTTGAGCGTCAGCCGCGCGACCCCGTCCGTCACCTCGTAGAGCAGCTCCTCGCCCATCGCGACGCCACCCTAGTGGATCTGGGCAAAAATGGGAAGTGCTACGTCTTACTGCTTACAGCGGCGGGCGCGATCTCGTGGTCGAAGGCGCGCCGGAAGGGACGGGATCTCGTCCTCGGCCAGGCCCTGCCCGATACTCGGAAGAGAACCCCAGAACCCGCATCAGAATGCGGGTTGCAGTGAGAAGTAGGAAGTCCTACTATTCACTCTGCCGATCGGCCCGACGAGCGGTCGGAGCCGACCCCGACGACAGAGGAGAGATTTCGAGTGGCCACCGCGACCTCCAGCGTGATCAAGCCCGACCACGGCGCCAAGCGCGACCACTTCATCTTCACCGACGAGCACGAGGAGCTTCGCGAGTCGATGAAGGCGTGGGTGCGGAAGGAGCTCACCCCCCACCGGTTCGAGTGGGAGGAGAACCTCTGGCCCGACTCGATCCTCAAGCGCGCCGGCGACCTGGGCTTCATCGGCCTCTGCTACCCGGAGGAGTACGGCGGCCAGGGCGGCGACTACTTCTACTCGCTCGTCCGCGCGGACTGCATGAGCTACTCCGGATGCGGTGGTCTCAACATGGGGTTTGCGGTCCACACCGACATGGCGACGCCCCCGATCCACCTGCTCGGCACCGAGGAGCAGAAGCAGCGCTACCTCGTGCCCTCGATCAAGGGCGAGCTGATCAGCTGCCTCGGGATCACCGAGCCCGGCGCCGGCTCCGACGTCGCCGGGATTCGGACCACGGCGAAGCGCGACGGCGACGAGTGGGTGATCAACGGCTCGAAGACCTTCATCACCAACGGGCTGCGGGCGAACTACATCGTCCTCGTCGCGAAGACCGATCCCGACAAGGGCCACGACGGGATCAGCCTGTTCATCGTCGACATCCGCGATACCGACGGCAAGGAGGTCGAGGGCTTCAGCGTCTCCCGGAGGCTGGAGAAGATGGGGATGCACGCCTCCGACACCGGCGAGCTCTCCTTCCAGGACGTCCGCGTCCCTGCGGAGAACCTGGTCGGGCAGGAGGGCAAGGGCTTCTACCACATCTCCTGGGAGCTCCAGGGTGAACGGCTGGTCGCCGCGATCGGCTGCGTCTCGGGCGCCGAGCGCGTCTCCGAGCGAACCCTCGAGTACGCGAAGGAGCGCGAGGCATTCGGGCGCCCGATCGGCCGCTTCCAGGCGATCCGCCACAAGTTCGCCGAGATGTCGGTGAAGATCGAGGCGGCGAAGCAGATGGTCTATGCCACGGCCTGGCG
>DASUYK010000091.1:0-3126 GCA_036377415.1 Solirubrobacterales bacterium
GGGAGGGCGGCCCGCGCCTCCTCGGTCGGGATCTGCTTGTCCGGGATGACGACTACGGCCTCGACCCCCTCGGGGGGAGCGAGGCGGGTCGCGGTCAGCGCGCCCTCCGCCTCCGCGCAGAGGACGAAGCCGCCGTAGAGCGCGGCGGCGACGTTGTCCGGGTGCCCCTCGATCTCGGCTGCCTTGACGAGAACGTCCTCGGGCTCCTGGGCGAGCTCGTAGAGATGGTCCGCGGCGAGCAGCCCGGCGACGATCGCGGCGGCGCTCGACCCGAGGCCGGCGGCAAGGGGAATCTCGCTGCGGATCCTGAACGCGATCCCGTCCGCCGGCCGGAGCGACTCGAACGCGCGAACGCAGAGGTTCGAGCGGTCGAGGGGCACCCGGAGACCTTCCGCCTCGACCGAGAACGAGCCCGTCTCCTCGACCTCGAGCTCGAGGTGGATCGCAAGCGCCGCGCCGAGCACGTCGTAGCCCGGCCCGAGATTGGCCGATGAGGCCGGCACCTTGACCAGCCTTCGTCGCTCGGTCATCTCACCCTCGCCACTTGATCGTGCAACCGACGGCCTCGGTCTCCGCCCGGTCCGGCTCCCGCCCCTCGAGGACGGCGTCCAGGGCTGCCCGGAGCCACGCCGCGCCCTGGGAGGGATCGTCGTAGTCGGCGTCCGGGGCGCCCCGGTAGCGAAGCCTCAGCTCCGAATCGAGGACGAAGACCTCCGGGGTCCGCTCCGCCCCCCAGTCTCTGGCGACCTCCTGGGTGGCGTCGTAGAGGTATGGGTGGGGCCAACCGCCCTCCCGCTCGAACCGCTCCGCCATCGCCTCGGGAGAGTCCGCCGGGTAGCGCTCGGCGTCGTTCGAGTTGATCCCGAGGACGCGCACACCTCGATCGGCGTAGTCCCGCGCCACCTCGAGCATCCGGTCGTGCCATGCGAGAGCGTAGGGACAGTGGTTGCAGGTCCAGTAGACGACCGTCGCCGCCGCGCCATCGGAGGCGAGGCCGTGCCGAGACCCATCGGTGGCAGGCAGCTCGAAATCGGGGGGGCGCTCGCCTATCGGGATCGCCATCGGCGGCAGGCTATCCCGTCAGCGGAGGACGGCCGCGCGAAGTGCCTCGCTGATGTCGTCGGGATCCGGAAGCGGGGAGGTTCGGCCGTCCCGGCGGCGGTAGACGCGGCAGGCGAGCCCGATCGGATCTCCGTCCGGAGGTGGCTGCAGATCGACGCCGTCGATTCGGATCGTGGGCGAGCCCGGGAACGCCTCACGCTTCGCCGACTCATCCGTCTCGATCTCTCGCAGCTCGATCAACGCGGGGTCCATTCCGGCCGCGTCCATCGCCTCGCGCAGCATCGCGAGCGCCCGCTCCCAGGAGGGGCACTCCCGCCACCAGAGGAACTCGACGCGCGGCTGGGTCGCCACGCCACCAGGCTAGCTCCCGAGGATCTTCGCCTTCTGCTGCTCGAACTCCGCGTCGGTGAGCGCGCCGGAATCGCGGAGCTTGGCAAGCCGCTCGAGCTCGGCGAGGTGGTCGTCACCACCGCCTCCGGACGACGCCGGGGCCGGCTTGAAGCCGCCGCCGCCCACGGAGCGGACCTCGCCGCGATCCGGGGCCCGCTGCGCGCTATCCCAGTCGATCGCGATCTTCGCGGGATCGGTCGGGTCGACCTTCAGTGGCAGGGTGGCGCCCTGGCCGATCGAGGCGCCCGCCGGGACCATGTACATGTTGTTCACCCGGTAGGGCTCGCGCCCGCTGACATGGACCTCCATGTCGATGTCCATGTTGAACCACTGCGCGCCCCGCGCGGGGGTGCCGTGCCCGATCACCACGCCCTCGGCCGGGAGCCCCTCGGCGAGGATCCGGTCGCGGTCTCCCGACCGTCCGGTGACCTCCGCGAGCTGTTCGTTGGCCTGGGAGAGCATGTCCCCCATCTGCTGCATCTGACCGCCGAAGCCGGGCTTGTACCCCGCCTCCTCCTGCTGCCGGCGCTGCAGCTCCTTCGCCTGCTTGGTCAGGCTGGAAAGGTCCTTCATCCCCTTGAAAAGTCCCACTTCTCCCCTCGCGTTCTCGGCAGCGGCTGAACCGCGATCAACACTACTGAGCCTCAGCGGGGGGCGAACCGCAAGGGTTTGGCGACTTGACCACACGGCGGTGTGGGCAGACGGCCAAAACACTCCGAAGAGCGTCTGGGCGATCGCCGAGCGCCAGCACGGGGTGGTCACGCGGGGACAGCTGCTCGAGATTGGCCTCACCAGGAGAGCCGTCGAGCACCGGCTGAGGAAAGGACGGCTGCACCACGTGCGTGACGGCGGTCGAGTGTGGCGTGGCGTCTACGCGGTGGGCAGGCCCGAGCTGACCCGGCGCGGTCGCTGGATGGCGGCCGCGCTCTGCGCCGGGCCCGACGCCGTCCTCAGCCACGAGACAGCAGCCGCCCTCTGGGGATTCCGGCGGTACGGGGGCGCACGCGAGATCGAGCTGACCGTTCCGGCCTCAGGCCGCCGCCCGCCTGGCCTCCGGGTACATCGACGCGCGACGCTTGCCGGCGAGGATCGCGCCGCGCACGACGGAATCCCCGTTACATCACCGCTGCGAACGCTGATCGATCTCGGTACCCGTTTGCAGCCTCGCCAGCTGGAAGCGGCGATCAACGAGGCCGACAAACTCGACCTGATCGACCCCGAAGCGCTACGGGCCGCGATCAAGACTCGTGCCGGCCTGCATGGCATCGCATCGCTGCGCACGATCCTGGATCGCCGGACCTTCGTGCTCACCGACTCCGAGCTCGAACGACGGTTTCTCCGGCTCGCAAGCCGAGCGGGACTGCCGCGCCCCGAGACCGGTCGCTACCTGAACGGATTCAAGGTCGACTTCTACTGGGCCAAGCTCGGACTGGTCGTGGAGACGGACGGCCTTCGGTACCACCGTACCCCAGCGCAACAGGCCAGAGACCGGCAGCGGGATCAATCCCACGCCGCGGCAGGGCTGATGCCGCTCCGCTTCACCCATGCCCAGGTCACGTTCCACCCCGACGACGTCGTGGGGACGCTGATCGCCGTGTCGAGCCGCTTGCGGGGCAGGATCGCCTGATTCGCAAGCGTCCGCCGCGCGCGGGTCGAGTCGACCGTCGCTCATTC
>DASUYK010000092.1:0-2264 GCA_036377415.1 Solirubrobacterales bacterium
GCGAAGCCGAGCGGCGTGTTGCGCGCGATCTCCGACGCCCCGATGTTCGAGGTCATGATCACGATCGCGTGCCGGAAGTCCACCGTGCGGCCCTGCGAGTCGGTCAGGCGGCCGTCCTCGAGGATCTGCAGCAGGATGTTAAAGACGTCCGGGTGGGCCTTCTCGATCTCGTCGAGCAGCAACACCGAGTACGGCTTGCGCCGCACCGCCTCGGTCAGCTGGCCGCCCTCGTCATAGCCGACATAGCCCGGAGGCGAGCCGACCAGCCGCGACACGGCGTGCTTTTCCATGTACTCCGACATGTCGATCCGGACCATCGCCTCCTCGTCGCCGAAGAGGAACTCGGCCAGCGTGCGCGCCAGCTCGGTCTTGCCCACGCCCGACGGGCCGAGGAACACGAACGAGCCGGTCGGGCGCTTCGGATCCTTCAACCCCGCACGCGAGCGCCGGATCGCCTTGGAGATCACCTCGATCGCCTGATGCTGACCGATCACGCGCTTGTGCAGCTCGTCCTCCATCCGCATCAGCTTCTGCGTCTCGGCCTCGGTGAGCTTGAAGATCGGGATCCCCGTCCACATGGAGACGATGTTGGCGATCTCCTCCTCGCCGATCGAGGGCCGCTCGCCGCTCTCACCCGACTCCCAGGCGTCCTCGAGCTCGCGACGCGTCGTCTCGATCTCCTCCTCGAGCTCCCGGTACACGGGCGGGGAGGACATCGACTTGATGCGCATGCGCGAGGCGGCCTCGTCGATGAGGTCGATCGCCTTGTCCGGCAGGAAGCGGTCGGAGATGTAGCGGTCCGCAAGCTCAGCGGACGCCTCCAACGCCTCATCGGTGATGTTGACCTTGTGGTGCGCCTCGTAGCGGTCGCGCAGGCCCTTGAGGATCTGCACGCACTCCTCGAGCGACGGCTGGTCGACGGTGATCTTCTGGAAGCGACGCTCCAGCGCCGAGTCCCGCTCGAGGTACTTGCGGTACTCGTCCAGCGTCGTCGCGCCGACCGTCTGCAGCTCGCCGCGGGCCAGCGCCGGCTTCAGGATCGAAGCGGCGTCGATCGCGCCCTCCGCCGCACCGGCGCCGACGAGGTTGTGGAGCTCGTCGATGAACAGGATGATGTCGCCGCGCTGGGTGATCTCCTTCATCACCTTCTTCAGGCGCTCCTCGAACTCACCGCGGTCCTTGGAGCCTGCGACCAGGGCGGCAAGGTCGAGCGTGTAGATCTGCTTGTTCTTGAGCAGCTCCGGCACGTCGCCGTTGGTGATGCGCTGGGCCAGGCCCTCGACCACCGCGGTCTTGCCCACGCCGGGCTCGCCGACGAGGACGGGGTTGTTCTTGGTGCGACGCGAGAGGATCTGCATGATCCGCTCGATCTCCGTCTCGCGCCCGACGACGGGGTCCAGCTTGCCGTCGGCCGCCAGCTTGGTGAGGTTGCGCCCGAACTGGTCGAGCAGCTTGGACGACTTCTTCTCGCCCTGGGCCGGGCCGCCCGCGGCCGCCTGGCCCTGGCCGGCACCGGAGCCCTGACGCCGGCCGCCGGGGCCGGAGAGCATCCGGATGACCTCGTTGCGGATCTTCTCGGAGTCCGCGTCGAAGTCGAGCAGGATCCGTGCGGCGACGCCCTCGTTCTCGCGCACGAGGCCGAGCAGGATGTGCTCGGTGCCGATGTAGTTGTGACCCAGCGAGAGGGCCTCACGCAAGGCCAGCTCGAGCACCTTCTTCGCACGCGGCGTGAAGGGAATCTGGCCTGAGGTCACCTCCTCGCCGGAACCGACTATCCGGACCACCTGAGCGCGCACACGCTCCACGGTGATGTCCAGGGACTCGAGAACCCGGGCGGCGAGGCCCTCTTCCTCGCGCAGCAGCCCGAGCAGGATGTGCTCGGTGCCGATGTAGTTGTGCTTGAGCGTGCGAGCTTCCTCCTGGGCCAGGACGACCACCTGGCGGGCCCGCTCTGTGAATCGCTCGAACATGGTGGGGGAGGAAAACCTTCCTGCTAAGTGGCCCTAGCGCTTGGTCGATGCGTGTTCATGGAAACGAAAACCCCCGATCCGCACTCACCCACGCCGATGGCCGTGAAAGCCGTCGAGGGTGAGAGCGCGTCGGGGGTCAGGCTTTCGGCCATGGCTCAGTCTACCAACGGGCCTGCCCCTAGCTCGGGGGCTCGAAGCGCTCCCACGCCCACCGCGTCAACTCATGACGGGTTGAGAGCTGCAACTTGCGCAGAACGGCTGAGACGTGGGCCTCCACGGTCTTCACCGAGATAC
>DASUYK010000093.1:0-2087 GCA_036377415.1 Solirubrobacterales bacterium
CACGATCGGGATCGGCGCAGGGCCGGGGACAGACGCCCAGGTGCTCGTCTCCCCCGACCTGCTCGGCTTGTCCGAGCGCGTCCCGAAGTTCGCGCGCGCCTACGTCAACCTCCGCGGCGAGATCGCCAAGGCGGCCACCGCGTTCGCCGCCGACGTCGCCGCCGGGACGTTCCCGGACGAGGATCACTCCTACACGTAAAGCGCGCACGGCAAACGATGAAGCAGGCCTCACGCGCTCCGGGTAGGCGGCCTGTGCGACGCATGCCGGAGGTCATTCCAACATCCGCGTCGGATCGGTAGTGGACGACGACCGCGGCGCGCCGGCCTCTCCAAGGCGCCGGGCGATCCCGGCGCCGATGCCGCCGGACGCCCCGGTCACCAGCGCGCGCCGAGACTCAGGAGCTCCGCAACGGGCGGCGTCAGATCCGGTCACTGCGGGAGCGGGTTCGGGCCGGTGGCGGTGACCAGCCGCTGCGGCACCCAGTCGTCGACGTGGCTGAAACCCTCGTAGCGTGCTCCCTCGTCCTCGACGACGTCGAAGAAGGAGCGCCGGTAGAACTTCACGTGGGTGAAGTCCTCGAACAGCACGTAGACCGGCTCGATCTCGGAAGCCTGGAACTGCTGCCCGGTCAGCGCGGCCCGATGCACTCGCGAGAACTCGTCGATCTCCTCACCGACGACGACGCCGAGGTGCTCGAGGCCCATCCGGTAGACGCGCTGGTGAACGGGCGGGATCAGCTCGATGCGCGAGACCGGAGCCCCGTCGAGGACTTGGAGCGGCTCGGCGAGCACGATCAGGGAGATCGGACGCCCGTTCCAGACGCGCTCGAGGTTCGCCCTCGCATGGCGCTCGAGAAGCGTCCGCTGGTGGACGTACAGGTCCCAATCGGCGACGCGGACCGCGAGGTGGCTGAGCGGGTAGGGTGCGATGTCGATGCCGCGGGCAATAAGACGGTCGCGCTGCATCGCCGCGAAGGCTCGATAGTCCCCGATGATCTCGGCGATCGGATCAGATGTCGCCACGTGGCATCCTCCTCCGCGATTGTACGAATGGGCTCGTCCTGGTCAATCGACATTCCCGCACACTGGGTCACCACGGTGCTGTTCCCTGGCTAAGGGGGTCTCCGCATTGGTTTCGATCATGTCGACGCGCCCCGGCACCCGCCCGCCTGCGTCCAACCCGATCTACGAGCGTTGTCCGCGGCTCGAACGCTTTGGTCGGGGTCTGTTTGAGGGGAGCAAGCCTTGTTGCACGTGATGGGGCTCCCTCGCTGGGCTGGGTGTCCGCGCGCTCGCTGCGCCTCGCGGCGGCCCCTCGCTGGCGGCCGGGTGGGCAAGCCGGTCGCGATCGTGCGGAAGGTGCGCTTCCGCCCCCGTCGCTAGCCCAGGGGTATCCCGCGAGCCGCCGATGAGTCCTGCGGCGTCCGGCGGTCGTAGTGTCGAACCCGTTACCGAGGAGGACTTCTGATGCGCAGCGTGACCTATTCGATGAGCGCCTCACTTGACGGCTACATCGTCGGGCCGGACGGCGGCTTCGACTGGGGGGGGCCCAGCGAGGAGGTCTTTCGCTTCTGGATCGACGAGATCCGAGAGGTCGGCGTCCACCTGTTGGGACGACGGCTGTACGAGACGATGCTGTACTGGGAGACCGCAGACCAGGATCCATCGCTCGACGACTCAGAGCTCGAGTGGGCCGCGCTCTGGAAGCCGCTCCCAAAGGTGGTGTTCTCCACCACGCTGTCGGCGGTGCAGGGCAACGCCCGGCTGGCCTCCGGCGGCCTGGCGGAGGAGATCGAGCGGTTGCGAGCCGAGCAGGGGGAGGGCGACATCGCGATCGGCGGCGCGACGCTCGCCGCCGAGGCGGCCGCGCTGGGTTTGATCGACGAGTACCGGGCCATGGTCTACCCGGTGCTGGTCGGCGGTGGCGTTCCGTTCTTTCCCCAGCGCGAGCGCCGGGTGGATCTCGAACTCGTCGAGACCCGCACCTTCAGCTCGAGAGTCGTCTATCTCCACTACCGCGTGGCGCGCTAGCTGGCTCGTCCGCCGACCCGGCACGGATAAGGCGATCATCGAGGATCAGGTAGCCG
>DASUYK010000094.1:0-22477 GCA_036377415.1 Solirubrobacterales bacterium
GCCTCGGGGATCGCGGCGATCACCACCCGCAGCGAGAGGATGGAGTCGACGCTCGCGATCCCGTTCGGGGCGGGGATGGGTTTGACGATGGACGAGGCCGCCCTGCTGCTCGACCTGCGCGACGTCTACTGGACCCGCCAGGGCCTGCTGAGCGTGCAGGTGAGCCTTGGGGTGACCGCGACCCTCGCGGCGACGATCCTCGGCCTTCGGATGCTGCGCCGCGGGGAGGAGAAGGGGGTCGAGGAGGGTCTGATCCCGCACCTCGACACCCAGGAGATCGCCGGCACCGGCGCGCTGGCCTAGTCGCCGCCGGTCGAGATCAGCCGCTCAAGCTTCTCGAAGCTGTGCCCCCAGCCGTTACGGTGAAGCTCCCGCCGATCCTCGGTCTTGAAGGGGCCCTGCTTGAGGCTGACCTCGGTCGAGCCGCCCCGGTCGGTGAAGGTGAGCTCGACCAGCGTCTCGACGTCGTCGGGATCGGGGTCCTCCCAGACGAAGGTGTAGGCGATGCGGTTGGGCGGGTCGACCTCTCGGAACTCCCCGGTTAGGACGAACGCCTCGCCCTCGGGGGGCTGCATCTCGATCCGGTAGCGCTTTCCGGGCTCCGGCTGAAAGTCGAGGCCGGGAATGGTGAAGCCGGCCGGACCCCACCATCGCCGTAGCTGATCGGGGTCGCTGAAGAGCCCGAAGATGACCGGTGGCGGCGCCGGAAGGATGTGGGTCAGCTCGAGGGTGAGCCCATCCGAGTCTGACATCGCTAGGCCGCCGCCCTGAGGCGTGGCTCGGCCTCGTGCCCCATCCAGATCACCTGCTCGCGCCCGGGGCCGACGCCCACCAGGCGGATCGGGACCCCGAGGTGGTCGCTGATCGCGGTCAGGTAATCACGCGCCTCACTCGGCAGGTCCTGCTCGCGGCGGCAGTCGCCGATCTCGCCCTCGAAGCCCGGCAGCTCCTCGTACTCCGGCTCGGCCGTGTGGATGATCGACTGATGGTAGGGGAACTCGTCGAAGACGGCTCCCTCCGGATGGCGGTAGCGGGTGCAGACCCGAAGGGGATCCAGCCCGGAGAGGACGTCGAGCTTCGTCACCGCGAGCGCCGTCATCGCGTTCAGGCGGACCGCGTAGCGGAGCGCAACCAGGTCGAGCCAGCCGCAGCGCCGCGGCCTGCCGGTCGTGGTGCCCATCTCGCCGCCACGCTCGCGGATCAGCTCGCCGAGGTCGTCCCCGAGCTCTGTCGGGAATGGTCCCGCCCCGACCCGGGTCGAATAGGCCTTCGCGATTCCCCATACCTCGTCGATATCGGAGGGGCCGACGCCCGCGCCGATGCAGGCCGCGCCCGCCACCGGATTGGATGAGGTGACGAACGGATACGTGCCGTGGTCGAGGTCGAGCAGAGTCCCCTGGGCGCCCTCGAAGAGCACCGTCCGGTCGGAGTCGAGCGCCTCCCAGCAGAGCTTCGCGGTGTCGGCGATGTGTGGCTCGAGCCGGTGCCCGTAGGTCAGGTAGGTCTCGGTCATCGTGTGGAGGTCGAGCTCGGGGTCCTTGGCGAAGGGCCGGAGCATGTGCTGCTTGGGCTCCATCGCGGCCATGATCTTCTTGCGCAGGATCTTCTCGTCGAGCAGGTCCTGAACCCGGATCCCGAGCCGCGAGGCCTTGTCCGCGTAGCAGGGTCCGATCCCCCGGCGGGTCGTGCCGATCTCGAGCTTGCCCAGCCTGAGCTCTCCGGCGGTGTCCAGCTTCACGTGATACGGCATGATCAGGTGCGCGTTGGCGGAGATCCGCAGCCCGCCGACGTCGATGCCCCGATTGCGGAGCGCGTCGATCTCGCCGGTGAGCACCCCCGGGTCGATCACCACCCCGTTGCCGATCGCACAGGTCTTGCCGGCGTAGAGGATCCCGGACGGGATCAGGTGAAACTTGAACACCTCCCCGTCGCGGATGATCGTGTGACCGGCGTTGTTTCCGCCCTGAAAGCGGATCACGAGGTCGGCCTGCTCCGCGAGCAGGTCGGTGACCTTACCCTTCCCCTCGTCGCCCCACTGGGCGCCGACTATGACGATTCCCGGCATGACCAGGGGATTATGAGCCGTTCCGGGGTGCTGCTATTGGTCGAGAGGCCCCAGCGCCGATCCCCCGCCCTCGCCCAGCGACGAGGCGACGTCGGCGGAGACGCGCATCCGGCGGTCCTCGTCGAAGAGCGGCAGCGGGTCCCCACACATCTCGACCAGGCGTGAGACGACGCGCGCGCCGATCTGCTCCTCGAGCTCGGTCTCCTCGAGGTTCGTGGTGACCACGAGGGAGCGCTGGCTCTCGTAGCGCTCGTTGACCAGCGCGTAGAGCTGCTCGAGGACCCATTCGGAGCGGTTCTCCGCACCGAGATCGTCGATGTGGAGGAGGTCGACGGTAGAGAGGCGCTCGAACAGGTCCGAGTAGGACTGCTCGCCGGCCTCGGCGTCGAACGTTCGTCGGATCCGGGACAGCAGCTTCGGCAGCGAGTAGATCGCGACCGAGCGGCCGGCCTCGAGCGCAGTCCGCGAGACCAGCATCGCGAGCGTGGTCTTGCCGGTACCGGAGCTGCCGTAGAGCCACAGGCCGCGGCCAGCGTCGAGTTGCTCGGTGATCGACGCGCAGTACTCGCGGACGCGCCTGACGACGATCTCGTTCATCTGAGTGACCGGCGGGCGGTCGAACGAGACGCCCCGGTACTTCGCCGGGATCACCGAGTCGATCCCGCGCAGGCGGGCCCGGGCGACCATCCGCGACCGGCACTCGCACGGACGCGCGACGTCCTCGGGCCCGAGGATCCAGCCGGACCCGTCGCAGACGCCGAGGGGGCAGGGGAGTCGATCGCCCGCGGGGGTCCTGCGCGCCATTCAGCCCTCCCGCCCCTGCTCTGCCGAGTGCACCTAGCCCTCCTCGGCGAGGTCGACCATCGGCGGGCCCTCCCCGGCGGTCTGCACGACCGGCCGTTCGTCGCGCGCGCGGTCGGCGAACTTCGGATAGTGCTCGAGGAAGACGAGGCGGACGGTCCCGACCGGGCCGTTGCGGTGCTTCGCGATGATCAGCTCGGCTCCACCCGGGTCCTCGGACTCGGCGTTGTAGTAGTCGTCGCGGTAGAGGAAGCCGACCAGGTCGGCGTCCTGCTCGATCGCACCCGACTCGCGCAGGTCGGAGAGGATCGGCCGCTTGTCCGGACGCTGCTCGGGCGCGCGGGAGAGCTGGGAGATTCCGATCACCGGTACCTCGAGTTCGCGCGCGAGGATCTTCAGCCCGCGGCTGAATTGGGCGACCTGCTCGACACGGTTGGCGCGGGGGTCATCGCTTCGCATCAGCTGGAGGTAGTCGACGATCACCAGCCCGAGACCGTCGTGCCCACGGCCCTTCTCCTGCGCGTGCAGGCGCCGCGCCTTCGCTCGGAGCTCGAGCAGGCCCAGGTCGGAGGAGTCGTCGATCCAGAGCGGAGCCGACTCGAGCTGGTTGCACGCTTTCACCACCTTCGGCCAGTCCTTGCTCGCCACCTTGCCCTTGCGGAGCCTGTCGCTCGAGATCCGCGACTGCGAGCCGATGAAGCGGTGGGCAAGCTCCATCTCCGACATTTCCAGGGAAAAGAGGGCGACCGGCTTCTGGTGCTTCAACGCCACATTCTGGGCGAAGTCACAGACGAGCGTACTTTTCCCCATCGCTGGGCGGGCCGCGATCACGATCAGGTTGCCCGGCTGAAAGCCGCCGGTCCTGTCGTCGAGGTCGCGGAAGCCCGAGGGGGTGCCGGTGACCTGGGCCGTGCCGCTGGCGAGAGCCTCGAGCTTGTCGATCTCGTCGTGGAGGATCTCGCCGATCTCTCGGAAGTCGACCGCGCGCTCCTCGTGCGCGACCTGGAAGAGGAGGCGCTCGGCCTGCTCGACCAGCTCCGACGGCTCGCCGTCGCGCTCTGCGACCGATTGCTGGATCCGCTTCGCTGCCGCGTCGAGGCGGCGCATCAGCGAGTTCTGCTTGACGATCTGTGCGTAGTGCTTGGCGCTGCCGGGCGCGGGGACCCTGGCGGCGAGGCTCGCAATCACGTCGCGGCCGCCGACCTCGTCCAGCTCGCCGTGCTGGGCCAGCGCCTCGGAGACGGTCAGGACGTCGACGGGGTTCGCGTCCTCGTTGAGGCGGATGATCGCCTCGTAGATCGTCCGGTGCCGGTCGCGGTAGAAGTCCTCCGCCTGGAGGCGGACGTCGAGCAGCACCGGCTCGATCGTCGACTCCGACACCATCATCGCCCCGAGCACGGACTCCTCGGCCTCCAGGTTCTGGGGCGGGACGATCGTCGGTGTTCCGGTGCTCGCCAACTGGTTCACTCTCGCAGGGGATTCGCCTCGGCCCGGGGGCCGAGCCTCACCCAAAGTCTCGTTAAGGGCCCGGCGGATTCCCCTTCTCCCCGGGGGGCGAACCGAACCGCTCGAGCCTGGCTAGAAAAGCACAGCCCGCGTGCATGCGCCAGGCGTGAAGTGGCTATTTGCGGGCGGCTTGTCTCGGCCGCGTTCTTCCCGCTCGGAGAACCGCGCTGTTTGCGAAGGCCAGAATCAAACGAGCGGCCCTTGCGGCATCCAACCGGTCGCGCTGACGCGCGTCCTCGGGCCTACCGGCCCTCTCGCATCTCGGCGACGATCGTCTTCACTGAGGCCACGCTGCCGCCACCGACCTCGATGTCGACCATGAACGTCCCGGTCTCGCGGATCGGCTCGTCGAGCCGGATCTTCTTCCGGTCGACCTTGATTCCGCGAGCCGCCTGGATCGCCTCGGCGATCTCGGCTGAGGTGACCGAGCCGAACAGCTTCCCGTCCTCCCCCGCCCGGTGGTTGATCGTCAGAACGGTCTTCGAGAGCAGCGCCGCGGTCTCCCCCGCGCGCTCCGCGGCCTGGCGCTCAGCCTCCTCGGCACGTTCGCGCCGGCGCTGTGCCTCCTCGAGCGCCCCCGTCGTCGCGGGCTGGGCGAGCCTGCGGGGAACGAGGTAGTTGCGCAGGTACCCCGGGGAGACGTCGATCGCCGTCCCGGCCTCGCCGAGACCCTCGACGTCCTTCAGCAGAACGGCCTGGGCCATCGGCTCAGCGCTCGCCGACGTAGGGGAGCAGCGCCAGCTCCCGCGCACGCTTCACAGCGAGCGCGAGCTGCTGCTGGTGCTTCCGGGAGAGCCCGGTGACCCGGCGGGAGCGCGTCTTGCCGCGATCGGAGATGAATCGTCGCAGCAGATTCAGGTCCTTGTAGTCGATCGCCTCGACGTTGATCCGGGTGTACTTGCGCGGCCGTCCGCGGTCGCTGAGTCCCCGGCGCCTGCGCCCGCCGGCCGTCTGGGTCTGTCGTTGCTGTCGTGCCATTCCTCTGCAATCACAGCACCGGCACGGCGGAAGCCGTGCCGGCTGGGGAGCAATGCTAGCGGCCCGCCGTCGAACGGGCGAGCTACTAGAACGGGATGTCGTCGTCCGAGCCGCCGCCGCTGCGACTACCCACGCCGGCGTTCTCGAAGTCCGAGGTGTCGGCCGGGACGTCCGAGGTCGGCTGGAAGCCGTTGCCTCCGTTGCCCTCGCCTCCACCGCCGCCCGAGTTGTCCGAGCGCGAGCCCAGGAACTGGACGCTGTTGGCGATTATTTCGACCGCTTGGCGCTTCGTTCCATCTTGCGCCTCCCATTCACGCCAGTCGAGCCGTCCCTCGACCGCGACCGGGCGGCCCTTCGAGAGGTAGTTGGCGCAGTTCTCGCCCTGCGCGCCCCAGACGGTGACGTCGAAGTAGTTGGGCTTGTCGACCCACTCTCCGGTCGAGCCGTCCTTGCGGCGGCTGTTGACGGCCACGCGAAGCTTGCAGACCGAGGTTCCGCTGGGCGTCGAGCGGAGCTCGGGGTCCCGGGTCAGGTTCCCGGTGATGGCACAGATATTGATGTTCGAAGCCGCCACTTGATCAACTCCTCTTCCTCTTGATTCCGAACGTCGATC
The DNA here is from genome assembly GCA_036377415.1 of Solirubrobacterales bacterium. Classification (GTDB taxonomy): domain Bacteria; phylum Actinomycetota; class Thermoleophilia; order Solirubrobacterales; family 70-9; genus DASUPK01. Next base: position 5,964 of record DASUYK010000094.1, read on the forward strand.
TTAAGGAGCCTCCCGGCTGCTTCTCTCCCCCGTCGGGGAGAAAGACCGGAAACTGCGGGACGCGAGCAGGCGGAGCGGGCTACTCGCCGCGCCGGGGGCGCCGCTCGCGGTCGCCCCGATCCGAGCCGACCGCCGCGGGGCGCTCGGTGGCCGGAGGCGGATTCGTCGACGTGTCGAGGTCGACCTTGAAGATCCGGAAGCGGAGGACGCCGTCGGCGATCTTCAGGTTGTGGTCGAGCCGCTCGAGCAGCTCGGGCTCGCCCTCGAAGCGGTAGTAGCGGTAGTCCGACTCGTTCCGCTGGCGGATCTCGTAGGCGAGCTTCCGCATTCCCCAGTTGTCCGCCCGGTCGAGCGTGCCCGCCCCCTCGATCTGCTTGCGCACGTCGTCGGCGAGCCTCTCGCGCTCGGTGTCCGCGGACTCGGGGTCGAGCATCAGTACCAGTTCGTAGTGTCGGTTCATGGGCGGCGGATGACTATAGGCCAAGCCGCCACCGGATGTGGGAGGGCGTAAGGCGAGGGGGCGCCGCTAGGCGCGACCCGTTGAATGAGGGAGCGACCCGTAATAGGACGGAGGACCCGGCGTCTGATGCGGGGGAGAGGACCTCGCATCGCGCCCTCAGGCGGGTATGGCCGGGAAGCAGATCAGGTGGCAGAGAGTCTGCCGCATCGCCGCCGTCGCCGTTGCGTTGATCGCCGCCGTGGCCGCTCTTCCCTCCCTCCTTGGGAGCGATTCCCCGCCGCCGGTTCCCGACGACGTCGGGCTCGTTCCGCCGCCGATCGACGCGACGGCCGAGCTGCCGCCCGAGCCGTTGAGTCCCGCTCCGCCGCCGATCCCCGCCAGCCAACTTCCCGAGAAGGAATCGCCGGCGCGAGGTCACGAGACGGGCTCGAAGCCGCCTCCGCGACGGCGAGAGCGCAGCAACAGGGGCGCGGCTCCCCCCGGCGGTGAGCGAGAAGGCGAAGCCCGATCCGTGTCGGTCTACATGCCGGTCCCGGCTCACTCCCCGCCGGCGTCGCGCGGAGAGTTCGGGATAGAGCCTTAGGCCTCTACCCCTCGACCGCCGCCGGTGCGCGCTTCGCCCGGATGTCGTCGAGCTGCTCGTCCACCCAGTCCCCCGGGTCGCGCTCGGTGATGATCTCCTTCAGCCGCTTCGCCCGGAGGGCTCGCTCCTCGGACTCCATCGTCAGGGCCCGGTAGATCGCGTCGGACTGCTCCTGGATGTCGAACGGATTGACGGAGAGCGCGCAGTCCCCGAGCTCCTCATGGGCGCCGGTGTTCTCGGAGAGCATCACGACCCCGTCCCGGGTGTTCACCGCGGGTGCCTCCTTCGCGACCAGGTTCATCCCGTCGAAGAGCGAGTTAACCATCAGCAGGTCGAAGTGCTTGTAGCGGGCGACCGCCTCGTTGAAGTTCTCGTAGATACGCAGGTCGATCGGCATCCAATCCGTCGTCCCGTGCCGGTGGTTGACGACGGCGACCAGCGCCTCGATCCGCTCCAGGTACTCCTGGTACTCGGGAACGTCCTGCCGCGAGGGCTGAAGGTGGGCGATGAAGGTGACCTTCTCCCGGAACTCCGGATGCTGCTCGAGGAAGACGTCGAAGGCGGTGAAGCCGCGAAGGACGTTCTTCGACAGGTCAGCGCGGTCGACTCGGATGATCAGATGCTCGCGCCGCCGCCGCAGGAGCTCCTTCTCGTAGATCTCGACCTCCGGTGACTCCGCGGCGCGGTAGAGGCGATTCGTGTCGATCGAGAGCGGATATGCCCTGACCCAGATCTCCCGCCCGTCGTGGAGCACGGCCATCCGCTCGTAGTCGGTCTCCAGCTCCATCAGCTCGCGGCAGCACTGCAGGAAGTTCCGGCAGTAGGCGGTCGTGTGGAAGCCGATGATGTCGTTGGAGAGCATGCTGAGGTAGATCTCCTCCCGCCACCGGTTCGGGAGGATTCGCCAGGCGTCGGGCTGGGACCACGGGATGTGGACGAAGTAGTGGAGGAAGGCGTCGGGCCGGGCTCGGCGGATCAGGCCGGGGCAGGTGTAGAGGTGGTAGTCGTGCAGCATCACGACGGGGCTCTCCTGCCCCTCGATCGCCCGGATCACGGCATCGGCGATGTCGTCGTTCACCACCTTGTAGCCCTCCTCCCACGCGGCGACCTCGGCCCGGCGGATATCCGGGGCATTCGAGAGGTCCCAGAGGTAGTGCTGGATGAACCAGAGGATCGGGTTCGCGATCACGTTGTAGAAGCGGTCGTACGCCGACGGGTTCGAGGCGACCATTCGCACGTCGTAGGAGATCCCGTCGAGCTCGATCGCGACCGGGCCGTCGCCGTCGCCCGCCACCGCGACGTCCTCCTCGGTCATCGCCGAGGCGACCCAGAGCGCGCGCCTGTGCGAGACCAGGCCGGAAAGCGCGGTGACCAGGCCGCCGCCGCCGCGGCGAACGATTCGCTGCCCGCGCTCGTCGACGCCGAACTCGGCCGGGCCGCGGTTGGAGACGATCGTCAGAGGGTGCTCCGGCATGCCCCGTTTGTATCAGGGGACAGCAGCTCGGTCCGAAGAACGCGCCAATCACCCGCTCGCTAGGGGTCGAGCGACGTAAAGATTCGCATCCAGTCGAGCAGCAGGCGGGGGCTGAGGAACCGCTCGCGGGTGCGCTCCTTGCCCGCGCGCCCGAGCTTCCGCCCCAGCTCCGGGTCCTGAAGGATCGCGATCGCGCGCCGCGCGGCCTCCTCGGGGGACGAGACCAGGAACCCGTCCTCCCCGTCGACGATCTGAAGCGGTATCCCCCCGACGTCGCCGCCGATCGTCGGCCTCCCCTTCCAAAGCGACTCCGCGACGGTCAGCCCGAATCCCTCGCGGATCGACTTCTGGAGGACCACGTCGGACTGCGACTGGAAGGCGTTCACCTCGATCGCGCCGACATTGTTCAGGTTGTTGAGGATCTTGATGTCGGGATCGGACCCGGCGTACTCGAAGGTGCGATGGAAGAACTCCCAGCCCTCCGGGTCGTCGGTCGCCATCGACCCGACCAGGGCGAGCTGGACCTCCGGGATCTCCTTGGTGACAAGGCGATAGGCGTCGATCACGCCGATCGGGTCCTTCCACGGATCGAACCGCGAGACCTGGCACATCATCGGCCGGTCGACGTCGATCCCGAACTGGTTGCAGACGAACGACGCGTCGTCGGGCGAAAGCGCCATGTTCTTCGGAGACAGCGGGTCGATCGCGGGCGGCAGGATCCGGACGCCCCCAAGGCCGTCGAGCCCGTTCGGCACGTACTGCTCCATGTGCCAGACCGTCACGTCGTACTCTGAGATCAGCGGCAGCAGGCGGTCGATCGGCTCCGGATTGGGCTCCGACAGATCGATGTGGCAGCGCCACACCCAGTGTTTGGCGTGGTCCGCTGCGTTGTGCCGCATCCCGACCGGTTGCGGATCGTGGACGATGACCACGTCCCACTCGCCGTCGAGGCTCTCGGCGTTCATCTTGTTGTAGTGGTCGAACAGCTCCCACTGGTTGGGCGTGAGAGTGTTCGGATCGCCCTGGAGCGAGTTGTGGAGGAGCTTTGTGGCGTTGAAGAACTCCTCACGGCCCATGACCACCTGCCAGTGGCAGTCGAGGCCGACATCCCGCATCAGGGGGACGAGCGTGTAGAGAATCTCCGAAACGCCGCCGCCGAACGCGGTCGCGCTCACGTGGAGGACGCGCCTCCCCTCGAGATCGGCGGCCAGCTCACGGATCTCGTCGACCAGGCCGCGACCGGCCAGGTGGGTGTAGTCGGCGAGCGACTTGCTTCCGAGCGCTACCTCCTGAAGCACGGCCGCCCCCTGCGATCTCGGTCTGGATCGGGCACGGGCAAGGGCGGAAAAGTACTCGTTGTGTCCCGCGGAGGGGGCGCTAGGGCGAGGCGGTGCGAAGCCGCTCGATCCCGGCATCGAGCTCGGCGCAGATCGCGGCGTGCAGCTCAACGTTCGCGACCGCGACGCATGACATCTGGAACTCGTGGCTCGAGCCGAGCAGCGGCCGGTCGGCGAGCGAGCGCCCGTATGCGTCGGTGACCACCGCCCCGCCCTCGAGCAGGCACAGAGTCGCGGCGGCCAGGTCGAAGGGCGAGTTGTTCAGGATCGCGCCGCCGCCGACGCGCTCGAACTCGGCTCGCATCGCCGGGACGTCGTCGACGATCCGCGGCCCCGGCTCGACGTAGGCGTCGAGCTGTCCGGTCACGACCCGCGTCATGTCGTAGGTCGCGGAGCCGAGGTCGAACGTCCCGCCGCCGACCGACGACGCATCGATCAGCTCGGCGAGTACCTCTACCAGGGCCCGGGCCGGACGGCCACGGAACCCGTAGGTCCAGAACATCCGCTCCAGGGAGCGGTTGCCCGACAGCCGCGCCGCCGGCTCCAGCCCGCGCCCCCGCTCGCCGACGAAGCTCGCGCCGCTCTTCAGCTCCATCACGCATCCCACCTCGACATCCCCCATCGTCGGGTCGGCGTCGAGCCGGGCCGCGGCGATCGAGACGCAGCAGGACTCGAGCCCCGCGAGGGCGGGACGGGTGCCGTCGATCGGGTCGACGACCAGCACCCACTCCGCGCGGTCCCCCGCGGGAGAGACGAGTCCCCGGTCTTCCGAGTAGAAGGCGAGGCTCGGGGCTCGCTCGGCCAGGAATGCCTCCATGCGTCCTTCGGCGCGCTCGTCGATCCTGAAGGTGACGTCGCCCCCGGCGGCCTCGCCCGAGTGAGCGCGGCCGGCGTGCGCGCCCAGGTGAGGCAGGACCTCGTCACGCAGCGTCGCGGCGAGGTCCGTTACTAGACCCCGGATCACTACCTGTTGACGTCCTCGGGGCGGGCGCCGAGGGTCAGGACGATCTCGGCCCGGTCGCCGTCCCGGACCACTGTGAGGGTCACCCTGTCCCCGGGCTCATGGGTGGCGATCAGATCCGACAGGTCGTTGTTGGCGAGCACCGGCTTGCCGTCGACGGCGACGACCAGGTCGCCCCCGCTCATCACCCGCTGTAGCTGGAAGGTCGTCTCGTCGCTGGAGCCGCGCAGGCTCGCCTTGTCGGCCGGACCGCCATCGACCACGTCGGTGATCAGGGCCCCGTGATCGACCTCGAGGCCCAGGTGCTCGGCCAGCTGCGGATACAACGTCTCGCTCGTCACCCCGAGATATGCGTAGTCGACCTCGCCGTCATCGCGAAGCTGCTCGAGCGAAAAGCGGACGGTCGTGACGGGGATTGCGAAGCCGACACCCGAGTTGCTGCCGGAGCTGGAGGCAATCTGTTCGTTCACCCCGATCACCTCGCCCTTCGAGTCCAGGAGGGGCCCACCCGAGTTGCCCGGATTGATCGAGGCGTCGGTCTGGATCGCGCCGCCGATCCCGAAGTTCGTCAGTCCCTCGAGGGTCCGGTCGGTGGCGGAGATCACCCCGATCGAGAGGGACTGGTTCTCTCCGAACGGGCTCCCGATCGCGGCGACCGGTTCGCCGACCGCGAAGGTCGAGCGCTCCGAGAGCGGGGTTGGGTCGAGCCCGAGTCCCTCGGGGTCGACCCTGATCAGGGCGAGGTCCGAGTCGGCGTCGAAGCCGACGATCTCGGCGGGAACCCTGTTGCGGTCCCCGAACTCGACGAACACCTGCCGCGCCTCCTTCGGGGAGCCGCCGCCGTTCAGGTTTCCGCCATTGGTGACGACGTGCGCGTTGGTGACGATCTCGCCCTCGCGCGAGACGACGAAGCCCGACCCCTGTCCCGCGGCCGCGCCCCCGAGGATCGACTCGGCTCCGCCGTCGAACACCGACGTGATCGTGACGACGCCCGGCGAGACGTCCTTGTAGATCTCGGCGGCGTTGAAGTCCCCTCCGTCGGCCGACTGGACCACCACCTGCTCCATGGTCGTGATGGAGCCCGTCGCGGCGGCCGAGTCGCCCTCGTCGTCGCCGCCGCAGCCCGTGATCAGGATGGCCGCGAGGATCGCGGCCAGGATGGCTGGCAGCCGGATCACGACCTCGACCTCGGCAGCCCGCTCATGCGGCCGCCTCGACCGGCTCCATCGCCCGGCCCCGGCGCTTTGCTGGCGGCAGCCTCAGGGTGAAGGCGGTGTGTCCTCGTCTGGATGCGACCTCGAGCCCCCCGCCCATCCGCGCCGCGAGCTCGTCTGCGATCGCCAGCCCCAGCCCCGAGCCGGTGGCGGTGTCGCCGGTGTAGAAGCGATCGAAGACCCTGTCGATCGCGCGAGGGTCGATCCCCTTCTTCGCGTCGTCGCCGACGATCAGCTCGGCCGACCGGTCGCCGCGAACGGCCGTGACCGTCACCGTGGTCCCCTCGGGGGTGTGAGTGAGCGCATTGTCGATCAGAATACGGATGATCTGCGAGACCCGGTTCGCGTCCGCGAGAGCGACCGCCTGGCCCCGGCCGCGGACCTGGAGCTTCGAGCCGTGGAGCTTCGCGGCGGGGCGAAACTCGTCCGCAACCTCCCGGGCGACCTCGGTCAGGTCGACCCACTCGCGCTTGATCTCCATCACGTCCGCGTCGAGCCGGGAGAGGTCGAGCAGGTCAATGGTCAGCTTCTGAAGCCGCTCGATCTGGCGGCGCATCTCGGCGACGAAGGCCTTCCGTTCGGCGGCGCTCGGATTCTCCGTCTCGAGCAGCTCGACGAACCCGCCGAGCGAGAAGATCGGGGTCCTGAGCTCGTGGGAGGCGTTTGCGATGAACTCCTTGCGGGAGCTGTCGAGCCTTGCGAGACGCCGCTGCATCTCGTTGAAGCTCCGCGCGAGCTGGCCGAGCTCGTCCGAGGACTCGATCGGGATCGGCTGGTCGAAGTGGCCGTCAGCGACCGCCTCGGCGGCCTGCCGCATCCGCCGAAGTCGTCGCGAGACCGCGCCCGACGCCCAGAAGCCGATCAGGGAGGCGAGCGCGAGGGCGATCCCGCCAGCGATCAGGATCTGGCGGCGGACGAGCGCGACGTCGTCGCTCACCTCCTCGAGCGAGCTCGTCAGAACCTCCACCCAGCGCGTTTCGCCGTTGAGCTCGATCGGCAGCGCGGAGGTCGCGACCCGGGCGCCGGCGACGTGCTCGACCCCTGAGGCAACCCTGCCCTCGTCGATCGCGACGCTAGCGTGGGGATACGCCCCCTGGATCGCGGTCGTCTCCTCCTGCGAATCGGCGATAACGAACGCCGGCTCCGGTCCCGCGGTCGCCTCGCGGACGCCGAGCAGCGTCACCCTGCTCTCGGTGGCCTGCGCGGCGGAGCGGACGAGCTCCTCCACCTCGTCCTGGGTCGCGCCCGCCTCCAGGGCGCGTGCGAGCCCCGGCTGCTGCTCGGCGCCGACCCGTTCCAGGCCGCGGAGCTTCTCGGCGGTCAGGCTCGACTCGAGCTGAGGGACGACGTAGAGGTAGACGAACGCGATCGCCGATGCGGTGATCACGACGATCAGCGCCACCAGCCGGTTGCGAAGGGTGTTGAGCCTCAGGGCGCTCAATCGCGGTCGGAGTCGCGGAAGCGATAGCCGACCCCTCGCACCGTGAACAGGTAATCGGGATTCTTCGGGTCGGACTCGAGCTTCTCGCGCAGGTGCCTGATATGGACATCGACCGTTCGCGGATCCCTGTAGGTGGAGTCGCCCCAGATGTGCTCGAGCAGCACCTCCCGGGTGAACACGCGGCCTGGGGCCCCCGCGAGGGCGGCGAGGATCTCGAACTCGACGTAGGTGAGCCGCACCGGCTCGCCGGCGAGGGTGGTCGAACGCCGCTCGAAGTCGATCTCGAGATCACCCGCACGGATCGGCCCGTCCCCGGCGGCTCCCGGCCCGGCCATGCCTCCTCGCCGCAGGGCGGCCTTCACCCGGCTCCGGAACTCGCGGACGGAGAAGGGCTTCGTGATGTAGTCGTCGGCCCCCATCTCCAGCCCGGCGACCTTGTCGATCTCGTCCCCCTTTGCCGTCAGCATGATGATCGGCACCTGGCTTCGGGTGCGAAGACGCCTGCAAACCTCAATCCCATCGAGCTTCGGAAGCATGATGTCGAGGACCACGAGGTCGAACCGCTGTTCCGAGAACCGGTCCAGGGCCTCCTGCCCATCGATTGCCTCCACCACCTCATAACCTTCCTTGCGGAGCGGGTAGGTGAGAAGCGTTTGAACGGCCTGCTCATCATCCACGAGCAGGATCCGCGCCTGTCCTCGTGCCATGCCTGAAGGTTAGAAGGCCCGCCAGTGATCGATTTGCGCCTGTGGAGAATCGCGCTGCTCTCAGTCCCCGTCGTGATCGTGATCGCGATGTTCTCCCTGCGGGAGGTTCCGCCGACCCTGCAATCGGGAATCCCGCCGGACGCCTTCGACGTCTCGACCGCGGCGCCCCTCGCGAAGGATCTGGCGGAACGAGCCGCGGATCCGAGGGCGGGGTCGGAGGCCGACGGGCTGCTCGCCGAGCAGGTCTCCTCGCGGTTTGCCGCGATCCAGGGCGCAACGGTCTCCGAGCAGAGTTTCGACGCCTCGGTCGACGGCGAAGACGTCGAGCTTCGCAACCTGATCGCGACCCTCCCGGGCGATTCCGAACGGCAGATCGCGGTAATCGCGCCGCGGGACGTGGCGGCCGGGAGTGGCGCCGTGACCAGCATCGCTGCGACCGCGGCGATGCTCGAGATCGCCAACAGCTTCTCGGGATCGACGCATCGCAAGACGCTGGTCTTCGTCTCGACCGACGGCTCGAGCGTCGGTGCCCTCGGTGCCCGCAGGTTCGTGCGGGACTACAGCGACGCCGGGCTGCTCGACGCGGCGATCGTCCTCAGCCAGCCCGCGGTGCCTGATCCGACCCCGCCGCTTGTCATCCCCTGGTCGACGGGCGACGAGAACACCTCGAGCCAGCTCAGGGACACGGCCAACTCGATCGTTTCGAAGGAGACCGACACCCCAGCCGGAGACGAGGGGCCGCTCGACGACCTTTTCCGGTTGGCGCTCCCGGCGGGTCTCGGTGAGCAGGGGCCGCTCGTTGAGGCCGATCTGCCCGCGGTCCGCCTCTCTTCCCGCGGCGAGCTCCCGATCCGTCCCTCCGAGGACACTCCGGAGAGCTTCGGCACGGAGAGCTTCGATCGATTCGGAAGGGCCGCGCTCTCGCTGATCCTGTCGCTCGACGGATCGACCGAGGCGATCGAGCATGGACCGCGGGGCTATATCGGCGTCGCCGGAAACCTGCTGCCCGGCTGGACGCTCGCCCTCCTCGCGCTCGCGCTTCTTGCCCCGGTCTCCCTGGCTTCTGGAGTCGGGCTGGCGTCCGCGGCTCGCAGCCCGATCGACGCGGCCCGCGGCGTCGTCTGGACGGCCCTTCGGACGCTGCCGTTCCTGGGCGCCGTGATCGTGTTCTCGTTCGCGGTCCTCGTCGGATTGATGCCGAGTCCGGAGTTTCCCTTCGACCCCCAGCTCGAATCTCTCGGCACCGGAGGGGCGGTCGCGGTGACGGCCGCGGCACTCAGCTACTGCGTGGTGGCCTTCTTCCTGCGGCCGCTGCGGCCGCCGCCGAGGGCGGCGGTGTCGTCGGCCGCGCCGGCAGCTCTGCTGGTCGCCTGCGCCGCAGCGTTCGGCATCTGGCTCCTCAACCCGTATCTCGGTCTGCTCGTCGCCGTCGGCCTGCAAGCCTGGGTTCCGGCCGCGGCGAGGCTCGTGGGAGGCCGTCTCGCGTCGGTCGCCCTTGTTCTCGTCGGGCTGCTGCCGCTGGTCGCCGCGGTCGCGGACCTCGCGGGGCGCTTCGACGCCGGCCTCGCGGTCTGGCAGGACATACTGCTGATGCTCGCGGATGGGCAGATCGCCCTCTCGCTCGCGCTGCTCGGATGCGGCCTTGCGGGCGCCGGTGTCGCGATCGTCGCCGTCGCGGGGCACGGTCCGGCGGGGCCGGGGCTCCGAGGGCGGATCCGTGAGACCCTGGAGCCGCGACCCGAGGAAGATCGCGGCACACCGGATGACCTAGGGGAGCCGGCCGAGATCGACGTGCCCGAGGGGGAGATCTCGGTTCGTCGCCCCCATCCCGCGGCTCGGCGCGAACCCGAGGACGCTCCGTCCGAGCCGCAGCCCGATCAGCCCGAGCCGGAGCGGGACCCGCGCCTCTGGTCGAAGCCGACCGGCTCGATCTCCCCGCCCCCGGGAAGCCGCAGCGCGACACCCCGGCCCTCGACCGCGTAGCCGATCTCGGTCAGGACCGTGCCCGCCCGGGCCACCGCCTCGCGGGCTGGCTCGAGCGCGGCCGACGGCAGGGTGGCTAGCAGCTCGTAGTCCTCGCCGCCGCTCGCGGCAAGCTCGAGCGCAGCGCCCTCGCCGCCCGTGAGCTCGGCCACCCCCTCGGATACGGGGACCCGGTCGAGGTCGATCTCGAGGCGGCATTCGCTCGCCGCGGCGACGTGCCCAGCGTCCGCGCCGAGGCCGTCGCTTATGTCGATCATCGCTGTCGCTCCGGCTGCGGCGAGCGCGCGTCCCTCCCGTAGCCTCGGCCTGGGATCGAGCTGGCGGGCGGTCAGCGCCTCGCGCACCCTCGGCGAGAGCCCCTCACCGACGGCGGGCGAGTCCGCGACGCCCTCGCCGAGCCCGAGCAGCGCGAGCGCGGCCGCCGCGCCGCCGAGCTCACCGGTGAGCGCTACCACCTCGCCCGGCCGGGCGCCCGAGCGGGTGAGGAGGCCCGCGCCTGCGGGCTCGTAGCCGACCGCGGTGACCGAGACGACGAGGACCGGCGATGCGACCAGGTCGCCTCCCGCAATCGACACGTCCTCCCGGGCCGCAACGGCGGCCAGGCCATCGGCGATCCGGAGCAGTTGGTCGTCCTCCATCTCGGCCGGAGCGCAGACGACGACGTAGACCTCACCCGGGTCGGCGCCCATCGCCGCGAGGTCCGAGAGCGCGGCGGCGAACGCCTTTCGTCCCACCGCCTCAGGACCGAACGCGGGCAGCGTGAAGTGCACCCCGTCGACGACCGCGTCGACCGACACGGCGCTCACGCTGCCGGCTTCGACGACGGCCGCATCGTCACCGCTCGGCACCCGCACGCGGCGTCCGGAAGCCGGGAGGCGCTCGTTGATCGCGGCGATCAGGTCGAATTCACTCGCCGGCATGCGGCAAGCCTAGGGATGATTCGCGCGATGGCCGAACCGAAGCGAAGCATCACGATCGAGGTCAAGGTCACACCCCGGGCGAGCCGGGACGAGGTCGTGGGGATGCGCGAGGGTGTGCTCGCCGTCCGGGTGACAGCTGCGCCCGTGGACGACGCGGCCAACCGGGCCGTCGTCAAGCTGCTCGCGAAGCGCGCCGGGGTCGCTCGCGGCAGGGTGAGGATCGTTCGCGGCGGGCGCGGACGGCGGAAGCTGATCGCGATCGACGGTGCCGCGCGAGATGTGCTCGAGCGGCTGACGGGAGCCTGACCCGACTCAGGGAGTGACGCCGCCGCTGTCAGCAGGGGGCGGCGGTGGTGGCGCCGGCGCGGGCGCCGGCGTCGGCGCCGGCTTCGGCTCGGGGGCCGGCTTCTGCCCGACGCCCGGCGCGTAGGCGTCCTCGTAGCCTCCGCCGCCGTCATCCTCGGGGTAGTACGTCGAGTCGGAATAGCTCGAGCACGAGTAGGAGCCCTCGGAGCTCCCGGAACCGGTGACGCCGGACTCGCCGCACGACGAGTAGCTGGAGCCGGACGTGTAGGAGCCGTGGAACGGAATCCACTCGACCGGGTCACGAGGCTCGGGGAACGGGGGACAGAACTCCCCCTTGTTGACGTCGCGCTCATGGAGCGCGACCTGCATGTAGTCGTGCCAGATCTGCGCCGGGAAGGTGCCGCCGGCGACCGAGATCCCATGGACCGAGGTCATCGACCGGAGCTCGTCCGGATAGCCGACCCAGACGGCTGTCGAGAGCTGGGGGGTGTAGCCGACGAACATGGCGTCGTTGAAGTCGTCCGTGGTGCCCGTCTTGCCGGCCTCGTAGCCGCAATCGGTCTGCGCGGCGGTCCCCGTCCCCCCGTCGACGTTCTCGGAGAGGATCTCGGTGACCGTTGCAGCGACCCCGTCCTGGAAGACCCGGTTACGCTTCGGCTGTCCCATCTCGTCGACGTTGCCGTCCGGGAACACGACCTTCTTGATCGCGATCGGCTCGTTGCGCATCCCGCCCGACGCGAGCGTCGCGTAGGCGTTCGACATCTCGAACGGCGAGACCCCGAGGCGGAGCCCGCCGAGCGTCTCCGCCGGGATCCCGTCGAGGCGGGTGGTGATCCCCATCTCCTTTGCCGTGTCCGCGACCGACTCCGGACCGAGGTCGAGCGCAAGCTGCGCGTAGACGGTGTTGTCGGAGGCCAGGGTCGCCTGGGCGAGGGAGACCGTGCCCGCATAGCTCTCGCCGTAGGTGGCGACCTCCCAGTGACCCCACTCGGGCAGATCCAGGTCGAGCGGCTTCGAGGTGTAGTAGGTCGTGTCTGGGTTGATCGACCGGTCCACCGCGGTCGTCAGGGCGAAGGTCTTGAACGCCGATCCCGGCTGGCGGTGGCCCTGGGCGGCGAGGTTGAACTGCTGGTCCTCGTAGGCGCCGCTCGAGGCCATCGCCCGGACGAAGCCGGTGTTCGGATCGATCGAGACGACGGCTGCGGAGGGATCGTCCTCGTAGTAGAGGTTGTTCTCGATCGCGGCCCGCGCCGCCTCCTGGAGCTCGGGGAAGACGGTGGTATAGACCTTGAGCCCGCCCTGGCGCACGGTGTTGACCCCGTACTCCTCGATCAGCTGCTGCTCGACGTAGTCGAAGAAGTACGGCTCGCGGATCCTCGAGTACTGGTTCCCGGGGTCCGTCTCAAGGGGCTCTGCCTTCGCCCTTGCCGCCTCGCCCTCCGAGATGTAGCCCTGATCGGCCATCTCGTCGAGGACCTCGTTGCGGCGATCGAGGGCGCCCCGGGGGTTCTGAAGCGGGTTGTACAGCGAGGGGGACTGCGGGATCCCGGCGAGGAGCGCCGACTGGGCCGGGCTGAGCTCACTGGCGGGCTTCGAGAAGTAGATCCGCGATGCGGCCTCGACGCCGACCGCGGTCCGGCCGTTGACGGTTCCATAGGAGGCCGTGTTCAGGTACTCCTCGAGGATCCATTCCTTCGAATGCGCGTCCTCCAGCTCCTGTGCGATCCTCGCCTCCTTGATCTTGCGTTCCAGATCGCGCTGCGGATCGGTGATGTAGAGGTTTCGGGCGAGCTGCATCGTGATCGTGGAGCCGCCCTCCTTCACCTCCCCCGCCTCCAGGTTGCTGACCGCGGCGCGAACCACTCCCTCGACATCGACCCCGTGGTGGTCGTAGAACCGCTCGTCCTCGATCGCGACCGTTCCCTCCTGGAGCTCCTCCGGGATCTTCTCCAGCGGCACCGGGGTTCGGGCGGTGTCCGACTGGATGTACCCGAGCCGGCTGCCGTCGGCGGCGTAGATGATCGAGTTCTCGCCGACGTCCACCGGCTGCAGCTCCTCGATCGGAGGAGCCTCGGCGGCGACGCTGATCACCCACATTCCGAAGCCCATTGCGCCCAGGGCAAGGCAGGCCCCGAGGATCAGAAGAGCCAGGAGGAAGGGATTTCGCTTTCGGCTCGTGCGCCGAAGCCGCCGGCGGGACCGGGCGCTCATCGTCCGGGTAGGGTAGCCGGGCGGCTCTTACGGGGATCTAAGTAGCCCGGCCTCGCGCAGCGCCCCTTGCGCCCTCTCGCGCAGGTCCGCCTCGTGAGCCTGCCGCTCTGTGCCCGTGTCGATCGCGGCCTTCACCTGAATCCGGGCGCCGTCAGGGGTGAGCTCGAGCAGCTGGACGGAGGTCACCTCCCCCTTCTCGAGTACGGCCCGGGCCTCGTCCAGGTCCGCGTCGGGGGATAACCAGACGTCGACCGTGACCGGCGCCAGGGTGTTGCCGGCGGAGTGGTTGATCACCACGTCCGTCGTCACCTTCTCGTTCGGGACGACGATCATGTTGCCGTCGCCCCCGTCGACCCTGGTGAAGGTGAGGGTGATGTCGATCACGCGGCCGCTCACCTCGTCCCCGATCGAGACCCGGTCGCCGATACGGATCGGCTGGGTGATCGCCATCAGGACGCCGGCGACCAGGTTCGCGATCACCTGGCGGCCGGCGAATCCGATGATGATCCCGAGGACCGCGGTGGAGGCGAGCACCCCGGTGGCGAACCGCTTGATCGAGGTGAACTGGCTGAGCGCCAGGGCCACCCCGATCAGGATGATCACCAGGAAGAGCAGCCTGCGGATCAGGCGCAGGCGGGTCCGCGCCTCGCGCGAGAGCTCCTCGGTGCTGAGCCTCATCGCGCCCTGCATCGCGCGGCCGATCAGGAGCCGGTCGACGCCGATCGCGATCCCGATCGCGACGATCATCGTGATCGCGGCCGAAATCTCATCGCCGTGCGCTTGCCAGAAGCTCTGGTCGTCCATTCGCGAAATCCCCGGTCGGGGAGTATTAGCCTTGATGACCCGCGCCGTATTCCTCGACGTGCTCGGCACCCTGCTCGAGCTCGAGCCGCCCTGGGTGAGCCTCCGCGACCGGGTCCCGGCGGGGATCAGTGACGAGCGGCTGATCGCGGCTCTGCGGACCGAGATGGAGTACTACCGGAAGCACGCCCACGAGGGCCGCGACGAGGCCTCGCTCGCGGATCTCCGAGAGCGCTGCGCGCGGCTTGTCTCCCGGGAGCTCGATATCGAGCTGACCGTCGAGGAGCTTCTCGACGCGATCCGCTTCGACCCCTATTCGGACACCGTCCCCGCGCTCGGAGAGCTTCGCGCCCGCGGCTTGCGGGTGCTCGTCGTCTCGAACTGGGACGTCTCGCTTCCAAGGGTGCTCGCGCGCTGCGGGATCGCTGGGCTGATCGACGCTACGGTCACCTCGGCGGAGGTCGGGGCGCGCAAGCCGGACCCGGCGATCTTCCTCGCCGCCCTCGAGCTGGCCGGTTCCTCCGCCGACGAGGCCCTCCACGTCGGCGACACGGCGGAGGAGGATGTGACCGGCGCGAGGGCCGCCGGGATCCGCGCGCTGTTGATCGACCGCGGTGGTGGCGGCGGCGACATCTCCTCCCTCGAGGAGATCGTGGAGCATCTCTGAGGTGACCGAGTACGCCGGCTTCTGGCGGAGGGCCCTGGCCGCCACCCTCGACAACCTGACCTGGCTGGTCGGGGGGTCGATGCTGCTCGGGCTCTTCCCCGAGTCGACCTGGGAGGACGAGCCCGAGGTGATCGGCGTCGTGGTCCTGGTCCTCCTCTCCGCCTGGTTCAACTACTTCGCTCTGACCGAGTGGCGCTGGGGCCAGACGATCGGAAAGAACGCGACCGGCATCGAGGTCCGCTCCCTCGACGGAGCCGAGCGGCTCACCTTCGGCCAGGCGAGCATCCGCAACCTCCTCCGGATCGTGGACTTCTTCGTGATCGGCGAGGTGCTCGTCGTCGCCACCGAGCGCAAACAGCGTTTGGGGGACAGGGCGGCGAGAACGATCGTGATCGCGCGGAAGCCGGCACCCGCCCGCTCGACCGCGATCCCGGCGCCGGTCCAGGGCGGCGCGGGCGAGCCGCCTCCGGCCGCGGCGCCTCCCGGGGCCGAGGCGTCCGCGCCGCCTCCTGCGGTTCCGGGATCGGCCCCGGTCGCCGTCTCCAAGCCGGACCGTGGGTTCCCGCTCGTCCCGTGGGCGCCGCGAAACACCCTCTGGGGGCTGATCGGCGGCCTCCTGGTCGCGATCATCGTTCCGCCGCTGCTCGTTCTCCCATTCGACCCGAACATCGGCGATCCGGACAAGGGCACCGAGGCGGGCCTGCTCGGCTCGCAGGCGATCTTCGACGCGATCCTCGTGCTGACCGCGATAGGGGTCGCCTCGGGGTGGCGGTTCCGCCCGCTCGGCTCGGCCCTGCTTGGTCTCGGGATGCGGCGTTTCCGGCTCAGCGCGTTCGGCTGGATGCTGCTGGTCCTATTCATCTACTACGTCGGCGCCGCGATCTTCTCGACGCTCGTCCTTGAACCCGAGCAGGAGGACATCGGCAAGGAGCTCGGCGTCTGCGATCCGGGCATCGGGATCCCGGCGGCGGCGATCGCGCTGATCGTCGTCGCGGCGCCGATCACCGAGGAGCTCTTCTTCCGCGGGTTCTTCTTCGGAGGGCTTCGAAGCCGATGGTCGCTTTGGCCGGCTGCGATCGTCTCGGGTGCGCTCTTCGGGCTGGTTCACGCTCCGACCGGCCCCACCGCCGCCATCCCGCTTGCGGGGCTCGGGGTCGGCCTCGCCTGGCTCTACGAGAAGACCGGCTCGATCTGGCCGTCGATCACCGCCCACCTCCTCAACAACGCCTTGGCGATCACCGTCGTACTCGTCTCGTGCTGAGCGACCGGATAATCGCCTCCGACCCGGATACCGTCGGCGCCGCGGCCCCCGCGGTGCGCGCCCGCGGGCTGCGCAAGAGCTACGGCGAGCGCGTCGCGGTGAACGGGATCGACTTCGCCGTCGAGCCCGGAAGCTGCTTCGGATTCCTCGGTCCGAACGGGGCCGGCAAGACGACGACGCTGAAGATG
>DASUYK010000095.1:0-6631 GCA_036377415.1 Solirubrobacterales bacterium
CAGCGAATTCGGCCGCCGGGAACTGCCCGACTCCACGCTGATCGAACTCGACGAGCGCGACGAGTTCCCCGAGGAGGTCGTGCGCCGCATGTGTGGTGAGGAGCTCGGAATCCAGCTGCTCTTCATCCCCGAGGAGCACGGAGGGATGGGGGGCGGGGCGCTCGACATCTACCGGGTCTGCGAGCGGATGGCGGCGCTGGACCTCGGAGTCGCAACCTCGGTGCTTGCGACCTTCCTGGGCAGCGACCCGATCGTGGTCGGGGGGACGCCCGACCAGAAGGGGCGCTGGATGAGGCGGATCGCGGACGAGGGGGTGCTGATGGCGTACGGCGCCACCGAACCCGATGCCGGAAGCGATCTCGCTGCGCTGAAGACGAAGGCCGAGCCGGTCTCCGAGAACGGCGACGTGGTCGGCTATCGCCTCACCGGCGCAAAACAGTGGATCTCCAACGGCGGGGTGGCGGAACTCAGCTCCGTCCTCGCGCTTGCCCCTGGCGGGCCCAGCTGGTTCGTGATCGAGCGCGACACGGACGGCTTCACCCACGGCGAACACGAGGACAAGCACGGAATCAGGCTCTCCAACACCGCGGCGCTGTTCCTGGAGGATGCCTACGTCGGCGCCGAGAATCTGGTCGGCGGCGCTGAGGGGCAGGGACTGATCCAGGCCCAGCAGGTCTTCGGCTACACCCGCCTGATGGTCGCCGCCTTCGGGCTGGGCGCCGGCTGGGCGGCGTTGGACCGCGCGATCCCGTACTCCAAGGAGCGGATCCAGGCCGGTGGCCCCCTGTCGGAGAAGCAGGGCTACACCCACAAGCTGATCGTTCCGCACGCGGTGCGGCTGGAGGCCAGCCGTGCCGCGATCGAGGAGACCGCCGAGCGGATCGACGCCGGCGAGGGATCCCTCAACACGGAGGGGGCGATCGCGAAGTACCTGGCCTCGGAGGCGGGGAACGCCGCTGCCGACGCGGCGATCCAGGCTCACGGCGGCTACGGCTACACGCATGAGTACCTGGTCGAGAAGATCAAGCGCGACGTCCGCATCACCACCATCTACGAGGGGACCTCCGAGATCATGGAGATGACGATCGCGCGCGATCGCTGGCAGCAGCACCTGAAGACGCGCGGCGACCACTACCACGCCGCGGCGCGCGAGCTCGAGGGACTGGGCGCGGAGCGGTCCTCGATCGGCGCGGGCACCACCGCCCTGGCCCTGCATGCCCTGGCGGAGGTCTTCGAGACCGCACGGGTCGAGCGGTTGACCCGTAACCAGCACGTGCTCCTGCGCCTGGGCCAGCTCGCCGCGATCGCCGAGGGCGCCGTCGCGCTCGTGCGACGCAGCGCGCGCGCCGCAGCGGGTGGGCTCTCGCCGAAGGCGTCCAAGCGCTTCGCCCCCGAGCCACTGGCCGCGATCGCGAGGGTCAACGCGCGCGACGTCGCGCAGACCGTGGCCACCGAGGGCATGCGGTTGATCGCCGGCGCGAACTCGGGCGATCAAGCTCAGATCGAGGCGGTGGCCTCCCGAGTCGGGCTCGTCCCGATCCAGGTGGCTCAGGCCGGTCTCCTTGCCGACATGGACGCCGTCGCGGACGCCGTCTACAAGCGCTCATGAGCGACGCGAGCGGAGCGGTCGCGATCGTGGGCGTGGCTGCGATCCTCCCCGACGCGCCCAACGCAGAGGCTTTCTGGCGCAACGTCACCGACGGCCGTTACTGCATCAGCGAGGTCGACCGCGATCGTTGGGATCCCGAGCTCTACTTCGATCCGGACCCGAAGGTCCCGGAGCACACGTACTCGAAGATCGGGGGCTGGGTGCGGGACTGGGAATGGGATCCGCTGGCCTGGAAGCTACCGATTCCGCCCAAGGTCTCCGAAGCGATGGACGACGCGCAGAAGTGGGGCCTCGCCTGCACGCGGATGGCGCTGCTCGACTACGGCTGGCCCGAGCGCTCGCTGGACTTCGAACGGACCGCCGTCGTCTTCGGCAACGCGATGGCCGGCGAGCACCACTACCTGACCTCGCTCCGGCTGGCCTTTCCGGAGCTCGCCCGCGAGCTCGCGAAGGCGCCGAGCTACGCGAGGCTGCCCCAGAGCGAGCGGGAGGCGATCGCGAGCGAGCTCCGCTCGAACATGGACAGCCGGCTTCCCCCGGTCACCGAAGACACGATGCCGGGCGAGCTCGGCAATTGCGTCGCCGGTCGCGTCGCCAACCTTTTCAATCTCCGCGGGCCCAACTTCGTGGTGGACGCCGCCTGCGCTTCGGCGATAGCGGCGATGGACGCCTCGATCGAAGGGCTGGTCGAGCGCGAGTTCGACGCCGTGATCACCGGCGGCATCGACCGCAACATGGGCGCCTCCACCTTCATCAAGTTCTGCGCGATCGGCGCGCTGTCCGCGAGCGGCACCCGGCCCTACGCTGACGGGGCCGATGGTTTCGTGATGGGCGAGGGGGCGGCCCTCTTCGTGCTCAAGCGGTTGGAGGACGCGGAGCGTGACGGCGACCGGATCTACGCGGTGGTCCGCGGCGTGGCCGGATCGAGCGACGGAAAGGGAAAGGGCATCACCGCCCCGAACCCGGTCGGCCAGAGGCTCGCGGTCGAGCGCGCCTGGCGCAAGTCCGGGCTCTCGCCGGAGGTCTGCTCGCTGGTCGAGGGCCATGGCACCTCGACAGCCGTCGGCGACGTGGTCGAGGTCGAGAGCATCTCGGAGGCCTTCTCCGGGGCCCATCTGGCCCCACAGTCTGTGGCGCTCGGCTCGGTGAAGTCGAACATCGGCCACCTGAAGGGGGCAGCGGGTGCGGCCGGGTTGCTGAAGGCCGCCCTCTCCCTCCACCACAAGCTCCTCCCACCGAGCCTCAACTTCGAGCGGCCGAACCCGAACATCGACTGGTCGTCGTCGCCGTTCGCCGTGAACACCGAGCTGCGGGAGTGGGAGGCGCGCGACCACGAGCCGCGGGTTGCGGCCGTGAGCGCATTCGGCTTCGGCGGCACCAACTTCCACGCCGTGCTCGAGGAGCACGTCCCGGGCAGACTGACCGGTAACGGCGCCGGCGCGATCTCCGTCTCCGCCGAGGTCAAGCCGGCCAACGTCCGTGCCGCCGCTGCCCCGCCCGCCGGGGCGAACGGCGGCCGCGAGCCCCAGTCCCCAGTGCGTGGCGCCCTGGTGCTGGGCGCACCCGACGAGGCGGCCCTCACCGAGGCGCTCACGAGCGCCGTCGAGGAGGCCCGGGCCGGGCGCGCCCCCGCGCCGGCCCTGCCCGACGCGAAGGCGCTGCGCTCCGCCGAGCGGGTGGCGATCGACTACGCCGATGCCGAAGAGCTCGCCGCCAAGGCGGAGCTGGCGCTGAAGGCGCAGCGGTCGGGAAACCCGGCCGCCTGGCAGGCGCTGCGAGCGCGCGGCATCTTCCGGGGCAGCGGTCCGCCCCCGAAGGTGGCCTTCCTCTACACGGGCCAGGGATCGCAGTACGCCAACATGCTCGCCGACCTGCGGAAGAAGGTCCCGCTTGTCGCCGAGGCCTTCGATCAGGCCGACGAGGTGATGCGGCCGCTGCTCGACGCCCGGAAGCTCAGCGACGTCATCTTCGTCGACCCCGACGACCCTCAGGCGATGGCGGAGGCGGAGGCGGCGCTGATGCGCACCGAGATCACACAGCCCGCGGTGCTCACGGCCGACATCGCCCTCACCCGCCTGCTGGAGTCGTACGGGATCACACCCGATTTCGTCATGGGCCACAGCCTCGGGGAGTACGGCGCCCTGGTGGTGGCCGGCGTCCTGCCGTTCGATCAGGCGCTGGAGGCCGTCAGCGCGCGTGGTCATGAGATGGCGAGCCTCGAGGTCGGGGATCCCGGCGCGATGGCGGCGGTGATGGCGCCGGCCGAGGCTGTCGAGGAGGTGCTTGCCACGACCGAGGGCTATGTCGTCCTCGCCAACGTCAACTCGACGAATCAGGTGGTGCTGGGCGGCGCCAGCGAGCCGGTCGCCCGCGCCGTCGCCGACTTCCAGGAGCGCGGCCACACCGCCATTCCCCTGCCGGTCAGCCACGCCTTCCACACCGAGATCGTCGCGCCGGCGAGCGAGCCGCTGCGAGCCATGTTGCGGCGACTGCGGGTCTCGCCGCCCCAGATCCCGATCGTGGCGAACGTCGACGGCGAGTTCTATCCGACGGGCCCCGACGTCGAGGAGCGGATCATCGACATCCTCGGCCGCCAGGTGGCTTCGCCGGTGCAGTTCGTGAAGGGGCTCCACACCCTGTTCGACGCTGGCGCGCGCGCCTTCGTCGAGACGGGCCCGAAGCGGGCGCTGCACGGATTCGCATCCGAGGTGATCGGCGACGACGAGGCGCTCAACCTGTACACGAATCACCCCAAGCTCGGGGACCTGGCCTCCTTCAACCACGCGCTCTGCGGTCTCTACTCGGCCGGGCTCGGCATCGGGCGGGAGAGCGAGGGGATCCCCGCCGTGCCGCCCTCACCGCCGGTCGCACAGGCTGAGCCCTCGAGTCCGCCGCCCGTCTCGCAGGCGAGCGACGACGTCTACCGACAGCTCGGCAGGCTCTCCGCCGAGTTCCTCCGTCGCGGCACCGAGTTGCTCGGGGGCGACGGTCGGCCCGCCGAGGGCCCGCCGGAGCCCGTGGTGATCACCGGGGCGGCGCTCGGCCTGCCGGGTACCGACCGCGTCTTCGACGACCACAACGTCGCGCGGATCCTGCACGGCGAGCAGTTCATCGACGTGATCCCCTCCAGCGTGCGTCACGAAATGCTCGACCGGCGGATCACCCGCCTGGTCAAGGGGGACGACGGATCGGCCAGCTTCGAATCGATCGACGACGTGGCCGACGTGATCAAGCTCGCCGCGCGGGGCGGTGAGCTCGACCTGACCGAGGAGTTCGGGGTCGACGCCGACCGGGTCGCCGCCCTCGGGCGCAGTACCCAGCTGGCGATCGGCGCCGGAATCGACGCCCTGCGCGACGCAGGGATTCCCCTGGTCCTCCACTACAAGACGACGACCAAGGGGACGCAGCTGCCCGATCGCTGGCAGCTCCCGCCGGAGCTGCGCGACGACACCGCGATCATCTTCGCCTCCGCGTTCCCGGGCCTGGAGGAGTTCGCCGCCGAGGCCGAGCGCTTCGCGGCCGATCGCTCCCGCCGTGAGCGGCTGGCCGAGGTCGAGGCCCTCCGCGAGCGCCTCGAGGGCCACGGAGACAGCGAGGCGCTGGCCGAGGTCGACCGCCACATCCACGACATCGAGGTGGAGCTCGAGGAGGAGCCCTACCGATTCGATCGCCGGTTCCTGTTCCGCGTTCTCGCCATGGGTCACTCACAGCTCGCCGAGATGATCGGCGCCCGCGGGCCGAACACCCAGGTGAACGCGGCCTGTGCGAGCACGACCCAGGCCGTGGCCATCGCCGAGGACTGGATTCGCGCGGGGCGCTGCCGGCGGGCGATCGTGGTCGCGGCCGACGATGCCACGTCGGACGAGCTCCTGCCGTGGATCGGCGCCGGCTTCCTCGCTTCGGGCGCCGCAGCCACCGACGAGGTGGTGGAGGAGGCGGCTCTGCCGTTCGACCAGCGCCGCCACGGGATGCTGCTCGGAATGGGCGCGGCCGCCCTTGTCGTGGAGAGCGCTGAGGCCGCGCGCGAGCGGGGGATCAGCCCGATCTGCGAGGTCCTCAGCGCGTCCACCGGGAACAGCGCCTTCCACGGCACTCGCCTCGACGTCGATCACATCGGCGGGGTGATGGAGCAGGTCGTCGCCCGCGCCGGCATCGACCCCCGCCGGTTGAGCGAGGAGCTGGTCTTCGTCTCTCATGAGACCTACACGCCGGCGCGAGGTGGAAGCGCGGCGGCCGAGATCCACGCCCTGCGCCGGGTGTTCGGTGAGGGCGCGGACAAGGTGCTGATCGCGAACACCAAGGGAGTCACCGGCCATCCGATGGGCGTCGGCCTCGAGGACGTTGTGGCGATCAAGTCCCTGGAGACGGGGATCGTGCCGCCGGTCCCGAACTTCCGCGACGTCGACCCCGAGCTCGGTGAGCTCAACCTCTCGAAGGGCGGCGTGTACCCGGTCAACTACGCGCTCCGGCTCGCCGCCGGCTTCGGCTCTCAGATCAGCATGATGCTGCTGCACTGGACCCCGGTGCGGGACGGCCGCCGTCGCAGCCCCGAGGAGCTGGGCTATGACTACCGGATCGCCGACCCGGATCGATGGACCGCCTGGCTCCGCGCCGTCAGCGCACAGGAGTCCCCCGAGTTGGAGGTGGTCCAGCGGCGCCTGCGGGTCGTCGATCGTGGCCCCGCCGCGGCTCCTGTCACGCCGGCCGCGGAGCCTCCGGTGGCCGTGCCGCTCGGTGCCCCGGTTACCGATGTACCCTCGGACGGCGAGCCGGACCGGCAGGCCCCCGCGCCGCCACCCGCCCAGCCGGTGACCGAGGCGCCAGAGGCGCCCGCGGAGCCGGCGCCCGCCGCCGAGCCTCCGCCCGCGGAAGCGGTGGAGACCGCGGCCCCGAGCGCCGGGGAGGACCCGACCGAGCGCATCCTCGCCCTGGTCTCCGAGGAGACCGGCTACCCCTCCGACCTGCTCGACCTCGATCTGGACCTGGAGGCCGACCTCGGGATCGACACGGTGAAGCAGGCCG
>DASUYK010000096.1:0-7769 GCA_036377415.1 Solirubrobacterales bacterium
GGTTCTTCGCGATCCCGGGCATGCCCCTCGAGGACGTGCGCGACCCGACGGGCGCCGGCGACAGCTTCGCGGGCGGCTTCCTGGGCTACCTCGACTCGGCCCGGGGCAGCGACGGGGAGCTCGACCAGGCCACGCTGCGCCGCGCGATGGTCTACGGCTCGGTGATGGCCTCGTTCAACGTCGAGGACTTCGGCACCGAGCGCGTCCGCTCGCTGACGCGCGAGGAGATCGACCGGCGCCTCCGGGATTTCCGGCGGATCACCCATTTCGAGGCGGAACCGGCGCAGATGCGAGGGCGTTCCGAGGCGGTAGCCGAGGAACGACCCGTTTGACGGGGGCCGCACGGAGCCTTGACCGACCTGACGCCGCCGCTGTCCGCCGAGGACCACGTCGAAGGGCCCGATCACGCACCGCTCGAGCTTGTCATGTTCGGCGACTTCCAATGCCCCTACACCGCCGCCGCCCATCCGATCGTCCGGCGAGTGCGCGATCGGCTCGGGAACCGGCTCCTGTTCGCCTTCCGTCACTTTCCTCTCCGTGACGTTCACCCGGACGCGCAGCGGGCGGCGGAGGCGGCCGAGTCGGCGGCGGCGCAGGGAGCGTTCTGGGAGATGCACGACCTGATCTTCGAGGCGCCGGGGCCGCTCACCCGGGAGGATCTGGTTGCGCACGCCGTGGCGCTCGGCCTCGACTCGGCGCGGATCGCCGAAGAACTCGATTCCTCACTTCACGCCCTCCGCGTCGAGCGCGACGTGGACAGCGGCCGGGCGAGCGGCGTTGGCGGGACCCCCGCCTTCTTCGTCGGCGGCCGCCTCCACAAGGCCCCCCACGACGTGGCGAGCCTGATCAGCGCCCTGGAAGCCTCGGCGTAGGCGTCACATATCGCTTGCCCGAATCACCGCCGTGAGATACTGGCGTCTGGGCGTTTACGCGAGGGCGCGCCGCGGGCGCGACCCGTTTCATGTCAAGGAGGTCCGATGGCGACCGAGCAAAACCAGTCGCAGGCGAGGATGGATGCGTCGAGCGACGGCGCCCCGAGCGGCGACACGCTCAGCGTCACCGACAACCGGACCGGAAAGAGCTACGAGGTCGAGATCGCGGACGGGACGATCCGGACAATGGATCTCCGCCAGATCGAGGTCTCGGACGACGACTTCGGGCTGATGGGCTACGACCCCGCCTTCACCAACACCGCGTCGTGCCGGTCGGCAATCACCTACATAGACGGAGAGGCGGGGGTCCTTCAGCACCGCGGAATCCCGATCGAGGATCTCTGCGAGCGCTCGACCTATCTCGAGGTCGCCTACCTCCTGATCTTCGGGGAGCTCCCGACGAAGCAGCAGCTCGAGCGCTGGATCTACGACATCACCCACCACACTTTCGCCCACGAGGACATCAAGAAGTTCAACGAGGGCTTCCGCCACGACGCCCATCCGATGGGGATGCTGCTCGCGAACGTCGGCGCGCTCTCCACCTTCTACCCGGACGCGAAGCAGATCGACGATCCGGAGGAGCGCTACATGGCGGCGATCCGGCTGATCGCCAAGGTCCCGACGCTCGCCGCCTTCGCCTACCGCCACAGCATGGGCCTGCCCTACGTCTATCCCGACAACGAGCTGAGCTACTCGGAGAACTTCCTCTCGATGCTGTTCAAGATGGAGAACACCTACAAACCCGACGACCGCCTCGCACGGGCGCTCGACGTGCTCTTCATCCTCCACGCGGACCACGAGCAGAACTGCTCGACCAACGCGGTCCGGGCGGTCGGCTCCTCGGGCGTCGATCCCTACTCGGCTGTCGCAGCCGGAGTCGCCGCCCTGTACGGGCCTCTGCACGGCGGCGCAAACGAGGCGGTGCTGCGGATGCTGCGAAAGATCGAGACCACCGACAACATCCCGGACTTCCTCGAGGGCGTGAAGAAGCGCGAGGAGCGCCTGATGGGCTTCGGCCATCGCGTCTACAAGAACTACGACCCGCGCGCCCGGATCATCAAGAAGAACGTAGACGAGGTGCTGGAGGCGACCGAGGCCAACCCTCTTCTGGACATCGCCACCGAGCTCGAGAAGCGGGCACTCGGCGACGAGTACTTCACTTCCAGGAAGCTCTACCCGAACGTCGACTTCTACTCCGGCCTGATCTACGAGGCGCTCGGGATCCCGACCGAGATGTTCACCGTGATCTTCGCTATCCCGCGCACGTCGGGCTGGATCGCGCAGTGGATGGAGCAGAACGAGGACCCGGAGCTGAAGATCGCCCGGCCCCGCCAGATCTACACCGGCAAGCGCGATGCGCCGTACGTTCCGGTGGGCGAGCGCGAGGGACCCGAGAAGATCACCGGGCCCCCCGCCCGGCGACCGAAGCGCCCGCGCCGCGGCGCCTGACCAAACCGGGCGCTTCTGACGGCGCATGAGCTGGAAGGTGACCGTGCGGCACGGATCGACGGTGAAGAGAAAGAAGTTCGGGTCGCTCGACCAGGCGCTCGACGAGGCTCGGAGCCGCATCGACGAGGTTCGCCGCGAGGGCCGGCTGCCGACCGTGAAGATGCTCCGCGAGTTCACCCCCGACCAGCGGGTCCAGGCGCGAATCGAGATCTCGGGTCCCGGCCTGATTCGCTCGCCCGAGGGCGGGATCGATGTGATGGGCGACGGCGCTCTGATCGCCTACATGGGCACGATCCGCAAGGAGCCGATCGAGGCGGACTCTCTCGACCAGGCGATCGAGCTGCTTCGCGACGCCCTGGCCTCCTGAGGCACGCGGCTAACCTGCCCACCGATGAGCGAGAGCGTCGAGGCCGGCCGGCGAGTGCGGTTGCCGAGCGGAGCGGAGCGGCCGATTCAGGTTTATGTAAACGGCGTCGAGCAGTCCGAGGGAGCCGAGTACTCGATTCACGGCCGCGAGATCGTCTTCTCGAGGCCCCTGATGAAGGAGAAGGTGAGCAGCGGCCGCTGGCTGGCGATGACGCTGGGGCTGTTCGGTAGCTATGGCAAGAACGAGACCGTGGACGTGCACTTCCGTCGCGGCGGGACGATGCAGGTGATATCGAACGCCGAGATCCTGCCCGGCTGATGCGTGTCTGCCTGATGATCGAGGGACAGGAGTCCGTCGGCTGGGATCAGTGGCTCGCCCTTGCGAGGGCCTGCGAGGTGGGCCCGATCGAGGCGCTGTTCCGCTCCGACCACTACCTCTCGGTCATGGGCCAGAGCGGCCGTGGTTCGCTCGATGCCTGGAGCACGATCGCGGCGCTCGCCGCCGTGACCTCGACGCTCCGGCTCGGCGCCCTCGTCTCGCCGGTCACCTTCCGGCACCCCTCCGTGCTGGCGAAGGCGGTGGTCACCGCCGACCATGTCTCGGGAGGCGGAAGGATCGAGCTGGGAATGGGCGCGGGATGGCACGAGGCGGAGCACCGCGCCTACGGATTCCCCTTCCCCGGGACGGGCGATCGATTCCGGATGCTCGAGGAGCAGATCGAGATCATCCGGCGGCAGTGGGACGAGGGATCATTCGACTTCCCGGGCGAGCACTACGGAATCGAGCGGCTGGACGCCCTCCCCAAGCCGCTCTCGGCGCCGAACCTGATCGTTGGCGGCAGGGCGCGCCGCCTGAGCCTCGCTCTCGCGGCCCGCTGGGCGAACGAGTACAACCTCGTGATGATGGGGACGGATGAGTGTCGTGCTGCGGTCCCGGCGATCGTCGGGGCATGGCAGCGGACGGACCGGCCGCGACCGACGATATCGCTGATGACCGGAGGCGTGGTCGGCTCCGATCGGCTGGACCTGCTCGAGCGGGTCCACCGGGTCGCGGAGATCCGCGGCGAGGACGCGGCCGATCCCGAGGCCTACCTGCGCCAGCTTCCCCCCAATTGGCTGATCGGGACCGTCGCGGAGGTCCGGAAGCGCATCGGGGAGCTCGAGAGGGTAGGGGTCGAACGGCTGATGCTGCAGTACCTGCACCATGACGATCTCGACGGCGTCGACCTGATCGCCGAGCTGGCGGGCTAGCAGCGCAGAGACTCGGCTAGGCCGGTACGACAGCGCTCGAGCCTAGCCCGGAGAGCTCGGCGACCCGCTCGCGATGCTCGCGAGGGGTTCCGAGCATGCGGCCGGCGACCCGGCCGCGCTTCAGCCAGAACTGGAGGTCGTGCTCCCAGGTGAAGCCGATCCCGCCGAGGACCTGAAGGGCCGAGGCGGGGACCTGCCAGCCCGCGTCGGCGGCGCGGGCCCCGGCCATCGCCGCGGCCATCGGCAGTGACTCGGGCTCGGCGTCCGCCGTCCAGGCGGCGTAGTAGGTGAGCGAGCGCGACTCCTCCGTCGCCAGCAGCATCGCGGCACAGCGGTGTCCGATGCCCTGGTAGGCGCCGATCGGGCGCCCGAACTGCTCCCGCTCGCGCGCATAGGTGACGGCCATCTCGAGGGTCCGCTGCGCGATCCCGGTGAGCTCGGCCGCGATCGCCACCGCGAGCCGATCCCGTCCGGCACCGGCGTCGCCGGGAAGCCGCTCGCCGGCAGCCTCCGTTGCCAGGCCGTAGGACCGGGTCGCGTCGATCGCCTCGAGCGGTTCGAAATCGACCTCGGAGGCGGGCGCGACCAGCGCCCCCTCGCCATCGAACGTGACGACGACGTCAGCCGTGGGCAGATCGCAGAACATCGTGCTCTCCCCCTCGGCGAAGCCGCCGAACGACCCGGTCGCCTCGCCGGAGGCGAGCTTCGGCAGCCACTCCGCGCGCTGATCGTCCGACCCCGCCGCGGAGATCACCAGGGCCGCCCCCGCGGTTCCGAGCAGGGGGCTCGGAGCGCACCCGTAACCGGATTCCTCGAGCAGGACCGCTAGCTCGATCGCGCCCAGACCCTGGCCGCCGTCCTCCTCGGCGACCGCGATCCCGGGCCAGCCGAGCTCGGAGATCTCCCGCCAGAGCGCGTCGTCGTAGGAACGAGACTCGGCCAGCTCGCGCACCTTCTCGGGCTTGAAGCGCGAAGCGAGAAACTCGTTCGCCGTCCGCATGATCTCCCGCTGCTCGTCGCTCAGGTCGAAGTTCACGGTGCCCGTCCTATCTCAGCCTGGGAAGCCCGAGCACGCGCTCGGCGATGATGTTCTTCAGCACCTCGGTCGTGCCGCCCTCGATCGAGTTCGCGCGGGCCCGCAGGAAGCGGTAGCTCCAGTCCGTCCCGGCCCTCATCCCCTCAGGACCAAGCACCTCGTTCCCGAGCTCGGTCAGCGCCTGGTTGTAGTCCGCCCACTGCCACTTGCTGAGCGAGCCCTCGGGCCCGGGAATCCCGGTCTTCATCGTCTGGGTGAGCGCCCGGAGGGCGCCGAGACGCATCGCCTCGATCCCGATCTGGAGCTCGGCGATCCGCTGGCGGATCACGGGGTCGTCGTCGAGACCGCGCTCGCGAATCACTGCCAGCAGGTCCTCGATCGAGCGCTTCAGGCCCATCACGGCAGCGGCGCCGAGTCCGGCTCGCTCGAACATAAGGGTGGTGATCGCGACCTGCCAGCCGCCGCCGACCTCGCCGATCACGTTCTCGTCCGGGACCTCGGCCTCCTCCATGAAGATCTCGTTGAACTCGGCCTCCCCGGTGATCTGGCGGAGCGGGCGCACCTCGACCCCGGGCTGGTCCATGTCGCAGATGAAGTAGGTGATCCCCTTGTGCTTCGGGGCGTCCTGGTCGGTGCGGGCGAGCAGCATGCACCACTTCGCCTCGTGCGCGTAGGTGGTCCAGACCTTCTGGCCGGTAACCCTCCAGGTCCCGTTCGCCTTCACCGCCCGGGTCTTGAGCGAGGCCAGGTCCGACCCTGACTCGGGCTCGGAGAACCCCTGGCACCAGATCTCGTCGCCGGAGAGGATCGGCTCGAGATAGCGCTTCTTCTGATCCTCGCTGCCGTGGGCGATCACGACCGGGCCGCCCATCACCAGGCCGAGCACGTTCGCCGGCAGCGGCACCCGCTGCCGGGCGAGCTCCTCGTTGAAGATCGACTGCTCGATCAGGGTCGCGCCCCTTCCGCCGTACTCCTCCGGCCAGGAGATTCCCGCCCAGCCGGCCTCGTGCATCCGCTTCTGCCAGTCGCGGCGAAACTCGAACTCGGCGGCATCATCGCCCTCAGGGGCCGGGCCGGGATGATTCTCCTGGAGCCAGCTCCGCACCTCGTCACGAAAGGCCGCCTCGGACACGGTCAGCGTCAGATCCACGCGTCGGAGACTATCGAGGGGACTGGCCGACTGGCCAGTCAGTGCTGCCTGCGCCGCGCCTCGGCGGCTAGTGGTAGATCGCGAGGAGGATGATCGCGCTCGCCACCCACACGACCGCCGCCCCGATCATCCCGTAGTCCTCGAGCAGGATCGCGTCGGTCGAGCGGGTGTCCTTGCGATCGTAGATCAGATACAGGTAGCGGAAGATCCCGTAGATCACCGGGGGCAGGGTGATCAGCATCTTCGAGCCGATCAGCGGCGAGTTGACCGCGTAGATCGCGTAGCTCATCACCGTCGCCGCAGTGACCATCGCCACCATCTGGTCGAGGAACGGGATCGAGTAGTGCTCGAGGACGGGCCGGGTCTGGGTTCCGGAGTGGAGCTCCGAGGTCGCCTCCTGGCGCCGCTTGGTGAAGCCGAGGAAGAGGGCGACCATCCCGGTGCAGAGCAGCAGGAACGCGGAGGCGTCGGCGTCGACGGCGACCGCGCCCGCCAGCACCCGGAGGACGAAGAGCCCTGAGATCGTCATCACGTCCAGGATCACCTCGGTCTTCAGCAGGTAGGAGTAGAGGGTGGTCCCGACCCCGTAGGCGAGGACGAGGCCGCCGACCAGCGGCTCGACCAAGAGCGCGGAACCGGCGATCCCGACGACGACCAGGATCACGGCGAGGGTGAGAGCCGTATTCGCCCCGAGCTCCCCGGCGGCGATCGGGCGGCGCCGCTTGGTCGGGTGCTGCCGGTCGAGCTCGGCATCGTGCACGTCGTTGCTCAGGTAGCCGCCGGAAGCGACCGCGCAGAACCCCGCGAAGGTGATCGTCGCGTCGACGACCGCGTCGAGCTCCCTGAACTTGGCCGAGAACAGGAGGCCGGCGAAGACGAGTAGGTTCTTCACCCACTCCTGCGGGCGCATCGCTACGATCGCCGCGCGCACCGGCCCGCGCCGCGGCTTCGGGGTCCGGCCGTCGGCGACCCCTTCCGTCACCGCCGGCTCGGCCCGCTCCTTCGTAAGGGGGCCGAACATGAACCGGGAAGGGTAGTGGCGGGCGCGGGGTCGGGCGGAATGAGGACGTGCGCCCTAGGGATCGATCAGCACACCGGGATTGAGGAGCGAGCTCGGGTCGAGCTCGCGCTTCGCGGCGCGAAGGGCGTCCGCGAACGGCTCCGGACGCTGCCGGTCGTACCATGGTCGATGGTCTCGGCCGACCGCGTGGTGGTGGGTGATCGTCCCGCCGGCACCGATCACGGCGTCCGAGACGGCCGCCTTGATCTCGTCCCACTGGGCCACCTCCCCGCCCCGCCGGGCCGGCGCGAGGACCGTGTAGTAGGGGGCCGGTCCGTCCGGGTAGACGTGGGTGATCCGACAGCTCACCCGCGGGGACCCCTGGCCCTTGGCCGGGGTGCCGGTCACCTCGGCGGCCGCGCGACGGGCCACCCCCATCACCTCCGCGTGGAAGTCCTCGAATCGGTCCCAGGTGATCGCGGTCTCGAAGGTGTCCGAGAGGATCCCGCAGGCCACCAGCGAGTCGCGCAGATAGGGGGCGAACAGGAACGCGTGGCGCCACGCGCTCACGGGGTCGTCGCCAGG
>DASUYK010000097.1:0-2946 GCA_036377415.1 Solirubrobacterales bacterium
CGTCTGGCTCGTCGTCGGACTGCTGTCGCTCACCGCGGTCCTGGCCGTGCTCATCGCGTTGATCCGCCACGTGTTCGTGCTCGGCCGGGCCGCCAACCGGTTCCAGGAGGAGGTCTCGCCGCTGGCGCGGGAGATCGGCGAGCTCGCGGACACCGCCTCGAACCGCTCCCGGCGGATGCCTCACCGGCCCGGGTCGCCCCCCTGAGCCGAGGCGGCAGTACGATGGCCCACGCCAACGGGCCGCGTACCCGGGACCGACCGCCAGAGGCGAGAACGAGAAGCGGGACGAGATGCTCAACATCAGTGCGCAGGAGCTGCTGATCATCCTGGTCATCGCCTTGCTCGTGGTCGGGCCGCAACGCCTGCCCGCGCTCGGACGATCGATCGGCAAGGGCCTCCGAGAGCTCCGGAAAGCTCAGGACGAGGTCAGGCGGACGATCAACCTGAACCTCGACGACGAGCCGCCGAACGGCGGCGCGAGGACGCGGAAACCGGAAAGGTCGTCCCCGGGCGCTCCAGGTGATGGTCAGCCGGCGACGCCGCTGCCCGCGGCGGCTGACGACCCGCCGACGGCGGCAGAGCCGCTCCCCGCGAGCGAGGTGCGCGAGATCTCTCGCTCGCTCGGCCGGAGCCTCTCCGAGCTTCGGCGCGCCAAGGAGGAGGTGCAGCGATCGTTCCGGGTCGATCTGACCCCGCTCCCGAAGCCCACTCGGCGGCCGTCCTCGCGCCAGGCGGGCCCGGAGCCGCCGACCCCGCTGCCAGGGTCGGGATCAGGGTCGGGACCGAGGTCCGAACCGGAGCCGAGCGCCGGGGCGCCGGATCGAGCGTCCGACGGCCCATCGGCCGAGTGAACGCGAGCCGATGATGAAGCTCATCCCCGATCGCCTTCGTCGGCGTTCGGAGCCCGCTCCCGACGGCACGATGACCTTGGTCGACCACCTGACGGAGCTCAGGTTCCGGCTCCTGGTCTCGATCGCGGCGATCTGCGTCGGAGCGATCGTGGGATGGACCCTGTTCGATCGCGTGATCGACCTGCTGACCGATCCCTACTGCGATTACCTCCGGACGGTCCCGCGCGGCGTTCGCGCGACGCGCGACTGCGCCCTCTTCTACTCCGGCGCGCTCGAGCCGCTGCTCATCAAGCTGAAGCTAGTCGCGTTCCTCGGCCTGTTCTTCGCGCTCCCGGTCGTCCTGTACCAGTTCTGGGCGTTCATCGTGCCGGGCCTCACCAAACGTGAGCGTCGCATGGCGATCCCGTTCGTCCTGTGCTCCGTGATCCTCTTCGTCCTCGGCGCGCTCGTCGCCTACTGGACGTTGCCGAAGGCGCTCAACTTCCTGCTGGGCTTCGCCGGTCAGCAGTTCGCGCCGCTGCTCACCGCCGATCGGTTCTTGTCGTTCGTCATGCTGGTGGCGCTCTCGTTCGGGCTCGCGTTCGAGTTCCCCATCGTGCTCGTGTTCCTGCTCCTGGCGGGCGCCGTATCCACCCGGCAGCTCAGGGATTGGCGCCGGGGGGCGATCTTGTTCATCGCGGTGTTCGCCGCCATCATCACGCCGAGCTCGGACCCGTACACGATGCTCGCGATGACGATCCCGATGGTGCTCTTCTACGAAGCAGCTATCATCGTGGGCCGTCTCCTGAAGCGCTAGGTGGATCTCGCATGGCGATCAAAGGCAAAAGCAAGGGGCGCACCGCGAAGGCCGTCACCCGGGGGCCCAAGCCCGTCTACCAGCCCGTCAAGAAGCCCTTGCTCGCCAAGCGCGAGTTCTGGCTGGTGATCGGGACCATCCTCGGCGTGGCGCTGGTCGTCGGTCTCGTTGCCGGCTTCATCATCGAGCGCAACTCCACCGAGCAGGACGACCTGGAGCAGCGGATGCGTGCCGCGATGAACACGTACCGGGGCGAGCTCGAGCCGACCCTCGCCACGATCGGCCAGGCACGAGCCCCGTCGGGCTTCGACGCGTTCCCGGAGTTCGGCACGGCGGTCGCGGACCTGGACGCCGAGACCCCGCAGGCGCCGGTCGACTCGAAGGCGCTCGAGAAGACGGCCGCCGACACCCTGGCGTCGGCCAAGTCTGCCCTCGAAGCCCTGCAGGAGATCGACGACACCGCGCTGATCAAGGGCAAGGGCTTCTCGGAGGACTTCGTCGTGTACCTGATCAACTCGAAGGGAAACCTCGTCCGGGCGATGGTCCTGTACCGGGAGGCCGCTCAGCTGTTGGAGCTCGCCGCGCGCGCGGAGGGCGCGCAACGCGCCGAGCTGGCGGTCCGCACGCAGGGCATCCAGAACGCGGCCAACGAGATCTTCGCCCGCGGGTACGCCGATTACGTCGAGGCGCAGACCAAGGCCGGCGTATTCACGCCGTCGGCGCCCGTGCCGGGGCTCCCCGCGCCGACCGGCACGTCATGACCGACGGCCTCCTCCTCCTCCACGCGTGGCCGATCGACGCTCGGATGTGGGAGCAGCAGCTCGCCGCCGTCCCGGGGGACCTCCCCGTGGTCGCACCCCACCTGCCGGGCTTCGGGGACTCCGAGGCGTCCGGCGACGTCATGACGATGCGCGTGGCCGCCGAGCGGGCGCTCGCGGCGATGGGAGAGCGCGGCATCGACCGGGCCGTCGTCTGCGGCCTCTCGATGGGCGGGTACGTGGCGTTCGAGATGTGGCGACGCGCTCCCGAGCGCGTCGCCGGGTTGGTCCTGGCGAACACCAGGGCCGTCGCCGACGCTCCCGAGGCCGCAGCGGGCCGACGGGCGCACGCCGAACGGTTGCGATCGGAAGGCAACGTCCTGGCCGAAGAGCCTCCGGCGCTCCTGTCGGACGGTGCGCCGGAGGAGCTTCGCGCACGCGTCCGCGGCTGGATCGAGGACCAGTCGCCGGAAGCGATCGCCGCGGCCCTGCTCGGTATGGCGGAGCGGCCCGATTCCACGCCCGACCTCGCGACGATCCG
>DASUYK010000098.1:0-4418 GCA_036377415.1 Solirubrobacterales bacterium
GCTCTCCCAGCGCGATCTGGTGCCGGCGATCTGGCTGCCCGACCCCCGGGTTCGCGAAGAGCGCGAGCTGGCGCGCTTTCGCCTGCACCTGGTCAAGCACCGCAGCCAGCTAAAGCACCGGATCCACTCGACCCTGATGAGCTTCGGGCGTCCCTGCCCGGTGAGCGATCTCTTCGGGGTGAAGGGGCGTGAGCTGCTCGCAGGGCTCGAGGTCCCCGAGCCCTGGGCGGGCAACGTGCTGGCGAGCGTCTGCCTGATCGACACCCTCGAGGACCAGATCTCGGAGATCAACTCCCGGCTTGCGGCCGGCGGAGCCGATCACCCCTACGTCCCGAAGCTGCTGAGCGTGCCGGGGGTCGGCTCGGTCCTGGCGTTCACGATCGCCGCCGAGATCGGCGAGATCTCCCGCTTTCCCTCCCCGACCAAGCTGACCGGCTACACCGGCCTTTGCCCGCGAGTGGTGCAGTCGGGCGACTCAGACCGCCGCGGCCCGCTCACCAAGCAGGGCCCGCGCTACCTGCGCTGGGCGCTGCTCGAGGCGACGATGCACGCGCTGCGCCATCCCGCCTACGCCGAGCGCTACCAGCGAAACAAGCGCCGCCTCGGCAAGCAACGGGGCGCCAAGGTCGCCCAGGTCGACATCGCCCGGAAGCTGACGGTGGCGATCTGGCACATGCTCACCCGCAACGAGTCGTTCGCTCCCAAAGGCGCCGCTTTTCGTCTGGCGGCCTGACCGCCCTTTTGGACTTGCGCCGGGAGCGAACATCCAATGACCTGGTCCTCCCCGCCGAGGAGGCGATAGAGACATGAGCACCGCTCCAAGCCCTCGAGCCGAGAGGAGGCCCTGACCAGAGCCGCCGCCGCTACTTGACAGACGGTTCTTCTTCATAGAGACGAGAAGTGGCGCTTTGTATGGAAAGCGGCGGTCTTCGCGTGATACTCCTAAGCGATGTCGGAGGAGAGCGTCGCGATCGCTCGCCGAGCCTATGAGGCGTTCAACCGGGGTGATCTGCAGGCCATGGTCGGCGAACTCGCGCCTAACTTCGAATATGCCACGACGGGCGCGATTCCCGGCATGACCGGCGTCTACCGGGGAGTCGAGGGGATCCTGGGGTTTCTCGAGTGGATGCGGAGCGAGTTCGAGCGTCCGCGCATCGAGGTCCGCGAGCTGGTCGACGCGGGAGACCAGGTGGTGGCCGCGGTGACGCTGCGTGGCCGCGGCAAGCAGAGCGGCGTGGAGGCGAGTTGGGACGTCTGGCACGTCTGGACCATGGAGCACGGCAAGGTCGTGCACGGGCAGGCATTTACGAGCAGGGAAGAAGCCCTCGAAGCCGCCGGGCTGTCGGAGTAGGCCGAGCATCAGACCTGTTCCCTTCGGAGGCTCGTGCAGGAGCCTGGCGCAGGTAGACCGCCCGCTCCTCATCCCCCCGAAGCTCGTCGAGGCGGGTGACCTCCTGGTCCGAAAGGGAGACGTTGACGTAGTGCTTTCTGTTGGCTCACAGCGGCCCCGCCAGCCCCCCCTCAATCCCGCAACGCTGTGGGGCGGCGAGCAAGCCGCCGGGCTGCGGGAGTAGGCAAACCGCCGCCTTGGACGAAAAGCAGCGGTTCGCTTTAGCG
Source organism: Solirubrobacterales bacterium (assembly GCA_036377415.1). Lineage (GTDB taxonomy): Bacteria > Actinomycetota > Thermoleophilia > Solirubrobacterales > 70-9 > DASUPK01. The sequence goes on from DASUYK010000098.1 coordinate 1,618, forward strand.
CGAGTAATGCACGACCTCACATCCGCGCCGGGTCGTAGCGAGAGACGAACCGAGCCACCGATTCTGCACTTGCCTTAGTACTACTTTGGAACCGGATGCATCGTCCGAGTGTCCAGAACGTCCACGGACCTGGACAAAGGGGACGCCGGGGGACGCTTTGGGACGCATCGTCATCGCAGGCGCATGCCCCCTGGGGGCCGAAAGGTCGCTGATTCAAATCCAGTCACCCCGACTTCTTCAGGACCTGCTTGCAGTCTGTCTGTCCTCTCGATCCCACCAGCTTTGTGCGAGTTCGAATACGAGCCACGGGCGAATCGCGATTCGATCTCAAATCCGTGGCCGACACGGAGGCGAAACCAGCGAAAACCACCGACGATTCCTCATCCTGGGGTGAGACCCTCAACGCGACCTCGACAAGGAGGTTTGACCTTGAAGCGCGTTGTCGTCGATCAGTACGGGGGGCCCGAGGTCTTGAAGGTGGTGGAGCAGGACGATCCCCGACCGGGTCCGGGCGAGGTTCGCCTCAGGGTCCTGGCGGCCGGGGTGTCGTTCACCGACGCGCAGATCCGCGCCGGCACGTACCTCGGCGGCCCGAAGCCGCCGTTCACGCCCGGCTACGAGCTCGTTGGCGTCGTCGAGGAGCTCGGCCCAGGCTGCGAGAGGCTGCGTGAGGGGGACCGGGTCGGGGCGCTGACGGTGTGGGGCGCGGACGCCGAGCGCGTCTGCGTGGAGGAGAAGTACGCGGTCGCGGTGCCCGAGGACCTCGACCCGGCGGAGGTCGTGAGCCTCGTCTTCCCGTACATGACCGCCTACCAGATGCTTCATCGCACCGCCACGGTGCACTCCGGTGAGACGGTTCTCGTGCACGGCGCGGCCGGCAGGGTCGGCACGGCGGCGCTCGAGCTGGGGGCGGTGGCGGGGCTTCGCATGTTCGGCACCTGCTCGGCGCGCGACAAGGCCGCGGTCGAGCGGCTCGGGGCGGTGGCGATCGACTATCGCAACGAGGACTTCCTGGCTCGGGTGCGCGAGCTGACCGGCGGCGAGGGTGTGGACGTCGTGCTCGACGGGATCGGCGGCACGGTGGCGCTGCGCTCCTTCCGCGCGTTGCGCAAGGGCGATCAGATCACGGGCGATCCCGGGGGGCGGCTCGTGACGATGGGCGCCTACAACACGATGGTGGAGGGCCGCAAGAGCCTGCGTGGGTGGTTCGAGTGGTGGCCGGCGATGGCGATCACCTGGCTCTGGGGCACGCTCTCGCCCCGCCGGCGGGTCTCGGGCTACCGGGTCCAGATCCTCCGCATCGACCACCAGGATTGGTTCGCCGAGGACTTTCACGTGCTGCTCGGACTGCTCCGTGAGGGCAAGATCCACCCGGTCGTCGCCGAGCGCCTGCCGTTCTCCGAGGCTCGTCGCGCTCACGAGATGCTCGAGAGCTCCGCGGCCAAGGGGAAGCTGGTGCTCGTGCCATAAGCGGTGGCGCGCTACCTGCCCATCGCCGAGCACGGCCTGATCGGCGACCTCCACACCGTCGCGCTCGTCGGGACCGACGGGACGATCGACTGGTACTGCTGCCCTCACTTCGACTCGCCGAGCGTCTTCGCGGCGATCCTCGACGCCGACCGCGGGGGCCTGTTCCGGGTCTCGCCCGACTGCGAGGGATGGAGCTCCAAACAGCTCTACCTGCCCGACACCAACCTCCTGATCACGCGCTTCCTGATGCCGGACGGGGTCGGGGAGGTGCAGGACTTCATGCCCCCGCCGACCACCGGCGAGGCGGCGCACCGCCACCGCATCATCCGCCGGCTGCTCGCCGTGCGCGGGCAGATTCGCTTCGTCGTCGACGTTGCCCCGCGCTTCGACTACGCGCGCGCCGGCCACGAGGTCGCGTTGACTCCGGACGGCGCGGTCTTCCGCTCTCCCGAGCTGGGCCTCAGCCTCTCGACCCGCTGCCCGCTCGAGATCGTCGACGGCGACGTCCGCGCGCGCATCGCCCTCCGGGCCGGAGAGACGGCCACGTTCGTGCTCGACTGCGTCGACCCCGGCGAGGGACCGGTGCCTTACTCGGATGCCGACATCGCCGCGGAATTCGATGCCACCGTCGCGTTCTGGCGGCGCTGGCTGCGCCGCTCCCGCTACAGCGGCCGCTGGCGCGAGACGGTGCATCGCTCGGCGCTGACGCTGAAGCTGCTCACGCTCGAGCCCACCGGCGCGATCGTCGCCGCACCCACCACCAGTCTCCCAGAGGAGCTCGGCGGCGCACGCAACTGGGACTACCGGTTTACCTGGATGCGCGACTCCGCTTTCACGCTCTACGCGCTGCTCAGGCTCGGGTTCACCGAGGAGGCCGGCGCGTTCATGAACTGGCTCGAGGGCCGCTTCCGCTACGCGGCCGACCGCGAGTCGGGCCCGCTGCAGATCATGTACGGCATCGACGGGCGCGAGGACCTGCCCGAGGAGGAGCTCTCGCACCTGGAGGGCTACATGCTCGGCGCCGGTGCGGATCGGCAACCGGGCGGCGGGCCAGCTGCAGCTCGACATCTACGGCGAGCTGATGGACTCGGTCTACCTCTGCAACAAGTACGGGCTTCGATCTACCACGACGGCTGGATGGAGCTCACCCGCAACCTTGAGTGGCTGATGGACAACTGGGACCAGCCCGACGAGGGGATCTGGGAGACGCGGGGCGGCCGCCGCGACTACACCTACTCCCGGCGGATGAGCTGGGTCGCGGTCGAGCGCGCGATCCGGATCGCCCGCCAGCGCGGCCTGCCGGCCGACCTTCCCCGCTGGATGGCGGTCCG
>DASUYK010000099.1:0-8215 GCA_036377415.1 Solirubrobacterales bacterium
GTCGGCCGTGCCCACGCCATCCAGGATCGGATGACTGCCCTGATTTCCCGGTATAGCCGCTAGACGCGCCCCCGCGGGGGCGCGCCAGCCTTCGGCGCCTCGCCGCGCTCGACCAGCTCCTTGAGCGCATCCTCGTCGATCACCTCGGTGCCGAGCTCCTGTGCCTTCGCGAGCTTCGAGCCGGGGCTGTCTCCGGCGATCACGTAGTCGGTCTTCTTCGAGACCGAGTTGACGACCTTGCCGCCCGCCAGCCGGATCAGCTTCGTTGCCTGCTCGCGGCTCAGGGTCGGCAGGGTGCCGGTCAGGACCAGCGTCTTCCCGTCGAGCGGGCCGCCCGCCTTGCGCCGCTCCGATTCATCCAGCTCCATCCGCAGCCCCGCCTTCCGCAGGCGCTCGATCAGCTCGCGGGTGCGCTCCTCGGAGAGCTCCTCGAAGATCTGCTCGGCGAGGATCGGTCCGATCCCCTCGGCGCGCTCGATCTGATCGGGCTGCGCGGCGAGCAAGGCGTCCATCGTCCCGAAGTGCTCGGCGAGCGACTCCGCGTTGACGTAGCCCACGCCCGGGATGCCCAGCGCGTAGAGCACGCGCGAGAACGCCTTGCTCTTCGAGCCCTCGATCTCCTCGATCAGGTTCTCGGCGGAGATTCGCCCGAACCCCTCGAGCTCCGCGACCCGATCCGCTGTGAGGTCATAGATATCCGCCGCGTCCGAGATCAGCCCCTCCTGGAGGAACCGGTGGGCGTTCTTCTCCCCCAGCCCCTCGATCTCGAGCGCCCCGCGGAAGTGCTTCACGTGCTGGAACTGCTGGCCCGGGCACCCGGTTCGATTCGGGCAGATCGTGAAGACACCGTCCTCCGGTTTCACGGTCGGGGTCTCACACAGCGGGCACTTCTTCGGCGGCCTCGCCCGGCGGGCACCCTTCTTTCGCTTCTGGATGATCGGCGAGACCACCTGCGGGATCACGTCCCCCGCCCGCATCACGACGACCTCGTCGCCCTCGCGGACGTCCTTGCGCTCCAGGTCTTCCTCGTTGTGGAGGGTCGCGGTGCTGACGGTCACCCCGCTCACATGGACCGGCTCGAGCATCGCAAACGGGAGCAGATGCCCGGTGCGCCCGACGTTCCAGACGATCCTGTTGAGCTTCGTCGTCGCGGTCGTCGGAGGGAACTTCCAGGCGACCGCCCAGCGCGGCTCCCTTCCGGCCACCCCAAGCTCGCGTTGAAGGCTCCGGTCGTCGACCTTGACGACGACGCCGTCGATCTCGAAGTCGAGCGCGTCCCGCCGATCCTCCCACCAGCGGCAGCGCTCGGCCACCCCGTCCACTCCGTGAAGGAGCGAGATGTCCTCGTTCACCCTGAATCCGCGGTCGCGCAGCCACTCGAGCGACTCCGAATGGCTCTTCGGCTCCCAGCCTCTGAGGGCGGCGACGCCGTAACACCAGATCGAGAGCGGCCGTGAGGCGGCGACCCTCGGGTCGAGCTGGCGGATCGTTCCTGCGGCCGCGTTGCGGGGGTTCGCGAAGGTCGGCTCGCCCTCCTGGGCGCGCTGTTCGTTCACCCGCGCGAATCCGGCCAGCGGCAGATAGACCTCGCCGCGGACCTCGACCAGCTCGGGCGCGTCGTCGATCGAGAGCGGGATCGACTTCATCGTCCGCAGGTTGTGAGTGACCTCCTCGCCCCACCGCCCGTCGCCCCGAGTGGCTCCCCGGGTGAGGACGCCGTTCTCGTAGGTGAGCGAGATCGCCAGCCCGTCCACCTTCGGCTCGGTGACGTATCGAATCTCGCTGCCCTCGATGTCCAGTCTCTCGAGCTGCCTCTCCACCCGCTTCGCCCACGCCCGCAACTCGTCCTCATTGCGCGCGTTCGCGAGCGAGAGCATCGGCTCGGCGTGCTCGACCCGCTTGAACTTGTCGAGGGGCTCGCCGCCGACCCGCTGGGTGGGCGAATCCGGGGTGAGCAGCTCGGGATGCTTCTCCTCGATCTCCTGAAGCTCGCGGAGCAGATCGTCGTACTCGGGATCAGAGATCTCCGGCTGGTCGAGGACGTAATAGGCGCGGTCGTGGTGGGCGATCTGCCTGCGGAGCTCCTCCGCCCGCTTCTTGACCCCCGTGGGCGCGCTCACCGGCGGGTGGTCGATCCGGAGGTGCTCTCTGAGGCGGGCGTTCGGTCGGCCCCCTCACCGGCCGGTGAGCTCAGCATCGCCGCGAAGTCCCACTCGCGCAGCCGGTCGAGGCTCGGACGGTCGGTGAGGTCGAAGTGGACAGGGGTCACCGAGATCCGCTCCCGCGCGATCGCGGAGAGGTCGGATCCCTCCTCGTCCTGGAAGGACGGCTCGAACCCGTAGATCTGGTAGCGGTGGCGGCCGGTCTCCGGATCCTCGTCGACGAGCTTCATCTCGTCGTTGTAGAGGCGCTTGCCGAGGTGGGTCACCTCGACCCCGGTGGGCGGTCCGGGGGGGAAGTTGACGTTGAGAAGAGTGTCGGCCGGGAGCGGGTCCTGGGTCACCCGCTGGATCAGCTCGGCCGCGAACGCCGCTGATGCCGAGAAGTCGAACTCGCGTCCCCACCGGTCCTCCATCTCGCCGACGACCGACTGCTGCGAGAAGGCCACCGCCGGGATCCCGAGCACGATGCCTTCCAGGGCGGCGGCGACCGTCCCCGAATAGGTGATGTCGTCGCCGAGGTTCGAGCCGTGGTTGATCCCGGAGACGATCAGCTCGGGACGCTCGCCGATCAGGCCGAGCTCTGCGAACCGGACGCAGTCCACGGGGGTACCGTCGGTCGCGTAGCCGGTCGAGCCGTCGTCGAACGAGATCTCCTCGACCCAGAGCGGTGAGCGGGTAGTGATGCTGCGGGCGGTCGCGCTGCGGTTGGAGTTCGGTGCGACGACATGCAGGTCGAGCCCGGGGACCTCGCGCAGGCTCCGGCGCACGGCGTTCAGCCCCGTCGCCTGGATTCCGTCGTCGTTCGTCAGCAGGACCCGCACAGACCCAGTCTACGAGCGCCCTTTCCCGTGGTCCGGTTGACCAACCCTCTCCGGGTTGACCGACCGTCGCGGTCGGAATTCGGGTAGCCTAACGCGCCTTGAATTAGGCAACCCTAATCTCGTCGTGGTCGCCCCACGAGATCAGAAAGGAGACGGATGCGAAGCCTTCGCCTTGCGGCGTATGCACTACCGGCCCTGCTCGCGCTCACGCTCGCTGCGTGCGGAGGTGACGGGGACGACGAGAAGATCACCGTCTACTCGGGGAGGGAGGAGGAATACGTCGGCCCGCTTTTCGACCGCTTCGAGGAGGAGACCGGGATCGAGCTGGACGTCCGCTACGGCGAGACGGCCGAGCTCGCCGCCACCCTGATCGAGGAGGGCGAGAACTCCCCTGCCGACCTGTTCTTCGCCCAGGACGCCGGGGCGCTCGGGGCGCTCGAGAAGGAGGGGCTGTTCGCCCCGATTCCCGAGGACTCGCTCTCGCGCGTCGAACCGCGCTATCGCTCGCCGGAAGGGGTCTGGGTGGGCACCTCGGGCCGGGCCCGGGTCGTCGGCTACAACACCGAAGAGCTCTCGGAGTCCGATCTTCCGGACTCGATCCTCGATTTCACGGACCCGGAGTGGAAGGGCCGGATCGGCTGGGCGCCGACGAACGGGTCGTTCCAGGCCTTCGTCACCGCGATGCGCCTCACCGAGGGCGAGGAGGCGACGGAGGAGTGGCTGCGGGGGATCGCCGGTAACGATCCGGTGGTCTTCGACGACAACGAGGCGATCCGTGACGCGATCGCGTCGGGTGAGATCGACGTCGGCTTCCTCAACCACTACTACATAGCCGAGGCGATCGCCGAGGAGGGACCGGACTATCCAGTCCGCGCCTACCATCCGCAGGGCGATGTCGGCTCGCTGATCAACGTCGCCGGGATCGGCATCCTCGAGTCCGCCGGCAACGCGGCCGGCGCGGAGGAGTTCACCGCGTTCGCGCTCAACGACGAGTCGCAGCGCTACTTCGCCGATGTGGTCAAGGAGTATCCCCTGGTCGACGGGATCCCCGCCGACCCGGAGGTGACTCCGCTGGCCCAGATCCAGCAGCCGGACGTCGAGCTCGGCGAGCTCGACGATCTCCAGGGAACCCTGGAGCTGCTACAGCGATCGGGGGCCCTGTAGAGGCGACGACCTCACAGGTCACCCTGGAGGCGGACTCCGGGGAGAGGAGACATGGCGCAACGTCGCGGCGCCCGCCGGTGCCTCTGGCGCTGGCGGGCGCCGTCCTCGCGACGGCGATGGTGCTGCCGCTGGCCTACCTCCTGATCACGGTCGCGGACTCGGCCGACACCGCGGTCGACACGGTCGCCAACTCACGCACGATCCGGCTGGTCGCACGCAGCACCGGGCTGGCACTCGCGGTCACCGCGACCGCGATCCTCATCGCCGTGCCCCTCGCCTGGCTGACGGCGAGGACCGACCTGCCCGGACGGCGGGTGTGGGCCGTCGCCGCCGCTCTCCCCCTGGTGATCCCGAGCTACATCGGCGCTTATGCGTACCTCTCCGCGCTCGGTCCCGCCGGCCTGCTCCGCGATGCCCTCCAGGAGCCTTTCGGGATCGAGCGTCTGCCGGACATCACCGGTTTCGCGGGCGCCTGGCTCGTGCTGACGCTGTTCACCTACCCGCTCGTCTTCCTGCCCGTGCGCTCCGCCCTGCGCGGCCTCGATCCGCAACTCGAGGAGGCCTCCCTCGGCCTCGGCCGCTCGCAGTGGAGGACGTTCCGATCCGTTGTTCTTCCTCAGCTCGTCCCCGCGATCGGTGCCGGCGCCGTTCTGGTCGCGCTCTACACCCTGCACGACTTCGGAGCGGTCTCGATCATGAGATTCGACTCGTTCACGCGCGAGATCTACACCCTCTACCGGGCGAGCTTCGACCGGACCGGCGCCGCGGCTCTCGCCCTGATCCTGGTCGCACTGATGCTGGTGCTGCTCTGGCTCGAGGCGCGTGCGCGCGGCGGGTTCGCGCTCCACCGCAGCACTCCGGGGGCGAAACGGCCCGCGCGGCCGATCCGCCTTGGCGCATGGCGGGTCCCGTCGCTGATCTTCTGCGCGCTGGTCTGCGGCCTCGCACTCGTCCTCCCCGCCGGGGTGCTCGTCTACTGGTCGTTCCAGAGCTTCGCCGGCAGCACGGACTGGGCCGGGACGCTCGATGCGGCGGGCAGCTCGCTGCTCGTCTCGGGTCTCGCCGCAGCGGCCGCCGCCGTCTGTGCGATCCCGATCGCGATCCTCTCCGTTCGCTTCCCTGGTCGGTTCGCGCGGCTGACCGAGCGGTTCAGCTACACGGGCTACGCGCTCCCCGGGATAGTCGTCGCGCTTGCGCTGGTCTTCTTCGCCACACGGGCGGCGCCGGCCGTCTACCAGACGCTGGGGCTCCTGGTCTTCGCCTTCCTGGTCCTATTCCTCCCGCTCGCGATCGGATCGTCCAGAGCCGGCCTCCAGCAGGTCTCGCCTCGCGTCGAGGAGGCGGCGCGCAGTCTCGGGCGCTCGCCGCTCGCGGTCGTCCGCACGGTGACCGCTCCGCTGATGAGGAGTGGCGTGCTCGCCGGGGGCGCACTGGTCTTCCTCACCGCGATCAAGGAGCTCCCCGCGACCCTCATCCTCGCCCCGATCGGCTTCCAGACCCTGGCCACCGAGATCTGGAACGCGACCAACGTGGGGTTCTTCGAGCGCGGCGCGATCCCCTCGCTCGTCCTCCTGGCGATCTCCGCCCCCTCCCTCTACCTGCTGATCGGACGCGAGTGACCGCCGCCGCGAGAAGACCGGCGGCAAGCGCCGACGAGGTCCCACCCGTCAACATTCCTCGGATGGAGAACGGGCGATCGACACCCGCAAGCACTCCCGGCGGAATCAGCTGCCGGGGCCTCAGCAAGCGCTTCGGCGACGTCCTCGCCGTTGCCGATCTCGATCTTGAGGCACAGGCCGGGCAGATCACCGCGCTGCTCGGCCCGAGCGGGTGCGGGAAAACGACCACGCTGAGGCTGATATCGGGCTTCGAGCATCCCGCCGCCGGCGTGATCGGGCTCGGTGACCGGATTCTGAGCTCGAACAGGACGTTCGTTCCGCCGGAACGGCGGCGGATCGGACTTGTCTTCCAGGACTACGCCCTCTTCCCACATCACGACGTCGCCGGCAACGTCGCCTACGCCCTGCCCGCGGACTCCCCGCGGTCGAGGGTCGGCGACCTGCTCGAGCTGGTCGGGCTGGCTGGCGTCGAGGACCGGTTTCCCCACGAGCTCTCGGGCGGCCAGCAGCAGCGGGTGGCGCTCGCGCGGGCGCTTGCGGCCGAGCCCGAGGCGATCCTCCTGGACGAGCCGTTCTCGAACCTCGACGCCTCCCTGCGCGACCGGATGCGGCGCGAGGTGAGGCAGATTCTGCTGGAGTCCGGCGCCACATCGATCTTCGTCACCCACGACCAGGAGGAGGCGCTCAGCATCGCCGATCGCGTCGCGGTGATGCGGGAGGGGCGGATCGAGCAGGTCGGGACCCCGGAGGAGGTCTACGGCCGGCCGGCGACCCGGTGGGTGGCCGAGTTCCTGGGCGAGGCCGTGGTCCTCCCCGCCACCGTCGGGGATGGCTCTGTCGAGTGCGAGCTCGGCTCGGTCTCCCAGAGCCCCGGGTTCCTCGGGCCCGCCGAGGTGATCATCCGCCCGGAGTCGATCGCGATCGGCGCGAGCCCGGCGCCGGGTGGGCTCGACTCGCACGCGGGGACCGTGATCGCGCGTGACTTCTACGGGCACGACCAGCTCCTCCATGTCGAGCTCGAATCGGGCCGCAGGATCCGCTGCCGCCGAGCGGGCTTCCCGGCATGGCACCCGGGCGACCGGGTCCAGGTGTGGATCGAGGGACCGCTCACCGTGCTGCGGGCGTCGGAAGCCGCGCCCGGCCGGGCTCAGTAGCGCACTCCGGCGAGATGGAGCCCGTGCGCCCCAGCGGTATCGCCGGCTCGATCGCGCGGAGCCCCGGCGAGGAGGGCGACGAAGTCCTCGTGTGACCGACGCCCCCCCGCGGTCTCCAGCATCGTCCCGACCAGGACGCGGACCATGTTCCGCATGAACGCGTCCGCCTCGATCCACAGCTCGAGGACCCGCCCGTCGCCGAGCACCGCACGCTTGTCGTGCCATTCCGCACGGAGTACGTTTCGCTCGAAGCGGACGTGCTCGGTCTGGCTGGGGGTGAACGCGGTGAAGTCGTGGGTCCCGCGAACGGCATCGGCACATCGCTCGAGGGCCACCGGGTCGACTCGGTGAGGCCAGAACAGCGAGATCCCCGCCTCGAACGGGTTCGGCACCCGCTCCGCCAGAACCCGGTAGCAGTACCGCCGCGAGCGCGCGTCCCGGCGGGCGTCGAAACCGTCAGCGACTCGGGCCGCCGCGAGGACGGCGACGTCCGGGCCGGTGAGCGAATTGAGGGCGCGCCCGAGCTCCTCTGGTGGATCCCGCTCGACCGTGAAGCTCGCCACCTGCGCCCAGGCGTGCACCCCGGCATCCGTCCGCCCCGCGACGGTGAGCGGGACCGGCGCCGCGAAGATCCGCTCGAGCGCGCCCTCGAGCTCCTTCTGCACGGTCCGCGCGCCCGGCTGCGCGGCCCAACCGGCGAATCCGGAGCCGTTGTAGGCGAGGTCAAGCCGCACGGTAGCGGTCATCTCCGCGAGGCCGTTGCGCGTGGGGCCACGAAGCGCGACACTACCCGCGGATGGCCCTGCCCGGCTCAGACGAACCGCCCTCGATCTCGCACGAGGAGGCTCGTCAGGAGCTCTACGGCCGACCCCCGAGCAGGACCGGAATGGAGACATACGAGCTGATCGCCCTCGTCCTCGGCATGGTCGGAGCGGCGATCGCCTTCGACACGATCGACAACTGGTCCCAATGGGTGGTCCTGGCGATGATCATCATCGTCGTGATCGGTGTCATGATCGCGGTCAATCCGAACCGTCGGGCATAAGCATGGATGTGATCGAGGTCACGGAGTCCGGCGGGACAGCGACGTAGGGTTCGGCTGACGCGAAATAGGAGGAGAAGGAATGGCCAACACCGATATCACGCAGCGCGCGCAGTACGAACGGAGCGACCTGCTCGCCGGCGGTGAGGGAATCCGACGTGGATCCGAGAAGGGCGCCGCGCTCTACACCGTGATCGCCCTCGTGATCGGAATCGTGCTCGGAGTTGCCGCGATCGCGGCGATCGAGAACTGG
>DASUYK010000100.1:0-32968 GCA_036377415.1 Solirubrobacterales bacterium
GAGCCGGCGCCCGGACGGTGACCCTGGATCTGCCGCCGTTCACGCTGATTGGGGCGACGACCAGGACCGGTCTTCTCACCACTCCGCTGCGTGACCGGTTCGGCGTCTGCCACCGGCTGGAGCATTACGACTCGGTCGACCTACGCCAGATCGTGCTCCGCTCGGCGGTCATCCTCGGCATCGAGGTAGACCCCGAGGGGGCCGAGGAGATCGCGAGCCGCGCTCGCGGCACCCCGCGCGTCGCCAATCGCCTCCTCCGGCGCGTGCGCGACTACGCGGAGGTGAAGGGCCGCGGACCGATCGACCGAACGCTCGCCTCGGACGCGCTCGAGATGCTGGAGGTCGACAGGGCGGGACTCGACCGCCACGACCGCCAGCTCCTCGAGCTGATCGCCGCGAAGTTCGGGGGCGGCCCGGTTGGGCTCTCGACCCTGTCCGTCGCGATCGGCGAGGAGGCCGACACGATCGAGGACGTGTTCGAGCCCTACCTGCTCCAGCAGGGCCTGGTCAAGCGCACGCCGCGCGGTCGCGTCCTCACGGAGCGCGGCTACGAGCACCTCGGGATTCCGATCCCCGAGGGGATGGCGAGCCTCTTCTAGCGGCCACGAATCCGGGCGATCGAGGGCGGCCGTTGGTTAGCCTTCTGGGCGGATGCCGTACTTCATCTGCCCCAACTGCGGAAACCGGGAATTGAGTGGCGAGAGGACCGCCGGATTCTCGATCCGTCCGAAGGGCTGCTCGAAGTGCGGCTTCGGGTTCCTCTTCGAGCTGCTCGATGACTACATGCCGGCCCCCGGCGCCGCGTTCTTCACCTGCGACCAGGAGGGGAGGGTCCTCGATCTCGGCAAGGGAGCGTTCGAGCTCACCGGCCTCAAGGACGAGCAGGTGATCGGCCGTCCGGTCAGGGAGGTCCTCGGGCTCGAGTGGATCGACAAGAGGGACGGCGGCGAGACGGCGGATACCGACGGGGACGGCGAGACCGATCCGATCGAGACGACGCTCGAATGGGGCGTCCGGTCGCTGGGCAAGCGCGTCGCTGTCCGCGCCGAGGGGGATCTCCCGACCGAGGCCGTCGCCGACCTGTTCCCGGGGTACGACGAAGACGGCGGGCTCCTGCTCGTCCTCACTCCGGACTAGGGATTCGGCGGCGTACGCAGGCGCTCCCGCGATCGCGTTTACGCTTCACGAAACTGTGCCGCTAGCGTGACCGACTGAATCCATGGCCAACCGACGCCGCAACCTGTTCATCCTCTCGTTCGTCGCCGCACTGGTCGTCGCGTCGGTGGTCGTGATCCTGAGCAAGCCGACGGTTCTCGGCCTGGACCTCGAGGGCGGCACCGAGCTGATCTACCAGGGCCGCCCGACCCCGCAGAACCCCGAGATCCAGGGCGACGACATGGATCGGGCGATCGAGATCATCCGGAAGCGGACGGACGCTCTGGGCGTCGCTGAGCCGGAGATCTCGAGAATCGGCGAGGACTCGATTCGGGTCGGGCTCCCGAACGTCGAGAACGCCGAGCAGGCGATCGAGCGGGTCGGTCAGACCGCCCAGCTCTATCTCTACGACTGGGAGCCGAACGTCATCCCGAACCCGGCGTTGACCAACGTCTCGGAGGGCGAGGCCTCGTTCCCGCGCTACTACGACGCGGTCAAGCTCGCCTCCCAGCAGGAGCCTGAGTGCTTCGAGGACGAGTGCACGACGAGCGGCCCGAGCTACTACCTGTTCGACGAGCAGACGAAGGAGTGGATCGCCGGCCCGGCGGAGGACGAGGCAGACCTGCTCGCCCAGACCGACGTCGCCGACGGCAAGCAGCCGCCGAACACCGAGATCATCACGGTCCCGCAGGGGACGCTCGTGGTGAAGAAGGAGGGGGAGGGGGACCAGACGGCTCCCGAGGACCCGAACGCGGCCCAGTGGTTCGTGATCAGGGACCGGCCGTCGCTCTCGGGCGACGAGATCAAGGACCCGAAGCAGGAGTACGACCCGACCACCAACGAGCCGAACGTCACTTTCGACTTCACCGACAGCGGCCGTGAGGAGTTCGCGGACGTCACCCAGGAGATCGCACAGCGCGGGCTCCAGAACGCTCCGCCGGGCGTCGGTGGCGACGTCGAGCTCGCCTCCCAGTACTCGGGCCACTTCGCGATCGTCCTCGACGACGAGATCAAGTCCCGCCCGATCATCAACTTCGTCGAGAACCCGAGCGGGATCGACGGCCGGACCGGCGCTCAGATCTCCGGGATCGGCCAGCTCGACGACGCCCAGGACCTCGCCGAGATCCTTCAGATCGGCGCCCTGCCGATCGACCTCACCCTGATCTCCCAGTCGACCGTGTCGGCGACGCTCGGGGAGGAGGCGCTCGACCAGGGCCTGAAGGCGGGGATCGTCGGGCTGATCCTCGTCTGCCTCTTCCTGATTGCCTACTACCGCTTCCTCGGCGTCGTCGCGGTCCTCGGCCTCGGCCTCTACGGGGTCTTCCTGTTCGCGCTGATCAAGCTGATCCCGATCACGATGACCCTCCCCGGGATCGCGGGACTGATCCTGACGATCGGGGTCGCGGCGGACTCAAACATCATCATCTTCGAGCGGATCAAGGAGGAGGTGAGGGCAGGAAGATCGCTCGGGTCGGCAGTCGCGGCCGGCTACCGCAAGGGGATCGCGACGATCATCGACGCGAACGTGATCACTCTGATCACGGCCTTCATCCTCTTCGCCCTGGCGACGGCCGGGGTCAAGGGGTTCGCGTTCGTCCTCGGGATCGGAACGATCGCCTCGCTCTTCACCGCGGTCCTCTTCACCCAGGCCTTCCTCGGGATCTTCGGCCGGTCGCGGTACGTCCGCTCGCCCGCGCTGTTCGGCGCGAGCGAGGAGCAGCGGGTCCGCTGGCGATTCGACTTCACCCGGGCGAGCAGGATCTTCTTCTCGATGTCCGGTGTGATCCTGCTTATCGGCGCGATCTCTTTCGCGACGCTTCAGCTCAACCTCGGCCTCGACTTCGAGTCCGGCAGCCGGGTGTCGGTCGGCCTCGAGCGGGACGCGACCGTCGAGGAGGTTCGCACCGCCCTCGAGGGCGCCGGGATCGAGGACGCGGAGATCACCGAGGCGAGCAACGACCAGCTTGGGCCGAACGTGTTCGAGATCGACTCCCAGATCGAGCCCGACGAGGTGCAGCGGGTCCAGCCGGCGCTCGACGAGGCGTTCGGGATCGTTCCCAACGGGTTCAACTCGACCACGGTCGGCCCGACCTTCGGCGAGCAGGTCGCCGAGAGCGCGATCCAGGCGATCATCTTCTCGCTGCTCGTGATCTGCGCCTACGTCGCGTTCAGGTTCGAGCCCAAGTACGCCGTGCCGGTGATCATCGCCCTCGTCCACGACATCCTGATCACGGGAGGCGTCTACTCGCTGACGGGGAGGGAGGTGACCAGCGGCACCGTCGCCGCGTTCCTGACGATTCTCGGCTACTCGATGTACGACACGATCATCGTCTTCGACCGCGTCCGCGAGAACGTGCCCAGACTGCCGCGGGCGACGTTCTCCCAGATCGTCAACCGCTCGATGAGCGAGGTGCTCACCCGTTCGCTGATCACGGGCCTCTCGAGCGTCTTCCTGGTGACGGTCCTCCTGATCTTCGGCGGGACGACCCTGAAGGACTTCGCCTTCGCGATGATGGTCGGGATCGCCTCGGGGACCTATTCATCGATCTTCATCGCCTCGCCGGTGCTCACCCACTGGAAGGAGCGCGAGCCCGCCTACCGCAAGCGGCGCGAGCGGATCCAGGAGCAGATGGGCCGCGTCCCCGCCTTCCCGGAGGAGAACGTGATCGCTCGGCTCGAGGGCGAGCCCGAGCCCACGGCGGAGGAGCGGCCGGCCGAGCCCGAGCCGGCCGAGCCCGCCCGGGCGGCGACGGAGCCGGAGCCGCCCGAACGCGCGCCGGAGCCTTCGCCCGTCCCGGGAGTCGTGCCCGCGCCCCCGGGTCCCGTCGCGCCACCTCCCGGCCCGGCAGAGCGGCCGCAGCCGGTCGGTGCGCCGAGCGATCGCGAGCCGCGTCCCGGGCGACCCGAGGGCGAGCCGGACGGCGGCGACGGCCAGGCCGAGGCGGAGCGTCCGGAGCTGAGCGAGGCGAGCGCGGCGGCGCTCCGCCGCGTCCGCGAGCAGCAGGCGGGGCGGCGGCAGCGAAAGCGGAAGAAGCACGGGAGGCCACGCTGATGGCTGCGCTGGTCTGGTTCACGATGGGGATCGCGATCTGGCACTTCACCGTGTTCGTCCCCGACCGCTTCCGGGGCGGGATCGTCGGCGCCTTCCTCGGCGCCGCGGCCGGCGCGATGGTGAGCGGCGCCGCCGCGCAGATCGCCCAGGATCAGGGGATCGGGGAGACCGATCTCGCCACCGCCCTGTACGCGGTACCGGGAACGCTGGTCGGCCTCGCGATCGTCTACGCGATGGGCGTCCGGGCCGGGGTCGAGGCCGAACAGCTCTAGCCGCCCTTCGGGCGCCATCCGGCGGGAGAACTCAGCGCGGTTGGCGCTTCTTCCGGATATGCCGGAAGAAGTCGCGAATCCGGCTACTTTGCCTCCGTGCCCCGGCTCAAGGCCGTCGTGGAAGCAGCCGACCGAATCCCGATGAGGGCTCGTATCGGTCTCGTGATCGTTGCGGCCGTCGTGGCCATCGTGGTCGTCGTAGTCCGCGACGACGGTTCTGGTGATCGGCGTTTCGCTCGGGCCGAGGGCGGGGTCGCGGGCGTCGCGGAGCGATCCTCCTATCTCGGAGCCGGTGATGGCGGCCGCGGATGGATCCGCTCCCGGCCGGGACGGATGTCGGTCGTCTGGGCAGCCGGCGATGGCGCGAATGGCAGTCCGCAGGCCAGCGCGGTCGCCACGATGATCGCGTCGCAGCGAGTCGACCGCTTCCTCTATCTCGGCGACGTCTATCAGGCCGGGACGGCGCGCGAGTACGAGGTGAACTACCGGCCGTCCTTCGGCCGGCTCGATCAGGTTGCGGCACCGACCGTTGGGAATCACGAGTGGCCGAACGCCTCAACCGGGTACATCCCATACTGGACCGGCGTACGAGGCTCGCCCCCGCCGCTCTGGTACGCGTTCGCCGCGTCCGGCTGGCAGCTGATCAGCCTGAACACCAACCCACCCGCCGCGACATCCCCCGCCCAGCTCGGCTGGCTGCAAGCGACGATCAGAAAGACGCAGCGCTACGGGAACTGCCGGACCGCCTTCTTTCACCATCCGATCTACAGCGCCGGGCTTCACGGGGACGTCCCGGGACTCGAGCCGGTCCGTTCGGCGCTCGAGGGCAAAGCCTCGATCGTCCTCTCCGGGCACGATCACGACCTGCAACGCCTGAGGCCGATCAACGGGATCACGCAGCTGATCAGCGGGGCGGCGGGAGCCAGGGTCTACCCGGTGAACCGGGACGACCCGCGGCTCGCGTTCTTCGACGACACCC
This sequence comes from Solirubrobacterales bacterium, assembly GCA_036377415.1. Lineage (GTDB taxonomy): Bacteria > Actinomycetota > Thermoleophilia > Solirubrobacterales > 70-9 > DASUPK01. The sequence continues at coordinate 5,459 of DASUYK010000100.1, forward strand.
ACCACGGGGCGGTCCGCCTGAGGCTGACGCCCGGCCGGGCGGTGGTGAGCTTCGTGGCGAGCGACGGGACGCTGCTCGATCGAAGCGTCGTCCGCTGCTCACAGGCCGGCTAGGAGGGCGTGGACGGGTTCCGTCGGGACCCGAACCTAAGTTGGCTGGATGGCTTCGACTGAGCCGGCCCGAGTTGATGCGAGGGTGCTCCGTGGACGCGAGGGCGCGCGCCAACGCGACCCGTCAGATGTAGGCGGAGCAACCCGTTTCATGATGGATCCGTACGACTACGCCGATGTCCGCCGGCTGACGACGGGACTCGAGCTCGCCGAGCCGGTCGCGGTGACCCTCGTCCGTCGCGGCTATCGAACGGTCGAGGCCGCGAGGCGGTTCCTCGAAGCGGGGGAGGCCCATGACGCCCGCGAGTTCACCGGGATTGACGAGGTTTGCGAGTTGGTCCTCAGGGCGGCGCGGGCCGGGAAGCGGATCACGGTTCACGGTGACTACGACGTCGACGGGGTGTGCGCGACCGCGATCCTCGTCTCCACGCTTCGCTCCCTCGGCGCCGGCTGCGATTGGCTGATCCCCGATCGGCATGCGGACGGTTACGGCCTCTCGATGGCGACAGTCGATCAGCTCCAGCACCGCGGGACCGACCTGCTGATCACAGCGGACTGTGGGATCGGGTCTCACGAGGAGGTCGCCTCGGCTCAATCGGCCGGGATGCAGGTGGTGGTCACCGATCATCATCAGCCGGGGGACGTGCTGCCCGACTGCCTGGTCGTCCACCCCGTGGTCTCGGAGTACCCCTTTGAGGGGCTCTGTGCGGCCGGAGTGGCCCACAAGCTCGCAATCGCTCTCAGTGATGCCGCCGGATGCGGCGCGGTCGAAACCGTCTCCGGGCGACGCCACCCGTGTGATCGCGATCTAGACCTGGTCGCTCTCGCCACCGTCGCCGACATGGTTCCCCTGGTTGGGGAGAACCGCCGGCTCGTCAGGGAGGGGCTACGGGTGATGCGAACAGGCCCGCGCGTCGGGCTCCGTGCTCTGATGGCGGTTGCGGCGGTGGATCGGGACACAGTCGATGCCGGCGCGCTCGGGTTCCGGCTCGGTCCGCGGATCAACGCGGCGGGCAGGCTTTACCGAGCGGATGCCGGCGTCGAGCTGATGCTGACCGAGGATCCCGACAGGGCTGCCGCGATCGCCGCGGAGCTCGATCGAGCGAACGCGGAGCGGCGCTGGGCCGAGCGAGAGGTGACCGAGGCGGCCGAGCGGGCCCGCGCTGCCCTGCCGCCGTTGCAGGCCGAGGCGCCGGCGCTCGTCCTCGCCGGCGAGGGGTGGCATCCGGGAGTGATCGGGATCGCCGCCTCGAGGATGGTCGAGCGCCACCATCGCCCAACCGTCCTGATCTCTGTGGAGGGGGGCCGGGGGAGGGGCTCCGCGAGGAGCATCCCCCGCTTCGACCTGGTGTCCGCGCTCGATTCCTGCTCCGAGCATCTGCTCCGCCACGGCGGGCACCGCGCGGCGGCCGGACTCGAGCTCGAGGCATCCCGCATCGGGGAGTTTCGGGAGGCCTTCCTCACCCGCGCCGGATCGGAGATCGACCCCGCGGATCTGGTCCGAACGGAGCGGCTCGACGCACTCGTCGGCGTGGGGCGGGAGGGCATCGGAATGGACCTTGCCCAGCAGCTGGAGAGCCTAGGGCCGTTCGGGATCGGCAATCCCGGCCCCCGGCTCCTCGTGCCCTCGGGACGGCTCCGCGAGGTCCGCCCGCTGGGAGAGGAGGGCAGGCACTCGCGCTTTCAGCTCGAGAGCGGTACCGGGCGCGCGGCGGGAGTCGCATTCGGGATGAATGGCGAGATCAGCCGGCGCAAGGACGAGCCGATCGACCTGTCGATCGAACTCGAGGTCGACCGCTGGAACGGGGCGGAGCAGCCCCGCGTGGTGGTCCGTGAGGTCTATCCGCTGGGGGAGGCCTCGGGAGAGGATGAGCCGAGCGGTTGCGACGGCGACTGCCCCGCCCCGGATCCGGAGTGGTGGGGCCGGCTGGAGGATGAGATCGCGAGCGTCTCGGACGGTGCTCCCGGTCGGCTCCTCGATGTGCGGCCCGAGGAGGGGGCCCGGCGGGAGCTTGTCGATCGGAGGGGAGGGGCGGCCGTCGCCTCCCTAACCGAGCTGATCTCGAGCGGCGAATCCGTTCTCGCGGTGTGCGCCGACTCCGCTCGTCGGGCGGCCCTGGCGGCGTCCGCCGCGGACCCGCGCCGCTTCGGTGCGTCCCTTCCCCGGGTCGCGTGCTGCCGTTGCGGCGGCTCGAGCCTCGATCGGGCGCTGACAACCGCCGGCCGGGCCCTCGCCGATCCCGGGCTCGTCCTCGCCGACTGGATCGCGGTCGCTCGGCGGCCAGCGGCGCCGAGGCGCTTCCAGCACGTCGTCCTGATTGATCCCGCCCCGTCGGAGGGCCTCGAGGGGCTCGCGCTGCAGACGGCCGACGCCGGGCCCGGCTCCGGGTACGCGCACCTCGCCTTCGGCCCGGCCGAAGTCGAGCTCGCAAGGCGCCTCCTCGCACTCGATTGGGGGCTTCGGCGCCCGATCGGCGAGATCTGGCGGGGTCTGGCGGAGATCGGCGAAGCGGCCGAGGGCGAGCGGCTTCGCGCCGTCCTCTCCGGCCCCTCGAGGTTTCCGCGCACGGCGGAGGTCGCCGGTCGCTGCGTCGCCGTGCTCTGTGAGCTTGGCCTCTGCGAATGGCGTGCCCACGGCCTCTCCTCGCGCCTGCGGGTCTTATCCTCGGAGAGGACCGATCTGGGGCGATCGCGGGCCTATCGCGCCTGTCTCGCCAAACACCAGGAGACCATCCGATTCCTGCAGAGCAGAGCACAGACGTAGCGAACCAGGCGAAGACCGAAACCCTCCACGCGAGTGACCGCTCTCGCGATGCCGATCGTCGCGGTCACACCAGAGTTGGAGAGCCGGTCGGAGAGCACCCGACGCCGCGACCCGATGCGATCACCCGAGAGCTGACGGCCGACCAGCGCGCACTGCTCGGCGATCTGTTCGCCGTGATCGCGGAGCACGCGTCGGAGGGAACCGAGCCGGTGAACCGGGAGGAGATCGAGCGGGCCTTCGCCTTCGCGTGCGAGAGTCACGCCGGGCAGGAGCGGAAGTCGGGCGAGGACTTCATCACCCATCCGCTCGGGGTGGCCCGGATCTGCGCAGGGATGCGGCTCGACACGGCGACCCTCTGCGCGGCGCTCCTCCACGACACGGTCGAGGACACCACCGCGAGCCTCGACCAGGTGCGGGAGTCCTTCGGTGACGAGATCGCCCAGCTCGTCGACGGCGTCACCAAGCTCACGGGGATCACCTTCAAGAGCCGCGACGAGCGGCAGGCCGAGAACTACCGCAAGATGATGGTGGCGATGGCGACCGACGTCAGGGTGATCCTGATCAAGCTGGCCGACCGCCTGCACAACATGCGCACCCTCGAGGCGCTGCCGAAGCAGAAGCAGCAGGAGAAGGCACGGGAGACGCTCGAGATCTTCGCCCCGCTCGCCCACCGACTCGGTATTCACGCGATCAAGTGGGAGCTCGAGGACCTCGCCTTCGCGACGCTCCACCCCCGCAAGTACGAGGAGATCAAGGAGCTCGTCGCCCAGCAAAGGGTGGAGCGAGAGCGCTATGTGAACGACGCCGGGAAGTTCCTCGCAAAGGAGCTGCGGAAGGTCGGCATCGAGGCCGAGATCTCCGGGCGGGCCAAGCACTTCTATTCGATCTACACGAAGATGACCCGCAAGGGCAGGGAGTTCAACGAGATCTTCGACCTGACCGCGATGAGGGTCCTCGTCGGATCGGTGAAAGACTGCTACGGCGCGGTCGGGATCGTCCACTCGCTCTGGAAGCCGCTCCCGGGCCGGTTCAAGGACTTCGTGGCGATGCCGAGGGCGAACGCCTACCAGGCGCTCCACACGACGGTGATCGGCCCCGAGGGCCGGCCGCTGGAGATCCAGATCCGCACGCCCGAGATGCACGAACTCGCCGAGTACGGGATCGCCGCCCACGTGATCTACAAGGAGGGGACTTCGTCGAGGGATCCGGGCAAGGAGAAGATGACCTGGCTTCGCCAGTTGATCGAGAACGAGCAGGACCAGGGACCGAAGGCGTTCCTCGAGGCGCTCAAGGTCGACCTTTTCGAGGACGAGGTCTTCGTCTTCACGCCGAAGGGTGAGGTGAAGAACCTTGCGGCGGGCTCGACCCCGCTCGACTTCGCGTACTCGATCCACACCGACGTCGGCCACCGCTGCGTCGGTTCCCGGGTCAACGGGAAGATCGTCCCGCTCCACTATCAGCTGCGCAGCGGCGACATCGTCGAGGTCCTGACCGCGAAGCAGGGCCGCGGCCCATCCCGGGACTGGCTGAAGCTGGTCCGTACCAGCCGCGCCCGCAACAAGATCCGGGCCTGGTTCCAGCGGGAGGGGCGCGAGGACGCGGAGCACGAGGGCCGCGAGCAGCTCGCCCAGGCTTTCAAGAAGCGCGGGCTCCCTTACCAGAAGATCGCCGGGTCGCCCCTGCTGGTCGACGTGATCCGCGAGATGGGCTTCCGGAAGGCGGACGACTTCTACATCGCCCTCGGCCAGTCGAAGATCTCCACGAAGGTCGTCACCAACAAGGTGATGCAGCGCCTGAAGCGCGGCGAGGCGGTCGAGGAGGAGCCGGCTGAGGGTCTGATCAAGGGAACCGACGACTTTCGCCGCCGGACGCGCGAGGCGACCAGCTTCGGGATCAAGGTGAAGGGGGTCGAGGAGGTGGCCGTGCGGCTCGCGAAGTGCTGCCGGCCGGTTCCCGGCGACGACATCGTCGGCTACGTCTCGCTCGGGCGCGGGATCACCGTCCATCGCGAGGACTGCCGCAACGTCGCCGCGCTCCGGAAGGCCCCCGAGCGGTTCACCGACGTGAACTGGGACGGCGACAACGAGTCCTCCTACCGGGTCGAGCTCCAGGTGGACGCCTGGGATCGCAACCGCCTGCTCGAGGACCTCTCGCGGACCTTCGCGGAGGCCGGGCTGAACATCCTCGAGGCCCGCTGCACGACAAAGCATCCGATGGTGAAGAACAGGTTCGTGGTCGAGGTGGGGGACACCGAGCAGCTCAAGCAGTGCATCTCGCGCCTGCGAAACGTGGACTCGGTCTTCGATGCCTACCGGGTGACGCCGACGGGCTGATCCCCGAAACGGGATGCCGTATAACTGATGGACATGCTCAGGCGGAGGGAAAAGGGAAGCTGGTTGAAGCTCGCGACTTGCCTCGGCGCGGCCGGCGCTCTGCTGGCCGGTGGAGTGGCCTACGGCGCGGCGGCGACGATCGTCGGGCAGGGCGACAACACGTTCAACGCGACGAACTATGCGATCGACCAAGGTGACACCTCGACGCTTCAGATCGCCGGCGGGACGCACAACGCCACCGCGAGCCAGTCCGGCCCGGACGGCAAGGCTCTGTTCCGCAGCAGCACGATCTCCGGTGGCAGCACCGCGGTCGACGGCACCGAATATCTGACCACGGGCAACTATCCGTTCATCTGCACCATCCATCCGACCACGATGCAGGCGACCCTGAGTGTCAGCTCCAATGGAACGCCGAAGCCCCGTCCTCAGATCTCTCTGAAGCTCAACAGCAGAAAGCTCGCGAAGGTCGTCGCGAAGGGGAAGCTGCAGGTCGAGATCAACTCGAGCGCGAAGGCTGACGGCGCCTCGGTCACCGCAAAGCTCGGGAAGACGACGATCGCGAGGGCGCCCGATCTGTCCCTGACAGCCGGCCCGCAGCGCGAGATCCTGAAGGTCGGTAAGCAGGGCAGGAAGAAGCTCGACGGCAGGGAAAAGGCCACAATCGTCCTGAACGGCTCCGTCCCCTTCGGCTTCCCGGCCACCGCCACGGGCAAGCTCAAGTAGAGCGGCGGACGGCCTCCCGGACCCGGTCGGCGACCTCGCGCATCTGATCGTCGGAGCCGTACTTCGTCCGCGGCCAGAAGAACCCTCGGAGCCCGTCCTTCGGCTTGCGCGGCACCACGTGGATGTGGAGGTGTGGGACGCTCTGGCTCACCGTGTTGTTGAGGGCGACGAAGGAGCCGGGCTTGTCCATCGCCTCGGGGACGGCGGTCGACAGAAGACGGGCGTTCGCGAAGAGCGGCCCGACGAGATCGTCCGGGAGGTCGGCGAGGGTCTCGTGATGGCCGCGAGGGACGAGCAGGGTGTGACCGTGGAAGAGCGGACGGTTGTCGAGAAACCCGATCGAGTGCTCGTCCTCGAGAACCAGGTGCACGTGAACCTCGCCGGCGACGATCTGGCAGAAGCGGCAATCGGCATTCCGCGGTGACACTCGCGGCACCCTAACCGTGTCCTCACAAAGCGCCGCTCCGGAGGCGATACTGTCGGCCCGATGCGTCGAGTCCTCGTCGCCCTGTGCCTGCTCCTCACCCTCGCCGCCCTCTCGTGGCTGCCGGGCCCAGCCGGGGCGGGGGTCACGGTGAAGAGCGGCAGCTACAGCGGACGGACGACCCAGGTTGCAGTCAACCCGCCCTTCCGCCGGGTCCAGTTCAGGCTGAGCAGGAAGCGCAAGGTCACGCTGACCACGGAGCCCACGGTGGCCAAGGGTCTCTGCCTCTCGACGCCGGTGTTCACGCTCGAGGGGACACCGACCAAGCGCCTCAACAGCCGCGGCGCGTTCAGCTTCACCCGCACCTTCGTGGGCAGCAAGTTCGACAGGATCTCGGGTCGCTTCGTCAGCCCGACCGAGGTCGAGGGGTTCGTCGTCTACCACTTCCAGGCGCAGGACCTCTGCGCTGGCGGCAAGATCAAGGTCCGCTTCTCGGCGAAGCGCGCCTAGGCGACGATCGTAAGCGCCCCGGGGGCGATCGAGAAGCTCAGGGCGGTGTGTTCGCCGAGGTAGTCGCCGTCGACCTGCACCGGGAACGGGCGCGTCTGTCCGTCCTCATCCGTGGAGATCGACCGCACGGTCGCCTCGCGGACACCGTCGAAGGTGTCGATCTGGCGGTGCTTCGACGCGTGCAGCCGCTGGCTCAGCACCCGAGTCGCGATCGGCAGCATGTCCCGCTGCTTCGCACGGTGAAGGAGGCCCATCGAGAGCACACCGTCGTCGAGTCCGATGTCCTCGCAGATTCGGATCGGCGCCGTGGCGAAGTAGGTGAAGGGATCGGAGTTCTGGGCAATCGCGGTGACGCCGGTGTGCTTTGTGCCCGCCAGCTCCAGCTCGATCATCACGGGGTCGCGGAGGTAGTGGCGATAGAACCCGGAGACGGCGGCCCAGGCGTAGTACCACTGCCTTGCCCTCGCCTTGAGGCGAGGGTGGGCATCAACCCGCTTTACCACGGTGGCGTCCAGTCCGACGCCGCAGGCGAAGACGAAGTGACGGCCGTTGCAGCGGCCGAGGGCGATCTTGCGGGGGCGAAAATCATCGGCCAGCCCGATCAGGTGCTCGGTTGCGTCGACCACGTCGTTTGGAATGCCGAGCGTTCGGCAGACGACGTTGGTTGAGCCCCCGGGCAGTACGGAGACCGGGACATCGGTCCCGGCGAGCCCGGTCGCGACCTCATTCAGGGTGCCGTCGCCTCCGAACGCCACGACGAGGTCGTAGCCGCCGTTGCGCGCCTCGCGGCCGATCTCGATCGCGTGCTCCGCCGCCTCCGTGTCGACGGCCTCCACCTCGTATCGCGACTGAAGCGCGTAGACGACGAGGTTCTTGAGCCGGTCCGAGACCGTCGTGGCATAGGGGTTGACGATGATCAGCATCCGCTTCTTCTCCGCGTCCGGCGCGAGCGGAACCGCGGGAGCGGCCGGAGCGGGCTGGCTCTCGGCAGGGGTGATCGTCGACGCCACGACTGTTCTAACCCCCGCTGAGCACCGGGTTACCGCCGGGGATCAGATCGCCGAGCTGATCGGCCGCCACCTCGGACGTCGCCTCGTAACGGATCATCTCGTCGTCCTCTACCTCCCGGACGTATCCCGCCTCCTCCAGGAGGTCGACGTGGCCGATCACCTCGGAGAGGGTGAGAAACGCCTGGGTGACCGCGACGTCGCCCCAGATCGCCTGGGCGAGCTCGTGCCCCGACCTGGACTCCTCGACGATCAGTCCGTAGATCTTCTCCGCCCGGCGCTGGTGCATGGCGAAGCGGGAATCGATCAGGGCGACGTGGTCGGTGATCGGCTCGCCGTGGCCGGCGACGACGATCTCTGCGGGCAGCTCCCGAGTCTTCTTCATCGACTCGAGGTAGGTGACCAGGGCCTTTGTGCGCCCGGCCGAGCCGTCCAGCGGGCGGGAGATCAGCGGGTTGGAGGAGATGTGCTTGATCAGGTGGTCCCCTGCGATCAGTATGCGCCGATCCGCATCCCAGAACAGGGTGTCCGACGGACTGTGACCGGGCCTGTGCTGGATCTCGAGCGAGCGATCGCGGAGCTCGAGAAGCTCGCCGTCACGAAGCGGCCGGCTCACCTTCGCCCTCGCCCCCCAACCCTGATAGCTCGCCACCACCTGGCGAAGCGCGCTGACGATGTCTTCGGCGATTCCGTGGCGGAGCATCAGCGCGGCAGCGTCGTCGTCGTCCCTCGCGGCGTCTTCGCCGAAGTTCTCGATATAGGGGACGACTGCGTCGAGGGCGGCAACCTCCGCTCCAGAGCGCTTCGCGACGATGTCCACGAGCCCGAGGTGATCGAGGTGCTGGTGCGTGATGATCACCAGTTCCAGGTCCTCGATCCGATGGCCGAGGGCCCCGAGCTGATGCTCCAGCTCGTTCAGCGCCTTGCCTGAGTTCGGCCCCGAATCGATCAGTGTGAGCGGGTCGTCCTCCAGCAGGTAGGTGTTCACCCGCCCCACCTGGAAGGGGGTCGGGATGCGCATCAGGCGGATGCCGGCGTCCGCGATCCGCAGCCATACCTGGACGGGCACCTCGTCCGTCGTCATCCTCGGATCAGTCCCAGGACCTCGTCCCGCTTCGACTCCATGTCCTCCCTGGAGACCAGGGACTCGAGGTTGAGGCGCAGGAGGGGCTCGGTGTTCGACGGCCGGACGTTGAAGTGCCAGTCCGGATAGTCGACCGAAACACCGTCGAGGAAGCCGATCTCCCCGTCCGAGTAACGCTCGGCGATCTCGCGCATCTTGGCGTCCTGGTCGGCGACCTCCGAGTTGATCTCACCCGAGATGAAGTACCGCGAGCGGAACTCGGACATCAGCTCCGACAGCGAGCGGCCCTCGCGCGAGATCAACTCCAGCATGAGCAGCGCCGGGATCGTTCCCGAGTCAGCGCAGTAGAAGTCGCGGAAGTAGTAGTGGCCGGAGACCTCGCCGCCGAACACCGCCTTCGTCTCGCGCATCCGGATCTTGAAGAACGCGTGGCCCACCCGGCTCAGGTCGGAGCTCCCGCCCGCCGCCGACACCGTGTCGGGCACGGCTCGGCTTGAGCGGGGGTCGTAGAGAACGGTCGCCCCGGGCTCCTTGGCGAGGGCGGCGCGCGCGAGCAATGCGCAGATGAAGTCGCCGTCGCAGAAGCTCCCCTCGCCATCGATGAAAAAGCAGCGGTCGGCGTCACCGTCCCAGGCGATCGCGAGATCCACCTTCTCCTCGCGGACGCGTTCGACGATGTAGCGACGGTTCTCCTCGAGCAGCGGATTGGGCTCCCGGTCCGGGAAATTGCCATCCGGCGTCCAGTAGGTCGTGATCACCTCCAGATCGAGCTGGTCGAGGAGGGGCGTGACCATCGGTCCGGCCATCCCGTTGCCGCCGTCGGCCAGGATCCGCAGGGGCCCGATCGCCTTCGAATCGATGAACCCGAGGATGTGCGAGCGGAACTCATCGTCGATCTCGAGCTCCTCCACCGATCCCCCGCCGGAAGGCTCGGGAAGGCCGGCCTCGATCTCGGCCCTGACGTCCTGAATCCCAGCATCACCGGACAAGGCAAGGGCCCCCTCGCGGACCAGCTTGACCCCCGTGTAGGCCTTCGGGTTGTGGGAGGCGGTGACCATCGCGCCTCCGTCGAGGCCCCGTGAGCCGACCAGGAAATAGAGCATCTCGGTCGCAACCTGGCCGGCGTCGAGGACGCGTGCGCCCTCGTCCACCATGCCCCGGCGAACGGCCGCGGCCATCTCGGGTGCGCTCAGCCGCATGTCGCGGCCGAGGCCGATCACGAGTTGATCGGTCGACTTGCCGCGGAGCTTCCCGAGAACCCGGGCGAACCCCCGGCCGACCAGATGGGCCGTTCCGGCATCCATCTCTTCGCCGAACAGGCCGCGAATGTCGTAGGCCTTGAAGATCGAGGCCGGGGGAGCGCTGATCGCCATCGGTCGCGCAGGTTAAGGCGTGGGGGGCGAGTTCAGCCGAATGCCTCGGCGAGCGCCTCGTAGCTCTCCTCGAGCGACTGCGGCATCACCCGCGTGTCGGCGAGCACCGGCATGAAGTTCGTATCTCCCCCCCAGCGAGGGACGACGTGCATGTGGATGTGGTGCTCGACCCCGGCGCCGGCGACCCGGCCCTGGTTGAAGCCGACGTTGTAGCCCTGCGGCGAGTAGACGGCCTCGAGCGCGGTGATCCCCTTCTGAGCGAGCGCCATCATCTCGGCGATCGTCTCCGGATCGAGCTCGGGGAGAGTGGCGATGTGCTCGTAGGGGGCAACCATCAGGTGCCCGTTCGTATAGGGGAACTTGTTCAGGATCACGAAGCAGCGCTCGCCACGCTGGACGATCAGGTTCTTCCCGTCGTGCTCCTCACCCTGCCCGGGCTTTGCGCAGAAGATGCACTCGCCGCCGGCGTCGTCGTTTCCCCCCTTCACGTACTCGAGGCGCCACGGCGCCCAGATGCGTTGGTTGGCCACAGCGTCATCGTAGGACTGCTCCGCCAATAAACGGGTTGCTCCTCACTGACCAAACGGGTCGCGCCTATCGGCGCGCCCTCGCATGATCGGAGCACCCTTGCTCCTACAGCCAGCCGCGGCGGCGGAAGAAGGCGAGCATTGCGATCAGGATCACGACGCACACGCCGACGATCGCGTAGAAGTCCTCGGAGTCGCCCTCGCCGGGGACGCCGACGTTCATCCCCCAGAGGCTTGCGATGAAGGTGAGCGGGAGGACGATGACGCTGATCGAGGTGAGGACGCGGAGGATGTCGTTGACGCGGTGCGAGATCACCGACTCGTTCGTGTCCTCGAGCGCCTCGACCACCTCCTTGTAGTTCTCGAGCATGTCCCAGATCCGCTCGTGTGCGTCCACGATGTCGTCGAAGTAGATCTCGAGATCCATGTCCGGTGCCAGATAGCGCTGCTTCACCCTCTCGAGGTCCCGCAGCACCGGCCGCTGCGGGCGGATCACCTTGCGGAAGTTGATGATCTCCTGCTTCACGTTGGAGATGTCGCGGACGATCTCCTCGGAGCGGCCCTCGAAGATCTCGACCTCGAGCGCGTCGAGCTTGTTCCCGATCTTGCGGAGCATCGGGAAGCAGTAGTCGAAGCCGTCGTCGGTCAGCCGGTAAAGCAGGTAGCCGGAGCCGCGCGAGAAGAGCTGCTCTCGCATCTCCTCCTTGTGGCGGCAGCGCTCGAACAGGTACTCGACCGGCTGCAGGGGCTGGTTCGGGATCGTGACCAGGAACCCGAGACCGACGAACAGGTCGAGCTCCCCGGCGCCGAGGCGCCCGGCCGCGGGGTCGAAGATCGGGAAGTGGAGGACGATGAACAGGTAGTCGTCGTAGACGTCGATCTTCGGACGCTGGTTGCGCGAGACGACGTCCTCGAAGTCGAGCGCGTGGAAGTCGAAGTTCTCCTCCAGCCACGCCTGCTCGAGTGGCCCGCGCTGGTTGATCTTCACCCAGCGGAGGCCCTCGGCGGCGATCTCCTCGACGCTCGGGGTCTGCGGCTCAGCAGGCGGAGCGGGCGCAACGAGCTCGCCGGCGCGGGTCCTGCGCAGTCTGGGGCGAGGGAGGTTCGGCATCTTCCGGACCTGCTTGGCTCATCGCTTCCAATTCCATGATGAATGCCACTTTAGGGGACGGGTGATGGCTTGGCGCACGCGTGCACCCTTTTTCGCACCGGATTGCCATTGCTATATTCCTCGGTCACATAGTCACCACATCAAGAGGGGTGGAGGGACTGGCCCGATGAAGCCCCGGCAACCCCCTCGGACCTAGGTCCGGGGAAGGTGCCAACTCCAGCAGGTGTGATCAGAGCCTGGAAGATGTGGGAAGAGAGTTCCTCTCGAACCTCCGCCCACATCCAGCCCGGTGGAGGTTTTTCACAGAGGAGCCCATGACGGTAAGCGCACTCAGATGCAAGGAATGCGGGGAGACCTACCCGCTCGATGCTCGCTTCGTCTGCGAGCAGTGCTTCGGGCCGCTCGAGGTGGCCTATGACTTCTCCGACCTCGACCCGGAGGAGGCCCGCAGGAAGATCCAGGCGGGCTCGCGGGGGATCTGGCGCTACTCGGACTTCCTTCCCTTCGACGGCCGGCCCGGTGACCCGCTCGAGCCGGGCCTGACGCCCTTGATCCGCGCCGACCGCCTCGCCGAGCGACTCGGGCTTGGTGAGCTCTGGATCAAGAACGACGCGGCCAACCCGACTCACTCCTTCAAGGACCGCGTGGTCGCGGTCGCGGTCGCGAAGGCTAAGGAGCTTGGATTCGAGACCGTCGCCTGCGCGTCCACCGGCAACCTCGCGAACGCGGTTGCCGCCCATGCCGCGGCCGCCGGCCTCGCCTCCTACGTCTTCGTCCCCGCCGACCTCGAGGAGCAGAAGCTGCTCGCCACAGGAATCTACGGCACCAATCTCGTCGGGATCCGCGGCACCTATGACGACGTCAACCGGCTGTGCATCGAGCTCAGCCAGACACATCCCTGGGCATTCGTCAACGTCAACCTCCGCCCCTACTACTCGGAGGGATCGAAGACGCTCGCGTTCGAGACGATCGAGCAGCTGGGCTGGAGCCTGCCCGACCGCGTCGTCTGCCCGATCGCCTCCGGGTCCCTGTTCACCAAGCTCGCGAAGGGGATCAGCGACTGGCTGGAACTGGGGCTGGTCGAGGGCGAGCTGCCGACGTTCTGCGGCGCCCAGGCGGAGGGGTGCTCTCCCGTCGCGACCGCGTTCAACGAGGGCTGGGAGGTCTGCAAGCCCGAGCAGCACCCGGACACGATCGCCAAGAGCCTCGCGATCGGCGACCCGGCGGACGGGCCGTATGCGCTCGAGCTCGCCCGCAGCACTAACGGTGTGATCGAGTCGGTCACCGACGAGGAGATCCGGGCCGCGATCAAGCTGCTCGCGGAGACGACCGGCGTGTTCACCGAGACCGCCGGCGGCGTCACGATCGGCGTCCTCGCGAAGCTGGCGGAGGCGGGCGCGATTCCGTCGGATGAGCGAGTTCTCGCCTACGTCACCGGCGAGGGCCTGAAGACGCTGGATGCCGCCCGGGAGTCGTTCCAGATGCACGAGATCGATCCCACCCTCGAGTCGTTTGCGGCGGAGTTCGAGCGCGCTGCCGTCTCCGCATAGGACGGCTGCCGGTGGCCGCCGACACTAAGATCCGCGCCCGACGATGAGCATCACGGTGAAGATCCCCGCGCAGCTCCGCGCCGCGACCGGCGGCGAGGGTGAGCTCGAGGTCGAGGGCTCAACGGTCGGGGAGGCCCTCGATGCGGTCTTCGACCAGCACGACGGCCTTCGCGAGCGGATCACCCAGGACGGGGATCTGCGGCGCTTCGTCAACGTCTACGTCTCGGGCGAGGACATCCGCTTCCAGGACGGCCTCGACACGGCGGTCTCGGACGGCGACGAGGTGACGATCCTCCCCGCCGTCGCCGGCGGCTGAGCCGCCGAGGCGGTTCCGGGCACCCGGGGCCGGGTACATGTCGAGCTTCGCGTGCGGAACGTCTGTATAGGCCGGGTGCGCGAGGAGCGCGCCCGGCAGGATTCGAACCTGCGGCCTCCGCCTCCGGAGGGCGGCGCTCTATCCAGCTGAGCTACGGGCGCGGGCTAATCACCTTAGCCCCTCTGTTGACTCCGGACAGGCGAACATATGTTCCGTCGGAAGCGCGCCCTAGTCTTGAGGGGTGGAGACCCTGACAAAGGGAAACGCTGCGGAATCCGCAGTGCTCAACGCGTTTGTGGAAGCTGGCTATGACGTCTTGGTCCCATTCGGGGACTGGCGGATATGTTCGGTGTCTATGCGCCCTCAACTGGATGCGTGTATCTCGTGCCGGTAAACGAGGTGCCTGGGTTCGAAGTCCGCCTACGTGTTCAATCCACCCGGAACAATCAGCAGCTCAGGGTCCGGCATGCAAGGCATTACCAGTTCACCCGTTGGACGGCCGAAGGGCTTGCCGAAATCGCTGATGCCTCTCGAGGGGTAAGCGTGGATCTCGCCATGAGCGCATAGCGCGGGCGGGTGTGCCCGCCACGCAAGTCCGGCCACTTCTACGCTTCGCGACGCGATGGATCTCTCGGTCGTCTTCCTCGGCACCGGCGGCTCCGTGCCCTCGGCGCGGAGGGCTACCGCATGCGTCCTGATCCGGGCCGGCGGCAACCGGATCCTTGTCGATGCGGGGGAGGGGGCGCAGCGCCAGATGATCCTCTCGACCGGGCTCGTCCACGTCGACGAGATCTACGTGACGCATTTCCACGCAGACCACTACCTCGGCTTGCCCGGCCTGCTCAAGACCTATGACCTGCTCGAGCGGCAGGCGCCGCTCCGTATCGCCGGGCCCGCGGGGCTCGGCGGGTTGTTCGAGGCTCTTCGCCGGATCTTCGGCAGACTGCGCTACGCAGTCGAGCTCATCGAGCTCGGGCCGGGGGAGGGGGTCGAGCACGGGGGGTTCGAGATGCGCTCGTTCGCGGTCGAGCACGGGATGCGCGCTCTCGGCTACGCCTTCGTCGAGCCGGAGCGGCCTGGCCGCTTCGACGTGGATGCGGCCCGCGGCCTCGGGATCACCGACGAGCGCGACTTCGGTCGCCTCCAGCGCGGCGAGACGATCTCCGTGAACGGCTCGGACGTAACCCCGGAGCAGGTAATGGGCGAGCCCCGACAGGGCCGCAAGCTGGTCGTCACCGGCGATACCTCCCCCTGTGAAATGACCCGGATCGCCGCCCACGGCGCGCAGCTGCTCGTCCACGACGGAACCTTCGCCGTGGAGGAGGCCGAGCGCGCCGCGGATACGGGTCATTCGACCGCACGCGACGCGGCGAGGCTCGCGAAGGCGGCGGAGGTGGAGATGCTCGCGATCGTCCACGTCTCCTCCCGCTACGCCGTCAGTGCGGTGCTCGACGAGGCACGCGAGATCTTCCCTAACACGATTGCGCCGCGCGACTTCGACCTGATCGAGATCCCTTTTCCCGAACGGGGCAAGCCGAAGCTGGTCGAGGAGGGAGCGATGCACCGCCCGGAGGCGCCGGTCGAGCCGACGCCTGCGGACTGAGCTAATCGCCGGAGAGAGCGGAGTTGCGCCCGATCGCGGTCTGAGCACGCTGCTACGCTGGCACCGCAAGCCCCTTTAACCCGGTCCCGCGAGGCCAGGAAGGTGCGGAGGAGTTGAACGACGGCAAGGTCGTGCTCGATCACGACGGTCTGAGGCGGACGCTGGTCCGGATCGCCCACGAGATCGTCGAGAAGAACCAGGATGCGGATCGGCTCGCGCTGGTCGGGATTCACACGCGCGGCGCCGTGATCTGCCGCCGCCTTCACGCCCTGGTCGGTGAGCTCTCCGGGAGCGAGGTGCCGCTTGGCGACATCGACATCTCCTTCTATCGCGACGACCTCGGCCGCCGCGAGCCGCGCGAGGCTCCCGTCGTTCACGACTCGCATCTCGACTTCGACCTCAGCGGGCGGACCGTCGTCCTCGTCGACGACGTCCTCTTCACCGGCCGCACCGTCCGCGCCGCGATCGACGCCCTATTCGACTACGGCCGGCCGGCCCGGATGCAGCTTGCGGTTCTGGTCGACCGCGGTCACCGCGAGCTCCCGATCCGCCCCGACTACGTCGGCAAGAACCTGCCGACGGCTCCCGGCGAGCGGGTGAACGTGCGGCTCGAGGAGACGGACGGGACCGACGAGGTCGCGATCACGCCGGCCGGCGCATCGGTCATGCGAGGGCGCCCCGATGATGCGGGGGCGCGCGACAGCACGACCCGCGAGAGGTCGGAGGCGCGACCCGTTTGGAGAGGCGAGGACGCATGAAGCACCTGCTCGGAGTGGAGGATCTCTCGCGCGAGCAGATCGAGCGAATCCTCGATCGCGCGGAGAGCTTTGCGGAGGTCGGCCGCAGGGACATCAAGAAGGTGCCAACGCTGAGAGGCCGGACGATCGTCAACCTCTTCTACGAGTCCAGTACCCGGACGCTCTCGTCCTTCGAGCTCGCCGCGAAGCGCCTCTCCGCGGACGTCGTGAGCGTCAAGTCCGCGG
Organism: Solirubrobacterales bacterium; assembly: GCA_036377415.1. Taxonomy (GTDB): domain Bacteria; phylum Actinomycetota; class Thermoleophilia; order Solirubrobacterales; family 70-9; genus DASUPK01. The sequence goes on from DASUYK010000100.1 coordinate 21,877, forward strand.
GCTCGTCGGTGGACAAGGGCGAGTCGCTGAAGGACACTGTCGCGACCCTCTCCGCCTACGACCCGGCCGCGATCGTGATCCGGTCGCCCCATGCGGGCGCCGCCGGCCTGGTCGCGCGCTGGACCGATGCCTCGGTGATCAACGCCGGGGACGGGAAGCATGAGCATCCCACCCAGGCCCTGCTGGACGTCTTCACCCTCCGTCAGCGGGTGAGCGCGCTCGACGGAACCCGGATCTGGATCGTCGGTGACGTCCTCCACAGCCGGGTCGCCCGCTCCTGCCTGCTCGCCTTCCAGAGGATGGGTGCCGAGGTCACCCTCTGCGGGCCTCCGACCCTGATTCCACGCGGGATCGAGGCACTCGGCTGCGAGATCGCCTACGACCTCGAGGAAATGGGGAAGGCCGACGTCGTCTACGCCCTTCGGATGCAGCGCGAGCGAATGAGCGAGAGCTTCGTTCCGTCCATCAGGGAGTACGCGGCCCGCTACCAGATCGACTCCAGGCGGCTAGGCCCGCGCCAGCTGCTGATGCATCCCGGACCCGTCAACCGCGGGGTCGAGCTTGCCCCGGAGGTGATCGATTCTCCCCAGTCGTTGATCACCGCCCAGGTCGAAAGCGGTCTGGTGGTCCGGATGGCGATCCTCTACGAGCTGCTCGCAGGTAGCGACCGCTCCACGCCCGAGCGCGGGCCGGCACCCGCGGACACCCCGACGATCGGCCAGCCGGCATGAGCGTGAGCGTAAACGGGTCCAGCGGCTCGCCAGACGCCCCGACCCTGATCAGTCGGGCCTCTCCGCCCGCCACCCTCGTCGTCCGCAACATTCGGTTGCTCGATCCGCGGACCGACCTGGACGCGACTCGCGATCTCGTTGTCCGCGACGGGGTCATCGCCGAGCTCGCCGAGCCCGGCGGCGCGCCCGAGATCGAGGGAGCCGAGACGGTAGACGGCGAGTCGCTCCTCGGCGTTCCGGCGTTCGTCGACCCCCACGTTCACCTCCGGGTGCCGGGCCAGGAGCACAAGGAGGATCTCGAGACCGGCACCCGCTCCGCCGCCGCCGGCGGCTACTGCGCCGTGATCGCGATGGCGAACACCTCGCCGCCGATCGACTCGGCCGCGGTCCTGGGCTCAGTCCGTGAGCGCGCCGAGCGCGAGGCCTCCGTGCCGATCGGCTTCGTCGCCACCGTCACTCGTGGGATGGCGGGGAAGGAGCTCGCCGAGATGGCCGAGCTCCGCGACGCGGGGGCGATCGGGTTCTCGGACGACGGCCTGCCGATCGCCAGCGCCAGGGTGCTGCGCCGTGCGCTCCAGTACCAGCGGCTGGCGGGCGGGGTGATCGCGCTCCATGAGGAGGATCCCGACCTCTCTGGGGACGGGGCGATGCACGAGGGGGAGGTCTCGGCAGTCCTCGGGATCGCGGGCATCCCATCGGTCTCGGAGTCGACGATGATCGCACGCGACTGCGCCCTCGCCCGATACGAGGGGGCGCGGATCCACGTTCAGCATCTCTCCGCCCGCGCTTCGGTCGAGGAGGTCGCACGGGCGAAGGCCTCCGGGGTCGAGGTGACCTGCGAGGCGACCCCGCACCACCTGACCCTCACCGACGACGCGGTCCGGGCGCTCGATGGCCGCTTCAAGATGAACCCACCCCTCCGCACCGAGGACGATCGCCAGGTGCTGATCGAGGGGCTGCGCGACGGGACCATCGACTGCATCGCCACCGATCACGCTCCGCACGCCGTGGAGGAGAAGGAGGTCCCGTTCGAGGAGGCGGCGATGGGGGCGACCGGTCTGGAGACCGCCTTTGCCGCGCTCCACACGGATCTCGTCCTCCCGGGTGTGCTGCCGCTCGAGCTGATCCTGGAGCGGATGACGTGCGGCGGAGAGCCTTTCGGCATCGACGCTCCGCGGATCGAGCCCGGGGCCGTCGCGAACGTCGCGCTGATCGATCCCGGCCTCACCTGGAGCGTGGGGGAGGAGGGATACGAGAGCCGGTCTCAGAACAGCTGCTTCGCCGGACGCGAGCTGGCGGGCCGGGTCCTGATGACGGTGGCGGCTGGGCGGGTCGCCTTCCGCCAGCGGAGCTTCGCGCTAGGGGTCGCCGGATGAGGCGATCCCCCCAGACCCGAGGAGTCGCGAGTTGACCGCGAAGCTCGACCGGAGGCGGACCGCCCTGGTCGTGGTCGACGTACAGGAGGGCTTCCGCAAGGCGATCCCGGAGTTCCAGCGGGTCGCAAAGGCAGCCGCGACTCTTGTCGATGGCGCCCAGGCCCTCGACGTACCGGTCTTGATCACCGAGCAGTACCCGGAGGGCCTGGGGGAGACGACGCCCGAGGTCGCGAAGCGCCTTCCGGAGGGGACGGAGCCGATCGAGAAGGTCTGCTTCTCCGCCGCCGAGGCGAATGGGTTCGATCTCGCGGGACGCGATCAGGCGCTCGTCTGCGGGATCGAGACCCACGTCTGCGTCAATCAGACCGTCCTCGATCTGATCGCCGCGGGGACCGAGGTGCAGGTCGCCGAGGACGCGGTCGGGTCGCGGTTCGCCGAGAGCAAGAGGATCGGCCTCCGGAAGATGGAGCGGGCGGGCGCCGTCCTCACCAGCGTCGAGACCGCCCTGTTCGAGCTCCTCGGCCGTGCGGGCACGGAGGAGTTCAAGCGGGTGCAGAAGCTGATCCTCGAGTACGCGCCGAATGCGCAAGGGAGCCCCGAAGGCGAAGCCGAGGGGCTACCCGCCTGATGGCGCAGCCGATGCACGGATACGTCTTGCTCGAGGACGGCACTCGGCTCGACGGGGAGCTCGCCGGCTGCGGGGGCGAGATCACCGGCGAGGTCGTCTTCAACACCTCGATGACCGGCTACCAGGAGGCGGTCACCGATCCCTCCTACGCGGGCCAGATCATCACCTTCACCTATCCGCTGATCGGAAACTACGGCGTTTCGGCGGAGGCGATGGAGTCCGATCGCGTGCAGGCGCGCGGTGTGATCATGCGCGAGGGAAAGAACGGGGAGGACGTGGCGACCGCGGAGGGGGGCTGGCTCGACTGGCTCCGCGATTGCGGCGTCGCCGCGATCACCGGGATCGACACCCGCGCCCTGGTGCGCCACATCCGCAGCCGCGGCGCGATGCGCGGCGGGATCTTCCCCGCCGAATTGCCCGAGGCCCAGGCGCGGGAGAGGATCGCCGCGGAGCCCTCGATGGAGGGTGCGGACCTCGCCCGGGAGGTGACGCCGGGCAAGCCGATCGAGATCGGGGGCGAGGGACCGCACGTGGTCGGGATCGACACCGGGATCAAGCTCTCGATCATCCGCCAGCTCAGGGAGCGGGGCTGCAGGATCACGCTGCTGCCCTGCGAGAGCTCATCCGAGGAGGTGCTGGAACGCGATCCCGACCTGGTCTTCCTCGCGAACGGCCCCGGCGATCCGGCTGCGCTCGACTACGTCGTCGACAACGTCCGCGGGATCGTCGGAAAGAAGCCGGTGGTGGGGATCTGCCTCGGCCACCAGCTCCTCTGCCGGGCCGTCGGGCTCGACACCTTCAAGCTCCCTTTCGGCCACCGCGGGGCGAATCATCCGGTGAAGGACCTCGAGACCGGAAGGATCGACATCACCTCGCAGAACCACGGCTTCGCCGTCCGCGGTCCGGGCGGCGCCGACACGATCGAGGGGGACGATCCCGTCCGGTGGCGGACCGACTTCGGTGAGGCGGAGCTCTCCCACCTGAACCTCTACGACCGCACGGTCGAGGGGCTGGTGTTGAAGGACGTCCCCGGCTGCACCGTCCAGTACCACCCCGAGGCCGGGCCGGGCCCGCACGACGCCCGCTACCTGTTCGACCGCTTCCTGGAGCTCGCGCGTGCCTAGGCGCGACGACATCTCGAAGATCCTCCTGATCGGCTCCGGTCCGATCGTGATCGGGCAGGCGGCTGAGTTCGACTACTCCGGCGTCCAGGCGTGCAAGGTGCTCCTCGAGGAGGGCTACGAGGTGGTCCTCGTCAACTCGAACCCGGCGACGATCATGACCGATCCGGAGTTCGCCAATCGCACCTACATCGAGCCGCTCCTGCCGGGACCCGTCGGGAAGGTGATCGAGCGGGAGCGCCCGGACGCTCTGCTCCCTACGTTGGGAGGCCAGACGGCGCTCAACCTCGCCAAGGCCCTACACGACGACGGCACCCTCGAGCGCTTCGGGGTCGAGCTGATCGGGGCGGACTACGAGGCGATCCACCGGGCCGAAGACCGCGAGGCCTTCCGCCGCACGATGGAGGAAGCCGACCTCCGGGTCCCGTGGTCGCGGATCGTCACCACCGTCGCCGAGGCGGAGGCGGGAGTGGCCGACGGCTCGATCAGCCTGCCCGCGATCGTCCGTCCCGCATTCACCCTCGGGGGCCACGGAGGCGGGGTGGGAAACACCGATACCGAGCTCGCCCAGGTCGTCTCCGAGGGCCTCGCCGCCAGCCCGATCAACCAGGTGCTGGTCGAGGAGTCCGTGCTCGGCTGGGGGGAGTTCGAGCTCGAGGTGATGCGCGACCGAAACGACAACGTCGTGATCGTCTGCTCGATCGAGAACGTCGACCCGATGGGTGTCCACACCGGCGACTCGGTGACGATCGCGCCCGCTCAGACCCTCACCGACGCCCTCTACCAGGAGCTCCGCGATCAGGCGATCCGGGTGATCCGGGCGGTCGGCGTCGAGACCGGCGGCTCGAACATCCAGTTCGCGGTCAACCCGGAGACCGGCGAGGTCGCGGTGATCGAGATGAACCCGCGGGTCTCCCGTTCATCGGCGCTCGCATCGAAGGCGACGGGCTTCCCGATCGCGACGATCGCCGCCCGGCTCGCGGTCGGGTATGCCCTCGAGGAAATCCCCAACGACATCACCCGGGCGACGCCGGCGTCGTTCGAGCCGACGATCGACTATGTGGTCACCAAGATCCCGCGCTTCGCCTTCGAGAAGTTCCCGGGCGCCGAGGGGCGGCTCTCGACCCACATGAAGTCCGTCGGCGAGGCGATGGCGATCGGCCGCACCTTCCGCGAGTCGTTCGCGAAGGCGATGCGCTCGCGCGAGCTCGACGAGCCCGCCGAGATGCCGGCGTCGACCGGTGAGCTGCTCGAGCGGCTCGCGACCCCGTCCCCCGACCGCTTCGACCTGATCCAGGCGGGCTTCGAGCGCGGCGTCGAGCTGGAGCGGATCCAGGAGGCGACGATGATCGACCCCTGGTTCCTCCGCGAGCTCCGGGCGCTCGCGACCGAGGGCGACGGCACCGAGGGGCTCGAGCGGACCTATCGCTCGGTCGACACCTGCGCTGCCGAGTTCGAGGCGAGGACCCCGTACTTCTACAGCGCGCATGAGGGGTTGACGAGAGCCGCACCCGGACGCGAAGCGGAGGCGGCGGCGAGCAGTGACGGCGTCGGCGAGGTCGAGAGGGGGGACCGCCCCTCGGTCGTGATCCTCGGCTCCGGACCGAACCGGATCGGACAGGGGATCGAGTTCGACTATTGCTGCGTCCACGCCGCGATGACCGCGCGGGAGCTCGACCGGGACGCGGTGATGGTCAACTGCAACCCCGAGACGGTCTCGACCGACTACGACACCTCCGACCGCCTCTACTTCGAGCCGCTCACCGCCGAGGACGTCCTCGCCGTCTGCGCGATCGAGCGGCCCGAGGGGGTGATCGTCCAGTTCGGCGGCCAGACCCCGCTGCGGCTGGCGAAGGCGCTGGAGGAGGCGGGCGTCCCCCTGCTCGGCACCCCGGTGGACGCGATCGACCTCGCCGAGGATCGGGGCCGCTTCGGCGCCCTGCTCAAGCGCCTCGAGATCAAGCACCCTCCCTACGGAACCGCGCTCTCCGCGGACGAGGCGGTGGCCATCGCGGAGGACGTCGGCTTCCCGCTCCTGGTGCGGCCGTCATATGTGCTCGGCGGTCGCGCGATGGAGATCTGCTACTCGGCGGAAACGCTCGCGGCGTACCTGGAGCAGAACGTGAAGGCGGACCAGGAGCATCCGCTGCTCCTCGATCGCTTCCTCGAGAACGCGATCGAGGTCGACGTGGATGCGCTCGCGGACGCGTCCGAGTGCTTCGTCTCAGGGGTGATGCAGCATGTCGAGGAGGCCGGGGTTCACTCCGGCGATTCGGCGTGCGTGATCCCGCCGATGAGCCTGGGCGAGGAGATGCTCGAGGAGATCCGCGACACCACGCGGAAGATCGCGCTCGAGCTCGGCGTCGTCGGATTGATCAACGTCCAGTACGCGGTCGCGGAGGGCGAGCTGTTCGTGATCGAGGCGAATCCACGTGCGTCGCGGACCGTGCCCTTCGTCAGCAAGGCGATCGGCGCCCCCCTCGCCAAGATCGCCTGCCGGCTGATGCTCGGGGAGTCGCTGAGCGACCAGGAGCTGCCGAGCGAGGCGCCGACGCATGTGAGCGTCAAGGAGGCCGTGCTCCCCTTCGCCCGCTTCACCGGGGCGGACGCGGTCCTCGGCCCGGAGATGCGGAGCACGGGGGAGGTGATGGGGATCGCCTCCGACTTCCCGACCGCGTTCGGCAAGGCGCAGGCGGCGGCCGGGGTGTCGCTGCCCGAGGCCGGGACGATCTTCATCAGCGTCACCGACTCGGACAAGCCGGCGGCGACCCAGCTCGCGACGCGCTTCCACGATCTCGGTTTCGAGGTGATCGCGACCTCGGGGACCGCTCAGGCGATCTCGCGGATGGGGGTGCCAGTGCGAAGGATCAAGAAGATCGGCGAGGGGTCCCCGAACGTCGTCGACTGCATCCGGAGCGGGGACGTCGACCTGGTGATCAACACGCCGACCGGCTCGGGGGCCCGGACCGACGGCTACGAGATCCGAACCGAGGCGGTCCGTCACGGGATCCCCTGTGTGACGACGATGACCGGCGCCTCGGCCGCCTCGCGGGCGATCTTCGCGTCCGCCCGGGGCGACGCCGAGGTGCGCGCGCTTCAGGAGCTCCATCGGCCGAAGGAGCGTCAGCCGTCGAAGAGCTGACCGCCAGTCCCCCGCGACCCGGTGAGCGGGTAACCGCTCCGTTCGGACGCAGGGCATGCGAGGTGACGCGCAACCTCGCCTCGGGGGGATACCGGATCTTCTCGGCGATCGACCCCACAGGACCCGAGCCGGCGGCGGGGCAGTTCTACATGCTCGCCGCCGAGACGGGCTGGGGCGGGGACGGCGGGCGGCCGTACCTCGCGCGAGCGTTCTCGGTCGCGGACGCTGAGCGCGAGGGAGCGGGGGTGAGGCTGGATTTCCTCGTCCAGGCCGTCGGGCCGGGGACCGAGCGGCTCGCATCGCTCGACGCCGGGGAGCGGCTCTGGGTCACCGGGCCCCTGGGCCGGCCGTTCTCCACTCCCCGGGAGCTCGCGGCGAAGGCGGCGGGCGCGATTTTGGTTGGCGGCGGGATCGGGGTCGCGCCGCTTGCGATCTGGCGGCGTCGCCTGCAGCGGGCCGGTGTCCCCGCCCGCGTCCTCCTGGGTTTCCGCGACCGAGAGAACTCCGGCGGCGTCGACCTCTTCGACTGCAGCGAGGTCCGGCTGGCGAGCGAGGACGGTCTTGATCCTGTCGGCGGCCACAAAAACCGCCGCCGGACCTATCGCGGGTACGTCACCGACCTGCTCGCGGTGCTGCTGGAGGGAGACGACGCGGCGAGCGGCGCGGTCTACGCCTGCGGGCCCCCGGCGATGCTCGAGGCGGTCCGCTCGCTCTGCACCGATCGCGGGGTCGCCTGCGAGCTCGCGATGGAGGCGCCGATGGCGTGCGGGTTCGGAGCGTGCTTCGGATGCGCGATTCCCGACTCCGGAGGCGGCTACATCAGGCTCTGCGTCGACGGACCCGTGGTTCGGGGCGAGGAGATCGAAACCGCCCTGGTGGCGGGGTCGGGACATTGATCGATTTCTGCGGGATCGAGCTCCGCCATCCGGTGATCAACGGATCCGGAACCTTCGACGCGATCGCGGCGCGCCGCGCATTTGGCGACGAGGTCCTCCGCGAGTTCCCCTTCTCGGCCTTCGTCTCGAAGACGATCACCCCCGAGGCCCGCCCGGGCAATCCGCCACCCCGGCTGTGGGAGACGCCCTCGGGGCTGATCAACTCGATCGGCCTGCCCAACAAGGGGCTGGAGGGATTCCTCTCCGCCGACCTGCCGCACCTCGCCGAGCTCTCCGTTCCCCTGATCGTCTCGGTGATGGGGACCAGCCACGATGAGTTTGCCCGGCTTGTCGACGGCGTCGGAGGGCGGAACGAGGTCGCGGCGCTCGAACTGAACATCTCGTGCCCGAATGTCAAGTCCGGGCTGATCGTGGGGGAGTCGCCGGAGGAGGCCCACTCGCTGCTCGAGCGGCTGCGGCCGCTGACCGGCAAGCCGCTGATCGTGAAGCTGACGCCGAACGTGGCCGATCCCGTTCCCGTCGCAATCGCGGCCGAGCGGGGTGGCGCGGACGCGGTCTCGCTGATCAACACGATCCGTGCCGCCGCGATCGATCCACGCACGGGTGACGCCTGGCTCGGAGGGGGGACCGGCGGGCTCTCCGGGTCGGCGGTTCGGGCTGTGGCGCTCGCCCAGGTCGCCGCGGTCTCCGCCGAGGTCGACCTGCCGATCGTCGCAATGGGCGGGATCGCGAGCGGCCGCGACGCGGCCGACATGATCCGAGCGGGAGCGAAGCTCGTTGCGATAGGCACAGAGACCTTCAGGGATCCCGCGGCCGGGTCGAGGATCGCCGCCGAGCTGTCCGGGGAGCCCGAAACGGTCTCCGGTTAGACCTGCGTTTTTTCCCCAAACGCCGTAATCCCCCTGTTCGCTCGACCGAGCCGGGGATATACTGCCGCCCCGATGCAGGCCCCGGTCCAGTCCTCCAGCGCCGCCCCCGAGAGATCACTGGACCAGCGGATGGAGGCCCTGAAGAGGGCCAACGACATCCGGTCGAAGCGGGCCCAGCTGAAGCGCGACCTGAAGGCGAACAAGGTGAAGATCCAGACGCTGCTGATGGATCCGCCCGAGTACGTCCAGACGGCCAAGGTGATCGACATGCTGATGGCGGTCCCGAAGTACGGCCGGGTGAAGACGAACCGGATCCTCAACCAGTGCCGGATCTCCCCGTCGAAGACGATCGGCGGGCTCTCCGAGCGCCAGCGCGCGGAACTCGTCTCGCAGCTGCGCAAGTAGCGCCCCACACCAGGGCACTTTCTTGGCCGTCCCTGCGGTCATGATCTGAGCCGATGGCGAAGGTCTTCGTGATCACCGGCCCATCCGGAGTGGGGAAGGGAACGCTGATCGAGCGATTGTGCGAGCGGGTCCCCGAGCTCGAGCTCTCGGTGTCGGCGACGACGCGCGAGCCCCGGCCCGGAGAGGAGGACGGGCGCGACTACCATTTCCTCACCCCGGAGGAGTTCGAGCGCCGGGTCGAGGCCGGCGACTTCCTCGAGCACGCCGACTACAGCGGCCACCGATACGGCACGCTGCGCGAGGAGGTGGAGCGGCGACTGGCGGAGGGCCGCTCCGTCGTTCTGGAGATCGAGGTCCAGGGCGCTCGTCAGGTCCGGGACGCGATGCCGGAGGCGGTCCTGATCTTCATCGCGCCACCGGGCCGGGGTGCGCTTCGCGACCGGCTCGAGGGTCGGGGGACGGACTCCGCCGAGGCGATCGAGCGTCGGCTCGAGACGGCCGAGACCGAGCTCCGGGCCCGGTCGGAGTTCCCGCACGTGGTGGTGAACGACGACCTGCAGAATTCCGCCACAGAGCTGGAGGAGCGCGTCCGCGACGAGCTGTCCCTACACTCCAGCGAACGATGATCAAGCCAAGAGTCGACAAGCTCCTCGAGCACACCGACACCCACTACGCCGCGGTGCTGGTCGCGGCGAAGCGGGCCCGTCAGATCAACGCGTACTACCACTCCCTCTCCGAGGGCGCATACGGCGAGTACACGCCTCCGATGGTCGAGGTCCCCAGCGGGAACTACCTGACCATCGCCCTGGAGGAGACGGCGGCGGGCAAACTCAAGTACGAGTACAAGGCCTAGGTGCGAGGGTGCTCCGCAGGAGCAACCCGCTCTAAGGAGGGCCCATGGCCCGGATCCTGCTCGGGGTGAGTGGCGGGATCGCCGCCTACAAGACGCTGGAGCTGGCTCGCCTCGCCACCAAGGATGGGCACGCGGTCCGGGTATTGATGACGCCCGCGGCAAAGCGCTTCGTCGGGGCGGCGTCCTTCGAGGGGATCGTCGGCGCGCCGGTGTTGACCGACGAGTTCGAGCGGGACCCGGCCCGCGGCGCCTTCCCCGGTGATCCGTTGCCGGAGCACGACCCGATCGGCCACCTCGAGGTGGTCGCCAACGCCGACGTCTACCTGATCGCCCCGGCGTCCGCGAACACGATCGCGAAGCTCGCCGCCGGGATCGCGGACTCGATGGTGACGACCTCCTTCCTCGCCTGCGTCGCCCCCCGGCTGGTGGCCCCCGCCATGAACGACCGGATGTACCGCGACCCCGCGACCCAGGCGAACCTGGCGACGCTTCGCCGGCGCGGGGTCACGGTAATCGAGCCGGCGGAGGGGGCGTTGGCGTCCCGCGGGGAGCACGGGGTGGGCCGTCTCCCGGAGCCCCGCGCGCTCCTCGATGCCATCGAGCACGCCGTCCCGCGACCGAGCGGCCCATGGGACGGGCTCCGCGTCCTGATCTCCGCGGGCGGCACGCGCGAGCCGATCGATCCGGTTCGCTTCATCGGCAATCGCTCGTCCGGGCGAATGGGCCTCGCGCTGGCGGAGCGGGCGGCGAGCAGGGGCGCCGAGGTGACGCTCGTCGCTGCCAATGTGTCGCTGCCGGCGCCGCCGGGGGTGCGGCGCGTCGACGTCGAGACCGCCGCGGAGCTCGGTGGCGCCCTCGCCCGCGAGTTCCACTCCACCGACGTGCTGGTGATGGCCGCGGCGCCCGCCGACTTCCGGCCGGCCACACCGTCCGTACAGAAGATCAAGAAGACCGACGACGGGGCCGTGCCGAGCATCGAACTGGTCACCAACCCGGACATCGCGGCCGAGCTCGGTGCGAGCAAGCGCCCAGGTCAGGTGCTTGTGGCGTTCGCCGCCGAGACGCACGACG
>DASUYK010000101.1:0-13134 GCA_036377415.1 Solirubrobacterales bacterium
AGCCGCTCAACGGCCTGTCGCCGATCCAGTAGCGGGGACCCGGTCCGTTGCGCGCGGCGCGGTCCTCCGGATTCGCCAGCTTGCAGCGCTCGAGCGAGAGGCAGCCGCACCCGATGCACTCGGTCAGACCGAGCTTGAGCCGCTCGAGCTCCGCGATCCGCTGGTCGATCCGGGCGCTCCACCTACTCGAGAGGCGCGACCAGTCGCGCTTTGTCGGGGCGCGGTTCTCGGGGAGCTTGGAGAGCTCCTCGCCGATCTCCTCGAGCGTCAGTCCGACGCGCTGCGCGAAGACGATGAATGCGATCCGCCGAAGGACCGGCCGGGGATATCGCCGGTGACCGGAGCCCGCGCGCTCGGAGCTGATCAGCCCCCGTTCCTCGTAGAAGCGCAGGGCGGAGGAGGCGACGCCGCTTCGCCCTGAGACCTCGCCGATAGTGAGCAGTTCCGCCACAAGGGAAATAGAAGCAGAATCAGCCCTTGACTTCAAGTTCACTTGAACTTCTAGTATCGGGCATATCCGAGCCGAGGAGGCAGCCATGACCACTAGGACTCAGAGGGCAAGCGAGCGGATCACGGAGGAGGTCACCTCGTGGCCTGGGGTCGAGGCTGGGCCGGGACGCCGTGGCGAGTTCGGCTTCACGCTCGGCCGCCGCGAGCTCGGCCACCTACACGGCGACCACGCGTTCCACGCCGGTTTTCCCAAGGCGATCTGGCGGGAGCTGTTCGACGCGGGCCGGATCGACTACCACCCGGTTTTTCCCGGCAAGCCCGGCTACGCCTCGCGGCGGATCGAGAGCGAGGAGGATGTCCACGACGTGATCGCGATGCTCCGGCTGAACTACGACCGCGCCGTGGAGCGCCACGGCCTGCCGGAGGAGGCGGCCTGATGCACGCGGCGAAGGAGCGCCTGCGCGACCTGGCCACCGAGGTTCCCGGCCTCTATGCCCTGGCGCCGGAGCCGCTGCCGTTCGCGCCCTCGCTCGAGATCCGCGCGTTCCTGCTGCGGCGCGCGCGTGGGAACGTTCTGATCTACAGCACCACCGGGCTCGCCTCGGGCGGAGCGGCGATCGAGGGGCTCGGCGGGATCTCGCGCCGATACCTGAACCACCGGCACGAGGCGATCTTCGCCTCCGAGGGAATCGAGGCGCCGCTGTTCGTGCACGAGCGGGAGCGCCGGTCAGTGGAGAGGACCTGTCGCGTCCGCGCGACCTTCTCGAGGCGTCATCTACTCGACGAGGACTTCGAGGTGATCCCGGCGCCCGGACACACGAGCGGGGCGACCGCCTACCTCTGGGACAGCGGTGAACACCGGATGCTGTTCACCGGCGACACCATCTACATCGACCGCGGCGAGTGGGTGGCGGCGGTCCTAGAGTCGAGCGACCGCGCCCGCTACATCGAGAGCCTCGAGCTGATCCGCGAGCTCGACTTCGACATGCTCGTTCCCTGGGCGGCTACGGGCGGCGAGCCCTTCTACGCCCACACCGACGGAACCGACGCCAGGCACCGAATCGAAGCGATTCTCGAGCGAGTGCGGGCTGGCGGCGATCACTGACGAACGGGGGGCAGCGATGAGCGTGTTCACCGAGACCGAGCTGGAGTATCTGGGCAGCGTTGAGTTCCCCGGCGGTACAGGGGCGCGGCGGCTGGGCCGGATCGCCACTGTCGGCAAGGACGGGACCCCGCATGTGGTCCCCGTGGGCTTCCGCCACGACGCCGAGCACGATTCGATCGACGTCCGCGGATACGACCTCGAGCGGTCGAAGAAGTTTCGGGACGTCGCCCGGTCCGGCCGCGCCTCGATCGTCGTCGACGATCTCGCCAGCACCGATCCCTGGAGACCGCGCGGGATCGAGGTCCGCGGCCGCGCCGAGGCGCTCGACGGCGACCGGCCGGTGATCCGGATCCACCCCGAGCGGATCGTTCCCTGGGGTCTCGAGCCTGGCGGGAAGGCTCGCACGATCCGGCGCTGAGAGCCTCCACCAGATTTCGACGGCTCGGTCGATCTACTTCTCGAAGTGCTGGACGAACATGTCGGACCCGGGGAAGACCTCGGCCTCGTGTCCGTCCTCCCAGCGGACCAGGAACGGCGGCGCTCCGTCCTCGCCGAGGACCTTGAGGATCTCCCCGTCCGTCTGCGGCTCGCCCTGATGGTGGCCGCGGACCACGAGGCGATCGCCCGGTTTGGCTCTGAGCTGCGAATGACTGTCTGGGGTCATCGTGTGTATCTGTCCTTTCGCGTGGATTTTGGCTGAATCGTTTCCCACCGGCTCGCGGATCGCATCCGTGTTCAGCACCGATCGACGGCCGCTGCGCCAGAATCCCTCCTCGGTGCGCGTCGCGGTCGTCGGACACGTTGAGTGGGTGGAGTTCGTTCGCGGGGACCATGTTCCCGCAGCCGGCGAGATCGTCCATGCCTCCGAGTGCTTCGCGGAGCCGGCGGGGGGCGGGGCGGTGGCTGCGGTGCAGCTCGCCCGCCTTGCGGGCGGTTCCACCCTCTTCACGGCGCTCGGGACAGACGAGCTCGCCGAACGAGCCGTCGAGCGCCTGCGTGAGCTCGGTGTCGAGGTCGCCGCCGCGATCCGCGAGGGCCCGACGCGGCGGGCGTACACGTTCATCGACTCGAACGGTGAGCGAACGATCACGACGATCGGTGAGCGGCTCGGGCCTCGCGCCGATGACGCGCTCGACTGGGAGGGCCTCCGCGCCGCGGACGCCGTCTATCTCACGGCCGGTGACATCGGCGCGGTTCGGGTGGCGAGGGCGGCTCGAGTGCTGGTCGCCTCCCCGCGCGCCGGCCGGCCGCTGGCCGAGGCCGACATCGGGCTCGACGCCCTCGTCTTCAGCGGCGACGACGAGCTCGAGCGGGCCTTCGCGAGGGAGCTCGACCCGAGTCCCGCGATGCTCGTCGCTACGGGCGGGGCCGCGGGCGGCCGCTACGAGACCGTGGAGGGCGGAAGGGGGGAATGGACGGCCGCCTCCCTTCCTGGCCCGGTGGTCGACGCCTACGGGTGCGGGGACTCGTTCGCGGCCGCGCTCACCTACGGGCTCGCGGCCGGTGGGGGGCCGGATGCGGCGCTCGAGCTTGCGGCCAGGGCGGGCGCCGCCTGCATCACCGGGCGGGGGCCTTACGAGACGCAGCTCACCGCGGCCGCCTAGGAACGGGCGGGAGCGGCTCCCGTCGATGCAGCTCCGCTGATTCCACGACGGGATTTGGGCGCCCGAGTCGGTTTCAAACGCTCGGATTCAGCTTTCCTTGACGACGGCGTAGACGATTCGCTCTGCCACGTCGACCACCTCGTCGCCGATCCGGGCGCAGCGGCGGTAGAGCTCTCGGCTCGAGATGCGTTCGTGCCGCGAATCGACCTCGAGCAGTTCGGCCATCCCGCGGTAGTAGGTGTGTTCGAGCTCCCGCTCCGCCCTGATCGCCCGGTCGGCGGCGGCGCTCGCCGCATCGCCGTCGGAGCCGAGCTTGTTGAGCGCTTCGCCGATATGAGACACGGCGTCTCTGAGCATCGCCGCCATCTCGCCGAGCCTGGCGTCCGGCGGGTTATTCATCGCCTTCGCCTCGCTGACCAGGTCCCGGGCATAGTCCAGGATCCAGTCGATTCCGCGCGATAGGGCGAACAGGTCCTCCGGTCCGAGCGGGGTCACGAACGCCTCCCGGAGCTGCTCGACCAGCTCGCGCTTGGCCGCGTCCCCTCGATGCTCGATCTCGGGAAGCGCCTCGCCGGCGCTCTCCTCGCCGCCGGCCCAGGCGGCGAAGGCGTCCATCCCTTCGAGGACGATCGTGGCCTGGACGCGAAGCTGGCCGATCAGATCCGGCGTCTCGGGGAGGAACCAGCGGCGCTTTCTCATCTCACCCATTCCCAGAGCTCGAACGTGGCCGCCGCCAGCACGCCCGTGATCGGGATCGTGATCAGCCAGGCGAGCCCGATCTGGCGGACGACGGACCAGTTGACGTGGCGAAGCCGCCTGCGCCCCCAGCCGATCCCAACCACCGAGGAGGAGACCACCTGAGTGGTCGAGGTGGGCGCCCCAAGTAGCGATGCGCCCAGGATGACTCCCGCCGAGGAGCTCTGGCTGGCCAGTCCCTCGATCGGCTGCAGGCGGTAGATGCGGCGACCCACGGTGCGAATGATCCTCCAACCGCCGAAGGCCGTGCCAACGGTGAGGGCGAGCGCGCAGGCGAGAGTCGCCCAGCTTGGGGCATTCAGCGAGTCGGTCTCTCCGGCGCCGAGCAGCAGCGCCGCGATCACGCCGACCGCCTTTTGCGCGTCGTTGGCTCCATGGCTGAAGGCAAGCGCCGAGGACATCGCCCACTGGCCGGCCGTCACGGAGCTCTCCCAGGCCCGCGTGACCCTCCGGGCCAGGCGGCGCAGCGAGCGGATCACGATCAGCGCCGCGAGGCCGCCCAGGACCGGGGAGATCGCGAGGGCGATCAGGGTTCCAAACACGCCGACGGGGCGTCCCGACTCGATGCCACCCCACTGGACGGCGTGGATCCCACCCTCGACCAGCGCCGCCCCAACCAGCCCGCCCACCAGCGCGTGCCCAGAGCTTGACGGGAGGCCCAGCCACCAGGTGATCATGTTCCAGGCAACGGCCGCGGCAAGGCCGCATCCGATCACCGCGGTGGTCTCCGAGGGCGAGACCGTGACGATCCCGCCGATCGTATCGGCCACCGCGGCTCCGACCAGGAACGGGCCGAGCAGGTTGAAAACCGTGGCGAGCAAGATTGCCTGCCCGGGACGGGCGGCGCGGGTGGCGACCAGCGTCGCGATCGCGTTCGACGCGTCGTGGAGCCCGTTGGTGACGGCGAAGCCGATCGCCAGGGCGACGGCGACCGCGAGGCCGAGATCCATGTCCCGACTCTATGCGGGATAGGTCAGGCTTCCGGCTTTGGGCGTGGATACTGGGAGCGGACGAAGCGGTCCCACATCCTGTCGCTCATCACCCTCCGCATTCCGATCACGATGCTCGCCGACGGGGTGACCTTGTAGCGGGTGCCCGGCCGCCTAGACGTGAGCGCCCGAGAGATCTTTGCCGCGACCGCCTCCGGCCCGGCGCCGAACCGGGCCATCGGTCCCGTGTACGCCGCGGATGTCACCCTGGCGACGTCCGCATTGAACTTGGCGTACGGCCCGTGGTCGATCTCGGCGATGCTCGCCGAGGCGGTCTCCCCGAACTCGGTGACGATCAGGCCGGGCTCGATCACCACAACCTGGATCCCGAATCCGGCGACCTCGAAGCGGAGCGCATCGGAGAGGGCTTCGACCGCGTGCTTGGTCGCGTGGTAGACGCCGCCTCCCGGAAAGGTGAGCTTGCCGCCCATCGAGCTGATGTTCACGATCCGGCCCGAACCCGCTTCGCGCATATCGGGGAGGACGAGCTGGCACATCCGCATCAGGCCGAAGACGTTGGTCTCGAACTGTCGCCGGACGCTGTCCATCGGGAGCGTCTCGATTGCGCCGCTTTGGCTGTAGCCCGCGTTGTTGACCAGCGCTCCGATCGGGCCGTCCTTCTCGGTCTCCTTCACCGCCCTGCTCATCGACCGATCGTTGGTGACGTCGAGCACAAGCGTCTTACAGCCATGCTTCGAGAGATCCTCGATCGACTCCGGGCGCCGCGCGGTTGCGTACACGTTCCATCCGTCCTCGGCGAGTCGCTCCGCGGTCGCCCTTCCGATTCCCGTCGAGCAGCCGGTGATCAGCACCGGCCGGGACTTGTCGATCCCCATCGCGCTCTCCTTTCGTTGAAGCTCGCCGCCGGGGCGTTCGGGCGGGACCCGGCGATCCTCTCATAGGCTCTAGCCGATGCGGGCGGTCACTTTCCAGGCCCCGGGCGAGGTCCGGGTCGACGAGGTTCCGGACCCCGATCTGGTCGAGCCCGACGACGCGATCGTCCGGGTGGCGGCGAGCGGCATCTGCGGATCGGACCTCCACATCTACCACGGCAGGGTCCAGATCGAGCCGGGCTTCGTGATCGGCCATGAGTTCGTCGGCGAGGTGATCGCGGCCGGCGATGAGGTGACGCGGGTCGGGGTCGGCGATCGGGTCCTCGGGACCTACGCCACGGCATGCGGCAAGTGCTTCTTCTGCGAGCGGGAGGAGTTCCACAAGTGCGACTCCTCCAGGGTCTACGGACATGGGGAGACGCTCGGCTCTCTTCAGGGCGCCCAGGCCGAGCTCGTGCTCGTCCCCCATGCGAACCTCGCGCTCCGACGGGTGCCGGAGGGCCTGTCCGACGACGTCGCCCTGTTCGCCGGCGACGTCATGGGAACCGCGTTCCACGCGATCGACTCCCGTCCCCTGCGCGAGGGCGAGACGGTCGCGATCCTCGGCTTGGGCCCGGTCGGGCTCTGCGCGGTTCAGGCGGCCCGAGCTGCGGGCGCGTCGGCCATGATCGCGATCGACACGGTGGAGGACCGCCTGCGGATGGCGGAATCGTTCGGGGCCACGGCTGTCCACCTGACCGAGGGGGATCCGCGCGGTGAGGTGAAGAAGCTGACGGACGGGCGGGGGGTCGACCTCGCCGTCGACGCGGTGGGGCATCCCGACGCACTCGACCTCGCCCTGCGGCTCGCCCGCAAGGCAGGCACCGTCTCGGCGACGGGGGTCTACGCCGAGAGGATCCAGGTGCACATGGGCCTTCTCTGGATCAAGGCGATCACCCTGACCTCCGGTCACGCGAACGTGATCAAGCATCTGGATCGCGTGCTCGAGCTCCTCTCCGCGGGCGAGCTCGATCCGGCTCCGCTCGTCAGTCACCACATGAAGCTCGACGACGCCCCCGAGGCCTACCGCGTCTACGACAATCGCCAAGCACTCAAGATCGTCCTCACCCCCTGAAGCCTGAGACCCTTCGGGGGTGATCGAGAGCGTGAGCGGCAAGTTGCTGATCGCCTCCCCGAGCATGGCCGATTACTTCCACAGGACCGTGATCCTGACGGTCGAGCACTCGGAGCAGGGCGCGTTCGGCCTGGTCCTCAACCGGCCGTCGGAGAGCACCGTCGGCGAGGTGGTGCCCGAGCTCGCCGAGCTGATCGGGGACGAACACCTAATCCACGTGGGCGGCCCGGTGCAGCCGAATGCAGTCACCGCGGTGGGCGATCACCCGGATCCGAGCGAGGCAACGAAGCTGATCATCGGCGGCGTCGGCATGGTCGACCTCGACGATCCCCCCGAGCTGATCAGGGTGAGGGTCTTCGCCGGGTACGCCGGGTGGGCGGCCGGGCAGCTCGAGGACGAGCTCGAGCGGGAGGCGTGGATCACGGAGGACGCGCATCCCGACGATCCGTTCAGGGACGGAGATCTATGGTCCGAGACGCTCAGACGGAAGGGTGGGGAGTACGCGCTGCTCGCGCGGATGCCCCCGGATCCCTCGGTCAACTGATCGCCCACGAGCCTGTAGCGCTCGGGCTTAGCGGCTGAAGTCCGCTCAAACCCCGAGCGCGACGCTCAGCCCCAGCATCACCAGGGCCCCCGTGAGCGCCCCGACCGCGCCTCGGCCGATCCCACCGCGGGCGAACGCCCGCGGTGCGAGGTCCGAGGCGACCAGGGCGAGCATCGCGCCCGCCGCGAACCCGAACGAGAACGGGAGCAGGTCCTCGACCGTCCTGACGAGCAGGTAGGCGACGACGGCGCCGAGCGGCTGGGGCGCGCTGGTCAGGACTGCTGCCCAGAACTGCTGGCGGCGGCTGAACCCGGCCTCCGCCATCGGAATCGCGACGCTCGTCCCCTCGGGGACGTTCTGCAGCCCGATCGCGAGGATCACGAACAGGCTCAGCCCGGAGACATCTGAGGCGTATGCCGTCCCGATCGAGAATCCCTCAGGGAAGCTGTGAACGAAGAGAACGAGGAACACCAGCAGCGAGATCCTCACTCCGGGCCCGCTGCGGCCATCGATCTCCCTGTCGGAATCGCCGATCGCGGCGCGCGCGATCAGCAGGAAGGCGACGCCCGTCGCCAGCCCGGCGATCACCGCCGTCGTCGAGCCCTGGTCGAGCCCCGGCTCGAGCAGCCCGACGATCGAGGCGACCGTCATCGCCCCGGCCGCCAGGCCGTAGAGGAAGGGCTGCCACACGGAGGCGCGGCCACCGAGGTAGAAGACCGGAATCGCCCCGAGTC
This sequence comes from Solirubrobacterales bacterium, assembly GCA_036377415.1. GTDB lineage: Bacteria > Actinomycetota > Thermoleophilia > Solirubrobacterales > 70-9 > DASUPK01. The sequence goes on from DASUYK010000101.1 coordinate 8,130, forward strand.
CCGTGGCCAGCGTGGTGGCCGTCGCTGCGAGGAGCAGGATGATCACCGGCGGAGCCTAGGCGGTGTCGTAGGCTAATCGTCGTGTCTGCACTGGAGGAGGTACCTGTAGCTGCAATCTCGTTGGAGCGGTTCAGGCCGGTGCTCGGCGACGGATTCGCGGCGGTGGAGAAAGCGATCGCCGACACGGAGGACGTGCTCGGGGGCCGAATCGTCTGGCACGTGAACTCGACCGCGCGAGGCGGCGGGGTGGCCGAGATGCTGCACTCGCTGCTGGCCTACGGCCGCGGCGCCGGCGCCGACCTGCGCTGGCTGACGATCTCCGGGAATCCGGAGTTCTTTCGGGTCACGAAGCGGCTTCACAACCTCCTGCATGGGTCACTGGGCGACGGAGGCGCGCTCGGCGCCGCGGAGCGCGACGTATACGAGCAGGCTTTGCTCGAGGCCGCCGACGAGCTCACCCGGCTCGCCCGGCCGGGGGACATCGTTTACATCCACGATCCACAGCCGGCGGGTCTGGTGCCTCATGTCAAGTCGGCCGAGGTGAAGGTCGTGTGGCGATGCCATATCGGGGTGGACCACGCGGGGGAGATCGCCAGGGGTGCCTGGGAGTTCCTGCGGCCGTCCGTCACCGACGCGGATGCCTACGTCTTCTCGCGCGAGCGATTCGTCTGGGAGGGGCTCGATCGGGAGCGGGTATGGCTCGTCCCGCCCTCGATCGACGTTTTCTCGCCGAAGAATCAGGAGCTCGATCCCGATGCGGTCCGCTCGATCCTGGCCGTAACCGGAATCGCCCCGGGGGACCACTTCGGACGCGCCCTCTTCCAGCGCATGGACGGAAGCCAGTCGCGAGTCGACCGCCCCGCGGAGCTGGACCAGGAGGGCCCGGTCCCGGAGGGCGCGCCCCTGATCAGCCAGGTCTCACGGTGGGATCGGCTGAAGGACCCCGTCGGGTTGCTGACGGCGTTCGCCGAACACGTCGGCAGCGACGACGCGCACCTGCTGATCGCCGGACCGTCCGTGGCCGATGTGGCCGACGACCCGGAGGGGGCCGAGGTGCTGGCCGAGGTCCGCGAGCGGCGGAAGGCGCTGCCCCCCGGCGTCAGGCAGCGAGTCCACCTCGCCACCCTTCCGATGGACGACGTCGAGGAGAACGCCGCGATCGTGAACGCGATCCAACGCCGCTCCGACGTCGTCGCTCAGAAGAGCCTTGCGGAGGGGTTCGGCCTCACCGTCGCCGAGGCGATGTGGAAGGGGAAGCCGGTGGTCGCTGGGGCCGTCGGCGGGATCCAGGATCAGATCGTCGACGGGGTCTCGGGCGTCCTCGTGGAGCCCGAGGACCTGCAGTCGGTTGGGCGCGCGATCGGCGAGCTGCTCGCCGATCCAGAGCGGGCGGCGAAGATCGGCGGGGCCGCGCGCCAGAGGGTGACCGAGCAGTTTCTCGGGACCCGCCACCTCCTCCAGTACCTGTACCTGCTCCAGGGGCTGCTCAAGCAGCCCGACCAGGCGGCGGGCCGACCCTAGCCCGCGGACCGCCCGGCGCTCCAGCCGCGAAACGCCTCGAGCAGTTCCTCGCGAGCACCGGGCTCGATGTCCTCCTCGGTCAGCCTTCCGGTCGCCTCGATCACGAGCCGCATCTGCTCGACGTACGCCGTGCAGTGGGGGCACCCGCGGATGTGGGCGCGGAATCGCCGCCGCTCCGAGCGCGACAGGCTGCCGTCGAAGTACGCCGTGACCAGCTCGACGAGTTCCTGGCATGCCATCTCCCGGACGAAGAGGCTCATCCCGCCCCTCCCTCAATCGGGTTGCTCCTCCTACCCTTAACGGGTCGCGCTGGCGCCCGCCCTCGCATCTGCGGAGCACCCTCGAGATAATCCTCGAGCGCGGACCTGACCTTCGAGCGCGCCCGGTGAAGGAGGACGCGCTGATTCCCGTCGGTGATCTCCAGCGCGTCGGCGACCTCCATCGGGCTCCAGCCCTCGACATCGCGAAGCCGGATCACCTTTCGCTGGGCCTCGGGGAGCATCTCGATCGCGGACTCGATCACGCCGAGGGTCTCGCCCGCGAGGACCCGGTCCTCCGGCCAGGCCCGGGGCGGGGCGGCCCACGCGCCGGGGGTGGCGCTGTCGGGGCCGAGGAACCGATCCGGGTCGACGGCCGGCTCGTCAGCCTCCCCCTCCGCGCCCGCGAGGGCGGAGAAGGGGAGCGACCGAGCGTCCCGCTCGCCCCTGGTCTTCGCTCGGTTGGTGAGGATCCTGAACAGCCAGGTCTTCAGGCTGGAGCGCTCCTCGAAGCGATCGATCCCGTTCAACACCGCGAGCCAGGCCTCCTGGACGACCTCCTCCGCGCTCGCCCGGTCCCTCACGTACATCTGGGCGACGCGGAGCATCGTCGCCCCGTACTGGTCGACCAGCTCCGCGAAGGCGGATTCTTCACCGTTGCGGATGCGCGCGACCGTCGCCGCGTCCTCTCCTGAGGGCGCACCGTCCCCCGCCTTCCCTCGCCTGAGTCGGGGCATGCAATCCGCATCTTGCCGGGTCGGCGCCGGCGCTGCGATGACGAGCGCGGTCATCTCCTTCTGTCACGCGGAGCGACGGCTGGTTACACGCCCGGATCAGCAGTAACCCTGCGACGCTCCGTGACGCTGACCGAAATGAGCACCTAAAAGCCGTATGCGGATCACGAATGGAGGAATTCGAAGAATGAAGAAGATCAGCAGTGTCGCTCTCTGTTGTCTCAGTGTCGCCGCCATCGGGGCGGGGGCAGCGGTGGCGGAGAACTCGACGCCCAACCCGAAGCAGGTGGCCTCGCAGGCGTGCACGACGGAACTCCACGTGATCGGTGTGAAGCAGTTCAAGATGAAGTACGGGGACCCCCACAAGAGCGGGGACCCGGCCAAGGCGCAGCATGCGATGCGGAACTGCAAGGGCAAGAAGAGCAACTCGTCGGAGAACCTGGTCAACGACGCGGCCCAGGAGTGCAAGGCGGAGCAGGCCGACCCCAACTTCGCGACCACGCACGGCGGCCAGACGTTCGATCAGGTTTACGGGACGAATCACAACCAGCAGAACTCGTTCGGCAAGTGCGTGAGCGGCAAGGTCCACGCGGCGCTGGGGCAGATCGAGACGAATCTGCAGAACGCCGCGCAGGCATGTCGCGCCGAGCGCAGCGACCCCAACTTCGCCGCGGGCCACGGCGGGAAGACGTTCAGCGAGTTCTACGGCACGGAAAAGAGCAAGAGGAAGAATGCGTTCGGCAAGTGCGTCTCGCAGAAGGCGAAGGCTCAGGGCAGCGCGCCCGCGCCGACGACCTAGGGAACAACGTCCAGGGGGATGTGCGGGGGCCGGCCAGGTTGGCCGGCCCTTCGCGTGTCAGGAGCCGACCGAGACGAGGTCGATGACGAAGATCAGGGTCGCGTTGGGCCCGATGTCCGGCGGCTGTCCCTGGGCCCCGTAGGCGAGATCCGGCGGGATGAGCAGCTCCCTCCGTCCGCCGACCTTCATCCCGACCACGCCCTCGTCCCAGCCCGGGATCACCTCGCCCGCGCCGAGCTGGAACCGAAACGGCTCACCGCGGTCCCAGGAGGAGTCGAACTCCTCGCCGCTCTCGTAGTCGACCCCGACGTACTGGACGCTCACCTGGTCGCCCGTCGCGGCCTCCGGGCCATCGCCAACCTCCAGGTCCTCGATCTGGAGCTCGGTGGGGGGAGGCCCCTCGGGGACCTCGACGGTGGGCTTGCTGCCCGCGTCCGCGGTGGTCGAGCCGCCTCCGTCGTCGTCCCCGCCGCGGCCGATCAGAACCGCGATTACGACCACGGCAAGGGCCGCGCCGAATGCGAGCAGTCCGATCAGGCGTCGGTCCATGGAGCGGCATCCTAGGGTCCGGCGCCCGCCGGATGGGCGCGGCTGGGATCGAACCAGCGACCTCTCCCGTGTGAGAACTGAGCGGCTGACGGCGTTTGGTGGTCGTCTGCGGATTTACTGCCTAGCCGTCACATCCTCTCGGCAGTTCTGGGGCGTCTGCGGGTCCTTTCGCGGCGGCTGAGGCTTCCAACAGGGCTTCCATCTGGGACAAAGGGCCGTTCCTCGCAAGGTGTGATCTTGAAACCGCCGCTTTTTGGCGTCGCCAACTCCTCGCATGTCTGGGGCAGATCTGCGGGTAGTCTGCGGCCGGATCTCCGAGTAACGACATGAGTGCGCCCAGCGACGAGCCGATTACGACGGCTAGAAGGACGACGGCCACGACAGGTGTACCGGCCCAGATGAGAACGCGAGCGGACGCAAGCGTCGTTATGCGCCGCCCGCTGGGGGACCGTGTCGCCCTCCTGTTTCCCCGCCTCCTGCCGCTCGCGTTGCGGATCGCACTGCGCCTCCGTCCGGGCTCCGCGGCTCGCCGGCGTGCCCTGGCCTACGTCTTGCGCGGCGTGTTCGCCGCGATCAATCGGCGCGACTTCGACGTGGTACTGCTCGGCATGGAGCCCGAGGCCGAGATCGAGTTCCGCGGCGTCGAGGCGACCGGGATCGCCCCGAGCTACCACGGCCACGACGGATTCCGTGCGTTCTGGGCCGAGTGGCTGCGCGACTGGGAGCAGGTCTCCCACGGGATCACGGCCGTGATCGACCTCGGTGACCGCATCGTCATCAGGGTCTGGGGCCACCATTTGGCACCCAAGAGCGGTCTGTGGGAGGACTCCGACTCTGGTTACCTGTTCGAATTTCGTGACGCGCGCGTCAAGCGCCTGGTTGTCTGGTACCAGTGGTCGGACGCGGTGAAAGCCCTGGGCCTCGACGAGTCCGACTGACCAGCGGGGACCTGTGCTGAACCAGCGAACACGATTCGCGCGGAATCGTCACGACCGTCGCTTCCGCTCTCGCGCGGCAGCGGGCGTCTCGCACGTCGAGCCCCCGGACGCCCGCAACGACGAAACTCAGGAGCTTTGTCCCCCCCGTTCCACTTCTGCATTGCGCGACGGATGAAAGTCAAGCCTTCCCTAGCCGCATCACCTCCA
>DASUYK010000102.1:0-23787 GCA_036377415.1 Solirubrobacterales bacterium
GGGTTCAGGAGTACGGTGAGGCCACGCGCGGCGAGATCGCGCACCGCCCGGTCGAGCCACGAGAAGTCGTAGGAGGCGCTGCCGGGGTTCGTCGGGTCGGGGGGCGGGGGGTCCTGCGGGCCGGCGATCGTCGCCCAACTGACAGTGAGGCGCACGATCCCCGCCCCGGAGGCCACGGTCCGGTCCCCCCACAGGGCACGTACGGCCGGGTCGGAGGACACGTACTCGTCAGCCTGGAAGCCGGTGACGAGGCCGCGCTCCGCGGGAGCGGCCGCGGGAAGCGCCAGCGCGGCGAGCAGTCCAATCGCAATGAGTAGGGCGACCCGCACGAGCCTGCCCCGTCCGAATGGTTGAAGTGTCCCGTCCGCCTGCAAGTGTCACTCCCGACGATTGCCTCGAACCCCCAGCCGCGAAGCGGGAATTGATAGCGGATTTGATCGAATCCCGTTCGTCTGCTCATGGCTCAGGATCTAGCCCTCGCCCTTGATCTTTCCTTTCAAGTGTTTGGCTCGGCCCATCAGGTCTCCTAACCAGAGTCACCGGTGAACAGATTCACCGCTTTTTCCCAAGCGACCAGGCGGCAGTCTTAAGGGTGGGAATCGCTCCTCGCGACCCTCCCTTCCCCCGTCTCTGAGATGTATGGAGCCGCCGGGGTGCCCTAGCAGGGCACCCTCGACGACTCCCTGTCCCGCGTTTCTCCGGTTGTAGGGGGTCAACCGAAGAGCAAGCGGGATCCTCAGATACCCGCGGATGGCGGAGTCGAATTCGAGTGTGCGGAGCATTAACGCGAACTTCACCTGGCACACCGCACGCTGGTCGCCCCTCACGGTTTCCGATCCGCCGCCTTGGTCGCGAGATACTGCGCGGGCCCGGCTTGATCGGGAAGACGGCGAACCCGTTCACCGCCAGGCTCATGGCAGCGCGATTGAGATCAGCCGAGGACACGTTCACCAACCGCCCGATAGCAGGCGGTTTCGAGTGGGCCGGGCAGGACTCGAACCTGCGACCGACGGATTATGAGTCCGCTGCTCTGACCAGCTGAGCTACCGGCCCCAGGGCGAGCGTACCGTCCGGGGTAGATTCTGGCCGGGATGCTGGGCGGGTGAATGGTGATCGTTGCCGTGATCGCGTTCCTCAGCTTTCGGATGGGACGGGGAATCGACGACGAGTCTCGCCGGGTGGCTGATCGCGGCCTGGGCGTTGATTGTCGGCGATGGTGCTGGCGGGGATCCAGTACGCGCTGGATCACGCGACCTGAGCCGAGCCGGAAGCACTCGGCGACCTGGACGCTCAGCCGTCGAGAGCACTGAGGGACTGCCCCACCGTCGCCGGCTCGGCGACGCCCTCGGCCGCCGCCTGGGCCCCCTCGCTGAACGCGCTGGCCGCCTTGACCAGGGTCGCGGCCGAGCCGGGCTCAATTCTCCCCTTCTCCACGCAGTCGGCGAGGAAGGCCTCCATCAGTCGCGCCAGCTCGGCGAGGCGGTTCTGCCCGACGACGAGGGCTGCGCCCTTCAACCCATGGGCCTCGATCCGGAGCTCCTCGACTCGTTCGGGATCCTTCTTCCCCGACCCTGCCAGCTCCTCGACTCCGCCGATCAGCGCAGGGCAGCGGCGGTCGGCCTCGGAGGCCAGCATTCTGAGGAGCTCCGGGTCCCCCACGCCGTGAGTTCTACCCGCTTTGCGGGCCCGCGACCTTGCTAGCGGCGGCCGCAAGCTCGCCGACGCTGAAGGGCCCCTCGATCACGCTCGATATGCGTCCGTCGCGATCGATCACGAAGAGCCACGGCTCGCTGGGGAGCCGGTACGCCTGCACCTGTGGCCTCGAGCCCGCGTTCATCTGGTTGTCGTTGTAGATCTCCTGGTGGATGAAGGCGACCCGGTCGCCGAAGTCGCGCTTCACCTCGGCGGCCGCGTCGACAACGGGACCGCAGACGCGGCTCTCACACAGGGCCGGGGTCGCGAACAGGAGCACGACCGGCCGGCGCCCGAGAGCGTCGGCGAGATCCTCGTCGTGCATGTCATCCGGGGGGACGCGGGTGTCGATCTCGGAGATGTCCGACACCTCGTGCGCGGTCGGGGTGTGGACGACGGGCGCCCTGTCCCCCGCGCCCGGCGGATCGAACTCCCCCACCTCGCTTGGGGTCGCAAGGAGGCTGCCGCCGAAGGAATCGCCCTCCCGGGTCAGGGCGCCGAACGTCCACTGCCCGGGGCTGTCCAGGGTCACATCGGACACGTACGCGACCTGCGCCGCGTCCGGATCGTCGGCGGTGGTCTTCGCACGAAAGGCGGGCTCGGTGGTGAGGTCGATGATCCGCGCGGGGAACGGGCCGACCGCCTCACCCTTCAGGCCGACGCCGGGAGCGGCGTAGATCGCCACCTCGGCGTCGTCGATCGGCTCGTGCGCGACGGTGAAGACGCCGAACGCGAATCGGTTCGGGCCCTCGCGCAGCACTCGCACCGCCGGGGAGACCACGGGGCCCTCGCCGCTCGCGACGGAGAGCACCTGTTCGAGGCTCTGGCCTCCCGGGGCCGGAAACTCCGAGGCGGCGGGCGCCGCCCTGTCCCTCGTCCCGGAGCCGTCGTCCGACTCGCCGCAGCCGGCGATCGAGAGCATGAGGAGCGCGATCGGAAGCGCGAGAAGGTTGCGAGGCACAACGCGCCATCGTAGTTGGGTCCGTCGATAGGGTGCCGCCGGTATCGGCGATTCCAAGGAGGCGAGGTTGGCGGAGAAAGCGGCCCTGATCACAGGCGGTTCGAGCGGCATCGGGCTCGCGATCGCCCGGGCACTGGGCGAGGACGGGTACCGGATCACGGTCTCGGCGCGCCGTCCAGAGAAGCTCGAGGCGGCGGCCGAGGATCTGCGCTCGGCGGGATTCGACGTGCTGGACGTTGCGGCGAACATGATCGACGAGGAGAACCTGACCGCGTTGGTCGAAGGACACAGGGAGCGGTTCGGGCGGCTCGACGTGCTGGTGAACAACGCGGGGGTCGGGATCGGTGAGCAGATGGACGCGCTCACGACCAAGTACGTCGACATGCAGCTCGGGGTGAACGTCCGGGCGATGATGCTGATGACCAGGGAGTGCCTGCCGATGCTGCGAGACGCGGGCGGCGAGCATGGGAAGGCGCTGATCGTGAACATGGCGTCGATCGCGGGGAAGGTCGGCCAGGCATGGCTCTCGGTGTACTCGGCGACGAAGGCGGCCGCGATCGGGTTCTCACAGGCGACCCAGAAGGAGGTCGCCGGTCAGGGAATCCAAGTCACCGCGTTCGCGCCGGCGTTCGTGGACACGCCGATGACCGACTACGTGAAGGAGGCAGTTGGGGCCGAGACGATGATTCGGCCCGAGGACATCGCGGAGGCGGTGCGATTTTTGCTTCGCACCTCCCCGAACTGCGAGGTGCCGGAGATCGCGTTCCTGCGGCCGGGCGACGCGGCGCAGGCAACGCCCTAGCCCCAGATCCGCGCGCCCCTCCGGAGCCCGGTGCGGGCGCCGACCCACCATGCGACCTGGCGCAGCAGGTCGTACCAGGCGTCCTCGATCCACTCGCGCCGGCCGCGGCCGCGGACCCCCAACCAGGCGACGGCCCCCAGACCGCGCAGGACCTTGCCGATCTCGCGCGCGCGCGGCGGCCTGACCGGATCGCCTCCCAGCGCCTCGTACTTGGCGCCGACGAGGCCGGCGCCGTATGCCCAGCCGAGTTGCTGGCGGAAGAAGCCGAGCTGGGTGGAGCGGTTTCGGTGGCGGACGGTGGCGCGCTCGGCGTACCCCAATCGGCGGTCGCTTCGCTCGTGGAAGCGGAGCCCGAGCTCGACGTCCTGGGCTCGCGTCATCTGAGGGTCGAAGCCGCCGATCCGCTCGAGCACGTCGCGGCGGTAGGAGGCGTTGGCGGTGATCGCGTAGGGGGGGTTGGAGGTGAACGCGAAGCGCTGCCAGTCCCCCAGCATGCGGACCACCTGGCGCTCGGCCGCGGTTCGGGGCGGCATGTGTTTCAGGTCGCCGGCGACACAGCCCACGTCGGGGTCCTGGAAGGCGCTCGCGATCTCGGTGAGCCACTGGGGCTCGACGATGCAGTCGGCATCGACGAAGGCGAGGATCTCGCCGCCGCTCTCCGATATGCCGCGGTTTCGGGCATTGGAGACCCCCGGCCGCTCCTCATGCAGGTAGCGGACCGGGCGGGATCGGATCACGGCAGCCGTGGCGTCGGTGGAATCGTTGTCGACGACGAGGATCTCGCGACGGTCCTCCGGGTAATCGGTGGCGAGGATCGCGTCGATGCATTCGCCGATCGTGGACTCGCCGTCGCGAACGGGGATGACGATGGAGATGAACGGCTTGGTGGTGGGGGTCCACGCCACGGCGCGGACCTTAGGGCGTGCCAGCGTCATTTGTTCGAGCCGATCGTCGTGCCCGAAGGGGCGTGACCTTGGTATCAGCCCGGCGGACACAAATCGTTGTGGTCCAGGCGGTCGCCGGTTCGAGTCCGGTCGCTCACCTAGGTCCCGCCAGTCTCACCGCGCCCTGGTGGCGCGTTCGAGAACGCGCCCCACCAGTGGCATGCGCGGCGAGCGCCACACGTGTCGTCGCTCAAAGGGCCATGCGTAAATGGGGTTGCCGTCGCGAACCAGCTCGAGCAGGCGTGGTTCCCCGAGCTCCTCGGCGGACCACTCGTACATGAGTTGCGTGCGCGGCGCGATCACCGCGTAGTCAAGCAGCCGGCCGAGGCGCTGCTCGTCGGCGATGTAGCTCTCGACGTCTCGGGCGAGCGGATAGCGGTTTGGGACCACGCGGCGGAGTGAGAGGAAGGCCCCGGCCATCCCGAGCCGCGGGTCGCCGAGCAGGCGGGCGAGCGGCGCGAATCGCCCCAGCGCCAGGCGCGGCGCCGCAACGAGCGCGTGAGCATAGAGGACACGGACGAGCGCGACGTTCATGAAGAAGCGCTCCGGCGGGCTCTCTTCTTCCGCGAGTTCCTGATGCTCGAGGTAGCCGCTCACGATGCTCGCGTTGTGGGCTCGGTACCAGTTGCGTGCCGTTGGTCTGGTGATGAAATCCAGCCAGAGCCGCACGGGTTGCGACGACGGCTCCCCGGCCAGACCGCCGGCGAGCGCGACCGATTCGCATCCGTCCCGCAGCAGTCGCTCATTCACTGCGCGCCACCAGACACTGCCCGGAGGCGACGCGTCGAGCGGATTGAGCAGACCGCGTTGCGTCTGCCAGCGCATGAACGACAAGGCCGCCCGTCGGAACGGCAGGTGTCGCCGTGCGCGGCCCGTCGGCCCGTGATAGGTCCGCGTGATCAATGCAAGGCGCTCCGCGGGATCGTCGCGCGCGGCGGCGACCTGCGCCTCAGCCCAGGCGAGTGCGTCTGCGTGCTGGCTCATCGGCGAGAAGCGATACGTCCTTGGTCGTCTGGTGCGCGAGATCCCCTCAGGCATGAGGAGACGTCTTCCGCATCCGAAAGTGACGGTTCAGCTCGTTTGCGTATGCACGGCCGAGTGTTGACCTGTTCTCGTTCACCCAGTCGATGAAAGAGATCTGTCCGAGCGCGGGCTGATGCGAGACCAGCAGCCCCGCGGTCAGGCCGCGGATCTCGTCAGCGGTGAGGACTACGTCGCGCACGACGAAGCCAAGCGCGCGCGCTAGGGCCGCCATGGCGGTAGGCGAGGCGTGCAAGATCGGCATACGCCTGCCGAGAGCGTGCCGGACGGCTCGAACGAGCTCGTCGAACGACATCGTGTCAGGCCCGGCCGCGTCCATAACCACATCGCTGGGACCACGCGCGGCTCGCAGACAGATGTGCGCGAGGTCGTCTACGTGGATCGGCTGCACGAGGTAGTGGCCATCGCCCGGGATGACGAAGATCGGCATACGCCGCAGGATCCATGCGATGTTGTTGGCCAGGACGTCTCGCCCACCGCCGAAGATCCACGTTGGCCTGACGATCGCGTAAGGGACATCACCAGCAGCCAGAGCTTGTTCGACGAGTGCTTTGCCGCGGTAGTAAGGCAGCGGCGAGTTGACTGAGGGGTTGGCAATGCTCAGGTGAACGATGCGGGCTACTCCGGCACGGCGAGCTGCCTCAAACAGCGCCCGGGAGTTAGCGACAGCGTTGGCGAAGGTCGTCCCGCCTCGCTCGAATCTGACCCAATACGTGTTGTAGAGAGTGGTGATCCCTTCGAGACTGCGCGCCAGCGCGAGTGGGTCATCGAATCGATAAGGCGCGGCCTGGACTCTTCTCCGGAGGGGATGCTCGCGATCCGGATGATGAGTGAGGGTTCTTACCTCTCGCCCGGACTCGATCAGGAGCTCGGCCATACGCGAGCCTGAATAACTGAACGCCCCGGTGACCAGATCCGTCTCGGTGCCAGGGCCGCTCACGGGGATCGGTGGCTAGAGTCGTAGCCCGCCGGCAGCTGGCCAAGAGACGAAGCCCTCCCGACGAGTAGCGCGCTTCAACAAGCCGGTTTCCAACCACATCCAGGGCCTGTACGCATGGTTCCTGCCAGTCATCGCATCGCCCCTACGAGGGCAACTCACGATCCGTCGCCTAGCGCGTGGTGCCGTGAAGCTCGGCCTCGGCGCGCTCGAGCTCGGCGGACCAGGCCTCTGCGGAGTCCGGCTGGGGGGCGGGCTCGCGCTCGGCGCGGAGCGCGTGCTCGGTGTAGGCGGTGGCAAGGACGTCCTGAATCGAGATGTCGGAGCCCTGGCGCGCGTTGGTCTCGGCGAGGCGGCGGCGGGATGCCTGGACGTCGCGGACCTCGTCCGCCAGTGGGCGGTCGGAGAGCGCGGTCCCGGTGGCGATGCCCTCCCGGATCAGGGCCATCTCGAGGTAGCCCTCGAGAGTTCGGACCTCGCGGCGAGACGCGCGACGAGGCTTGCGGCCGGCGCCGGTGAACGCGTCCCAGGCGCGGGCGAAGGTGCCGAAGTTGGTGCGCCCGCCGTTTCGGTGGGCGGCGAGCATTGGGCAGACGCCGCCGCGCCTGTCCACGTAGGCGCCGACGATCACGCGGTTCTTGCGGATGCCGCGGAGCATGGCCTCCTTGGTGTGGGTCGGCATGGCATAGACGGCATTGCGGAGCCGCCGGGCGTTGTTCCTGTGCTTCGCCATCGGGTCAAGGGATAGCGGCTACGGCGTAGGGTCCGCGCAATGAGCCGCCCATACGGGTCACTTCGGTTGTTGATCGCGGCCTTCGGCGATCCGGGTCATGCGTTCCCGGCGATCGCGCTGGCGCGCGAGTTGCGGCGGCGGGGGCACGACGTCCTGGTCGAGACGTGGGAGCACTGGCGGGAGGCGGTCGAGGATGAGGGGCTGGGGTTCACCGCCGCGCAGGAGTACACGGTGTATCCGCCGCCGGGGCCCGACACGCCCGACGGGCAGACGGCGGCGGCGGCGGCGGGCGCGCTCGCCAGGCTGATGGAGGGGTTCGAACCGGACCTGGTGGTGAGCGACATCCTCACGCTGGCGCCGACGCTCGCGGCGGAGGTGGCGGGGGTGCCGCAAGCGACCCTGATCCCGCATGTCTATCCGGTGCAGGAGCCGGGGATGCCGCTTTACTCCGTCGGGCTGCGGCCGCCGCGGACCGCGCTCGGGCGGGCCGCGTGGCGGGCGACGGGGCCGTTGCTTTCGATGGGGTTGCGGCGGGGGCGGGACGAGCTGAACGAGACCCGGGCGCGGTTGGCGCTGCCGCCGCTCGATCGGTTTCACGGAGGGATCAGCGAGCTGCTGGCGGTAGTGGGGTCGTTTCCGCACCTGGAGTACCCGCGGGAGTGGCCGGCCCACGTGCGGGTGACGGGGCCGCTGTTCTACGAGCTGCCCGCCGAGAAGGTGGAGATTCCGGAGGGTGACGACCCGCTTGTGGCGATCGCTCCGAGCACATCCCAGGACCCGGAGTGCGAGCTGCTGCGGAAGGCGCTGGCGGGACTCGCCGATGAGCCGGTCAGGGTGCTGGCGACGAGAAACAAACAGCGGCCGGAGGTGCCGGTGGAGGTTCCCTCGAACGCGGTGCTATTGGACTGGATGCCCTACTCGCAGGTGATGCCCGCCGCGGACGTGGTGATCTGCCACGGGGGGCACGGGACCGTCGCGAGGGCGCTGGCCACGGGCGCGCCGCTGCTGGTCTGTCCGGCGGTCGGGGACATGGGCGAGAACGCGGCGCGGGTGGCCTGGTCGGGAACGGGGCTGTCGCTGCCGCGGCGGCTGCTCTCCCGGCGCGGTATCAGGCTGGCGGTGCGGCGGCTGCTGGGCGAGGAAGGGTTCCGGGCGAAAGCATGCGAGGTCGCCGAGTGGTCAGCCAGTAATGACGGATCGATCGCTGCAGCGAACCTGGTCGAGGACGCTGCCTGGAATGCGACGAGCCGGCGCTCGCCGGCTTGCGGGTAGCTCGTTCCTATAGCTCCGGGGGTGGGACTCGAACCCACAACCTCGCGGTTAACGGCCGCGCGCTCCACCAAGTTGAGCTACCCCGGATTACATTTCGGGCTAATCCAAAGTGCGACCCTTGAAAGCGGCCCGGCCTCGCAGGTTAGCGTCCTCTCTACAACCGCCGCGGAGGAGCTCCTTTGGGATCTCGGCGACTCCCCGCTCAACCTCGGCGTGACAGTTCGCGCAGAGAAGCAAGCACTTCCTCGCCTCCTCGAGCGCCTCGGCGAAGCTGCGCGTATGGCCCGCGCGACTGAGCGTGTAGCGCTTCTGTTCGGGATTCAGATGGTGAAAATGAAGGGCCCCCGGGTGGCGGTCATATCCGCAAAGGACGCAGCATCCTCCGGCAGCCTCGACCAAGCGCATCTTGGCACGACGGCGCCAGTTCGAGACTGCTCGTCTGCGGCATTCCGAGCAGCGGTAGTAGCCGCGACCCTCAAGGATGAACGTCGTCATCCCGTGGTGAGCACAGCTCCTGGTGATGTGCGTGAGGCCAGCCTCCCTGGCGTGTCGCGTCTGCTGGCGGCGCCAGCCCATCCCGGACGTCTCAAGCCCGTATTTGCGGAGCCAATGCCCAACGGTTGACACGCTGAGGCCAAGCACCTCGGAGAGGTCATTCAGCGAGGCACCTTGCCGGACGAGCTCCTCCAGACGTTCCCTCGTGATCTTGCTGTGCTTCGGTGCGAACTTCTTGGCATTCGCGGCTCGGAGGCCGTGGCGCTTGACCCAGTAACCGATCGTGGTCAGATGCTTCCCGGTCCGCTCACCGATCTCCCTCAGCGTGAGCCCCTCCGCCAGATAGATTTCGAGTAGTTCCTTCTCCATTTGCAGGCATTGTCCGCCTGCATGCGGATGAATCCGGCCCTCGGATGGAGCGAATCGGGGCGCGAATGTGGTGTGGGGCGCGCGGCAGTGTGCCGAGTGTGTGAATGCTGGCTAGAAGGCGAAGCCGGCGTGCGCGATCCGGTCGGTGAGGGCCGCCCGCTCACGCGAGAGCCGCGTGCTCGCCTCGTAGTCCCCCGCCCGCTGGGCGGCCGAGATCCCGTCCTCGAGCCGCTGCTGCTCGAGCAGGTCGAAGTTGAGCTGCATTGCCCCCTCGGAGGCCGGTTCGCTCTCCGCCCGCATCACCAGCTCCGTGATCAGCGGGCCGAGCGCATCGTCCTCCCGCGGCAGCCCGGCCATCGGATCGTCGAGGTGCTCCTTCAGCCACCCGAGCGCCGGAGCGCCCGAGTCCGAGAGGTGCTCCTCCCGGAGCTCGTCGATGAACCGCCGCCCGGTCTTCGGATCCGCGATGCACATCGCGAACAGCGCCCGCTCCCGCGTCTCCCGGGGGGTAAGCGCCCACTCCCGCCTCCCCGGCGTCCCTGGCTCCGAGCGCCGACCGCCGTTTGCGTCGGCGGCCGGCGCGGGATCGGCAGCGCTCCTGACCCGCTCCCGGACCAGGCTCGGATCGGTGTCGATCCGGTCCGCAACCTCGCGCACCAGCTCGTCGAAGCCGACGGTCGTCTCCCCCATCGCCTTCAGCACCGGGCCCAGGTCGTCCAGCACCCGCTCGCGCCCAGCGACGCTTCCCAGGTCCCCCCGCCGAAGCGCCGTCCGGACCCGGAAGCTCGGCAGGTCGACAGCCGCATCCACCAGCTCGCTGAACCGGTCAATCGACCCCTCCTGAAGCATGTCCGCCGGGTCCTCCCCTTCGGGCATCGGCGCCACCCGCAGCTCGATCCCCCTTCCGCCCGCGACCCTCTGTGCCCGGATCATCGCGTCCGCCCCGGCCCGGTCCGCATCCAGCGCCAGCACCACTGAATCGGTCAACCCCGCGAGCATCGCCAGCTGCTCCGGCGTGATCGCGGTCCCCATGACCGCCACCGCCTCCTCCACCCCCGCCTGGTGCAGCGCCAGCACGTCCGTGTATCCCTCCACCACGATCGCCCGCCGCGCCTTCGCGATCGGCCCCCGCGCCCTCTCGATCCCGTAGAGCGTGTGGCTCTTCCGATAGAGCTCCCCCTCCGGCGAGTTCAGGTACTTCGGCTTCGAGTCGGCGCTCAACGCTCGCGCCCCGAACCCCAGCACCCTGCCGCGCTGGTCGCGGACCGGGAACGTGATCCGCGAGCGGAACCGGTCGTAGTGGCCACCCTGACGGCCCCGCTGGATCAAGCCCGCGGCGAGCAGCTCGTCGACCTTAAACCCTGCCCGCTGGCTCCCGGTCAGCACCTGGTCCCAGGCGCTCGGCGCCATCCCGACGCCGAACCGCCGTAGGACATCCTCGCGCAGCCCGCGTCCCGCCAGGTATGCCCGCGCCCTCTTCGCCTTGGGCGAGTCCCAGAGGTAGCGCTCATAGAACTTGGCCGTCCGCTCGAGCAGCTCCCACAGTCGCGCCCTCCGTCGCCGGGACCGCTCCGCGCGCGGGTCCTCGCTCTCGCGCTCGAGCTCCACTCCAAACCGCTCGGCGAGCGATTCGACCGCGCCGGGGAAGCCCAGCCCTTCCTTCTCCTCGACGAAGCGGAACACGTCCCCGCTCGCCTCGCAGCCGAAGCAGAAGTAGAGCTTGTCGCGAGGGTTCACCTTGAATGACGGGGTCCGCTCCTCGTGGAACGGGCAGTTGCCCCAGTAGTCCTGGCCCCGCTGCTGAAGGTCGGTGTAAGCGGAGACGATCTCGACGATGTCCGCCGCGTCCTTGACCCGATCGATGCTGTCCTTCGCGAACCTCGCCATCAACCCAATCTATTGCTGAGAGACCAGCCGCTCGTGCGTCGCGAGGCAGAATCTGTCGGTCATTCCGGCCAGATAGTCGGTCACCCGCTGCATCGGGTCGGCGCCGGAATCCGTCGCCGGCACCTCGTCGAGATGCTCAAGGTAGTGCTCGAACAGGGTCCGCAGCGCCACTCTCGCCCTCTCCTGCTCCGCCCGCGCCTCCGCCCCCAGATACACACGCTCGAACATGAACCTCCGCAGCCGCAGCATCGCCCCCCCGACGTCCTCGCTCTGCCCGATGTCCCCCTCCGCGCGCGAACGCTCCACCATGTCCTGAACGAGCCGGTCGATCCGCTTCGCCCCGGTCCCCCCGAGGAGCTCGATCTCATCGGCGGGCAGGTCCGCCTCCGAGATGATCCCCGCCCTCACGGCGTCGTCGATGTCGTGGTTGATGTAGGCGACGCGATCGACGATCCGCACCACCCTCCCCTCCAGGGTCGCCGGCCTCTCCGGCCCGGTGTGTCGCAGGATCCCGTCCCTGACCTGCTCGGTCAGGTTGAGGCCGCGGCCGTCATGCCCGAGGACGTCCACCACCCGTAGCGAGTGCTCGTTGTGGCGGAACCGCTTCCCGTGCTCCCGTAGCGCCTCATCGAGCACCTCCTCCCCGATGTGCCCGAACGGCGGGTGCCCGAGATCGTGGCCCAAGCCGATCGCCTCGGTCAGGTCCTCGTTCAGCGCCAGCGCCCGCGCGACCGTCCGCGAGATGAAGCAGGCCTCCAGCGTGTGTGTCAGCCGCGTCCGGTAGTGGTCCCCCTCCGGGGCAACGAAGACCTGGGTCTTGTGCTTCAGCCGCCGAAACGCCTTCGAGTGGACGACCCGGTCGCGATCACGCTGGAAGGGCGTTCGGACGGCGCTGTCCTGCTCCGGCTCGCGGCGCCGCGCCGGATACGAGCGCGTCGCCGGCTCCCAGAGATACTCCTCCTCCCAGGAGCGGACCCGTGACTCGAGGGTGGCGGTGTCCGTGCTCATCGCACCGATGTTCTCACCCCGACCGGCACGAGCGGGCCACCCGGCCCGGGAAATACGAAATAGGCTCCATTCCGTGGCGGAGACGGCACTGATCACGGGGGCGTCGTCAGGGATCGGAGAGCAGTTCGCGCGCCAACTCGCGGACCGCGGCTACGCGCTGATCCTGGTAGCCCGCCGTGAGGAGCGGCTGCAGCAGCTCGCCGAGGAGCTCCCGACCGAGGCCCACGTGATCAACTGTGACCTCGCGAACGATGCGGACAAGCTGTTCGGGAAGGTACGCAGGCGCCGCCTGCAGGTGGACCTGCTCGTCAACAACGCCGGCTTCGGCCTCCGGGGACGGTTCCTCGAGGGGCCGGAGCGACGCGACGCGGAGATGGTCCGGGTGAACTGCGAGGCGGTCGTGGTCCTCACCCGCGCCTTCCTTCCCGCGATGATCGACCGCGGGCGGGGCGGCGTGATCACCGTCGCCTCCACGGCCGGGATGCAGCCCCTTCCCTACGAGGCGACCTACAGCGCAACCAAGGCCTTCGCGCTCAACTTCACCGAGGCCCTTCACATGGAGCTGCGCGGCAGCGGCGTCAGGGCCCTCGCCGTCAATCCCGGCCCGGTGCCGACCGAGTGGCAGCAGGTCGCCCGCTACGACGAGGTGGGCGGGGAGATGATGCCCGGCGCGATCAAGTCCGACCAGGTCGTGCGCGAGGCGCTCCACGCCTACGACCGCGGCAGCCGCTCGATGGTCCCCGGCCGCTTCTTCCGTAACTTCATGCGGCTGAACAACGCGACGCCGCGCGGGATCAAGCTCCGGGTCTCCGAGCGGCTTTACCGGCCGAAGACCTAGGCGGCGGCTCGCAGCCGGACGTGCGCGTGATGCTCGAGCGTCTCGGTGATCGCCCGGTCGGCCTGGGCCGCAACGCCCCGCTCCGCCGCCGGCGCGTCAGAGAGCGGCCGCGCGAGGGCATCGACCATGAACCGATGCACCTCCTCGTTCAACGGGAACCCTCCCCCCTCGCAGCTCGCGCAGACGACCCCGCCGGCCGAGCCCGAGAACGCGGCCAGGTGCTCGGCTTCCCCGCAGCTCGCGCAGCTCGCGAGCTCGGGTGAGAACCCGGCCGCGAGCGCGAGCTTGAGGCGGAAGGCGAGCGCCGCCCCCGGAGCGCTCGCCCCGGCCGGATCTGCGTCGAGCAGTCCCAGGTAGTTGCAGAGCAGGTAGTAGGCGGGCTGGTTCGGCTCCCCGGAATCGAGCAGGCGGAGGACCGCGTCACACGCCCGGCCCGCCGCACCCAGTGCCGCCCCGTCGGAGCGCAACCGCCCATGCCCCTCCACAGTCGACGCGCCGGTCACGGTGAAGAGGTCGCCCCGTCCCTCGTAGAGGACGAGGTCGAGCCGGAAGAACGGCTCCAGGCGACCACCGAATCGCGATTTCGGCCGCCGCGAACCCTTTGCGATCGCGCCGATCCGCCCCCGCGTGGCGGAGTAGAGGTGAACGACCCGGTCGGCCTCGCCGTAGCGGATGCTCCGCAGAACGACGGCCTCGGTCTTGAAGCTCCCGGGCATGGCCGACGAACGTTGCCGTGCCCCCCGGACGGACTACCCATGCCCTCCCGATCCTTGCCGCCTCCGCCGAGCTCGGGATCGGCCAACGTCGCTGGAGCACCCGGAAGTAGAGGGCGAGTGCGCCACCGGACGCTCTCCCTCAGGATCCGGCCATCCGGACCGCGTCTCGGATCGCCGCGGCCGTCGCCGTCGCCGCCGCGGCCCCGATCTGAAGCGAGATGAGGGGGCGAGACTCGCCCGCGGTGCCCGACGCGAGGCAGAAGACGACGTCGCCGTCCACCGGCGTGAAGGTCGGATCGACCGCGCGGGCGATCCCGGCGGTGGCGGCCCGCGCCACCATCCCGCACTCCCGCTTGGTGAGCGCGGCGTCCGTGCAGACGCAGACGAGGGTCGTGTTCCCCTCAGGCGCCCTGAACTCGGGCGCCTGCTCCATCGCTACCAGGTGATCGACGCCGCGAGCCATCTCCCCGTCATCGGCACGGGGCCCGGCGAGGACGGAGCCGTCCTCCGCGATCACGTCGCCCGCCGCGTTCACGGCGGCCGCCGCCGCGACCGTCTCGCCCGGGCCGGTCCTGATCGCCCCGTAGCCGAACCCGCCCGCCGATCCGCGCTCCCGCCCCAGGAGCTTGGCGACGGTCGCCCCGGTGCCCACCCCGACTGCGCCCCGCTCGGGCACCCCGGAATGAGCGTGCTCGCACGCCGCATAGCCTTCCTCCGGTCCCGGGCGCGACTTCGGATCGCCGCTCGCGAGGTCGTAGATGACGGCGCTCGGGACCAGCGGCACCCGCCCGGCGGGGGTCCAATAGCCCATCTCGTGTTGCTCGAGCCAGCGGACGACGCCGTCGGCCGCCGCCAGGCCGAACGCGCTCCCGCCGGTGAGCAGGACGGCGCTCGCCTCCTCGGAGCGGGAGAGCGGGTTGAGGGTGTCGGTCTCGCGGGTCCCGGGGCCTCCCCCCTGAAGCGAGACTCCGCCGCGCGTGCCCGGCGGAGGGATCACGACGCTGCACCCGGTGAGACCCTCGGGGTCCGACCAGTGACCGACCGAGAAGCCCTCCGGAAGGGGAAGCGGATCCGTCATCTGGTCCCGGCCCTGCGCCTCGGCCGCCGTCGCAGCCGCTGCTGGCAGCCGGGGCAATAGTAGGTGGAGCGCCCGCTCACCACGATCCTCTGGATCTCGCCGTCGCCGCGAGGGCACCGCTCCCCCTCGCGGGTGTGGACGAGGAACTCGTCCTGCATCGAGCCCCGCTCCCCACGCGAGTCGAGGTAGTCGTTCATGCTCGCCCCGCCGTGGCGAAGCCCCGCCTCGAGCGCCTCGACGATCCCCCTGACGAGGCGCTCGGCGTGCTCGAGCTTCATCGACCCGGCCGGGGAAAGCGGATGCAGCCGGGCGCGCCAGAGCGCCTCGTCGGCGTAGATGTTGCCGATGCCGGCGATCCGGTCCTGGGTGAGCAGAAACGACTTGAGCGGCGCGTTCCGGTCCTTCGCGAGCTCGAGAACCCGGTCGGGGGTGAGCTCTCCTGAAAGCGGCTCCACGCCCAGGCGTGCGGCGAAATAGTCCTCAAGCACCTCGCCGCGGTCGAGCACGATCGCCTGGCCGAACCGACGCAGGTCGGTGAAGATCAGCTCACGGCCGTCATCGAGGTCGAAGCGGGCACGCACATGGCTCGGCTCCGGCGGCGACTCGTACAGTCGCGAACCCCCGAGACGCTCCGGCTTCATCAGGTCGACCACCATTCCGTCGCTCGCCTCCCGCAGCAACAGGTTCCCGGTCATCCGCAGGTGGAGCGCGAGGGTCCGGCCCCCGTCAAGCTCGATCAGGAGGTACTTCCCCCGCCGCTCGACCGCCTCGACGCGGCGGCCGGACACCGCCCTCTCCACGGATCGGGCCGGCTCCGGCCGGGTGAGACGCTCGTCAACGATGGAGACCCTCTCCATCCGCTTGCCGACGAGCTCAGGCTCGAGCTGGCGGCGGACGGTCTCCACCTCTGGCAACTCGGGCATGCATGGGAGGCTAGTGAGGCGCCTGGTCCGCCGACCGCTCCAGATGCGCTCTCGGATGGGCCTTGAAGTAGGCCTGCTTGAGCTCCTCGCCGGAAAGGTGGGTGTAGAGCTGGGTCGTCGAGAGATCGGCGTGGCCGAGCATCTCCTGGACCGAGCGCAGGTCGCATCCCCCCGTGAGCAGATGTGTGGCGAACGAATGCCGGAGCGTGTGGGGGCTCATCCGATCGCCCAGCCCCGCCGCCTTGGCGTGGCGGAGGACGATCTTGTAGAGGCCCTGCCTGCTGAGCGGCCCGCCCCGAAAGTTGAGGAAGAGCTTCCGCTCATCGTGAGCCCGGAGGAGCTTCGCGCGCCCCGCGCGCAGGTAGACGCGCACGGCCGCGACCGCCTTCCCTCCGGTCGGCACCAGCCGCTCCTTCGATCCCTTGCCTCGTGCGCGGACGATCCCCTTGTCGAGGTCGATGTCGTCGAGCTCCAGCGAGATCGTCTCCGACGCCCGCAGGCCCGACGCGTACATCAGCTCGAGCAGGGCGCGATCGCGGATGCTCACCGGATCATCGCCGTGTGGCTGGGCGAGGAGCCGCTGAACCTCGCCATAGCTCAGAACCTCCGGGAGCTTTCTCCCCCGCCGAGGCGTCTCCAGCTGGGCGGCGGGATCGTCATCAATCGCCTCCTCTCGCCTGAGGTGCCGGTAGAACGAGCGCAGGCAGGCTGCCTTCCGATTGACGGTGGCCGTCGAGCAGGAGGGGCGGCCGTCGTCGTCCCCCTGGGCGAGATCCGCGAGGAAGTCCGAGAGGTCGCTGGCGGTGGCGGTTGTCGCGTCCCGATCTCGCTCGGCCAGGAAACGGCCGAATTGGAGCAGGTCGGTCCGGTACGCGGAAAGCGTGTTCCGCGAGAGCCCGCGCTCGAACTCGAGATGCGCGAGGAAGTCGAGCAAGAGCGCCTCATAGCGCTCCGAGGGCTCATTCGAGCGCGCTCCACCAGGAGCAACCCGATCAGTGCCGGCCTCTCGCGCCGGCGCAATCGTGGCCATGCGAGTTACTTCCGCGGCCGGGCGCCCGTCCCTCCCTTGAATTCAGCCCCTCAGAGGAGCTGCTTGAGCATCAGCAGGCCGACCAGGGACTTGGCGTCCTCGCAGCGTGCGATCGCCGCATCGAGGTCGTCCAGGGGGACCTCCACGACCTCGATCCGCTCTTCCGAGGATCCCTGACCCGGGACGTCGTAGAGCTCCGTCGCCAGGAAGAGGTGAACC
Source organism: Solirubrobacterales bacterium (assembly GCA_036377415.1). GTDB lineage: Bacteria > Actinomycetota > Thermoleophilia > Solirubrobacterales > 70-9 > DASUPK01. The sequence goes on from DASUYK010000102.1 coordinate 16,946, forward strand.
CGCTCCGTGGCGAACCCCGGGCTCGTGTAGAAGCTCGTCAGCTCGCGCCAGTCGCCCGCGGACTTGCCGATCTCCTCGGCCAACTCCCTCTGTGCGCATTGAAGCGGCGTCTCGCCCTCGACGTCGAGCTTGCCGGCCGGGATCTCGAGCAGGGCCGGCTCACCCACGGCCTCACGCGGCTGTTCGCACATGTACAGGACCCTGTCGTCGTGCGCGACGACGCCGACGGCGCCCGGATGGACGACGACCTGGCGCGTTGCCCGGCTCCCGTCCTCGTACTGGAACGTGTCCATGCGAACCGAGGCGATCGGGCCGCGGTGGACCAGCTTGCCCCCGATCCTCTTCAGCCGTCCGTCGGGCACTACACGCGTTCTACCAGCGCCGCGGCCGGGGCGTCTCCAGCCTGCCCGGGCGCTCGCGAAGAAAGCCGGATCGCCCCTGCGGAGCTTCAGCATCCGGGGTAGCGACCCGCGGCCCGTCAGGCATCGGCTTGCACATCCGAGCTCTCCGCGCCAGGCTCCTCGGCGGCGCACTCGAGCGCGGCCTCGCACACGGCCAGCATCTCCACAATCGCCGCGGAGCTGACCAGCTCGTCGGGGGTGTGGTTGGCCTCGGTCCCGTTGGCGAGGAGCAGCGCCTCGTAACCGGCGCTGAGGAGCGCGTTCGCGTCGCTTCCGCCGCCGGTATGAACGAGCGAGGGCTCGTGGCCGGTCCGGCGAAGGGCCTCGCAGGCGACCCGCACCGGGGCAGACTTGGGATCGACTCGATACCCGCGGAACATCTCGATCACCCGGGTGTCGACGTCACAGCCCTGCTCCCCGGCCGCCCAGGTGCAGGCGTCGACCATCTCCCCGACCGTCGCCGCCGCCCGCTCGCCATCGACGCTGCGCGCCTCGCCGAGGATCCGGCAGTGGCCGGGAACGACGTTGGAGGCGATCCCACCCTCGATCATGCCGACGTTCGCGGTCGTCTCATCGTCGAGGCGCCCCAGCCTCATCCCCGCGACCGCGGCCGCGGCCGCCGCGATCGCGCTGCTGCCCTCTTCGGGATTGATCCCGGCGTGGGCCTCGTGCCCAGTGAACTCGGCGATCAGCCGCTTGTAGGTCGGCGCGGCGACGATCACCTCGCCGATCGGGGTAGCGTGGTCGAGCACGAAGCCGAAGGGCGAGCACAACACGGACGTGTCGAGCTCCCGCGCGCCCCGCAGGCCGTCCTCCTCGGCGACGGTGAAGACCAGTTCGAGGCCGAGGGCGGCCGGGTCCGACGCGCGGCGCGCGGCCAGCTCCATAAGCACCGTGACCGCGGCCTTGTTGTCGGCTCCGAGGATCGTGTCACCGCTGCTGCGAAAGACGCCGTTCTCGCGCGCGACCTCGATCGGGTCGTCATGCGGAACCGTGTCCAAGTGGCAGAAGAAGGAGAGCCAGCGGTCCTCCCGGCCGGGCACCCTCGCGATCAGATTGCCCGCGGCCGCTCGGGCCGGCTTCGCCGCGGAGTCCTCGGCCACCTCGATCCTCAGGCCGCGCAGCTCCTCCAGGACCGCATCCGCGATCGCGCGCTCCTCGCCCGTGGGGCTCGCGATCTCGCAGAGCCGCACGAAGCGATCAAGCATGCGCTGGTCGTCGGCGCTCACGACCGCGACAGGCTACGCCGCCATACCGTGTCACGCAGGGCCGCGGCAAGGCGACCGGAGCCGAGCGGGACCGCGACTAGCCCGAGCGCCGGACGCTGATGTCGGCGGAGTCCGCCGACTCCTCGGCCGCCGTCTCCGCATCGGCGGCGGGCTCCGCCATCTGCGGCCGCTCCGCCGCCCGCCGCGCCGCCGCGCCGACGAACTCCCGGAAGAGCGGCTCGGGGCGCGTCGGGCGCGAGTTGAACTCCGGGTGGAACTGGGAGGCGACGAAGAACGGGTGGTCCGGCAGCTCGATCACCTCGACCAGCCGGTCGTCTGGCGAGGTGCCGCTGGCGACGAGGCCCTCCTCCTCGAGCCTGCGGCGAAGCATGTTGTTCACCTCATAGCGGTGGCGGTGACGCTTGTAGATCACCGCCTCGCCGAAGATCTCGCGAGCCCGGGTGCCGTCGTGGAGCTTCACCGGGTCGGCGCCGAGCCGCATCGTGCCCCCCAGATCCGAGACCTCCTTCTGCTCGGGCAGCAGGTCGACGACGGGGTAGGGCGTCTCCGGATCGAACTCCGCGGAGTTTGCCCCCTCCATGTCGCAGACGTGGCGAGCGAACTCGACGACCGCGATCTGCATCCCGAGGCAGATTCCCAGGTAGGGGATCCCTCTCTCGCGGGCGATCCGGGCCGCCTCGACCTTGCCCTCGATCCCGCGCTCGCCGAAGCCGCCGGGGATCAGGATCCCGTCGACCTCGTCGAGCTCGGCCTCGTTGATGTCCTCCGCCGAGACCAGCACGGTCTCGACCTCCACCCCGTGCTGCCAACCCCCGTGGGTGAGCGCCTCGATCACGGACTTGTATGCGTCCTCGAGCCGCACGTACTTACCGACCAGCGCAATCCTGACCTTCCGCTCCCGCGACGCGTCGGCGCGCCTGATCAGCTCCTCCCACTCGGAGAGATCCGGGCTATCGGCCTCGAGCCCGAAGTGGTCGAGGACCAGATCGTCCATCCCCTCCGCGCGGAGGACGAGCGGAACCTTGTAGACGTTGTCGACGTCGCGAGCCGAGATCACCGCGTCCTCGGGGAGGCTGGCGAAGAGCGCGATCTTGCGGCGGATGTCGCGGTCGAGCCCCTGCTCGGAGCGGCAGAGGAGGGCGTGCGGCTGAATCCCGATCCGGCGAAGCTCGTTCACCGAGTGCTGGGTGGGCTTCGTCTTCATCTCGCCCGCGTGGCCGACGTACGGGACAAGGGTGAGGTGGATGAACATGCATCGCTTCGGCCCCAGGTCCGTGTAGAGCTGGCGGATCGCCTCGAGGAAGGGCAGCGACTCGATGTCGCCCACGGTGCCGCCGATCTCCGTGATCACGAAGTCCACCGCCTGTGACTCGGCGACGATCAGGATCCGGTTCTTGATCTCGTCGGTGATGTGGGGGATCACCTGGACGGTCGCCCCGAGGTAGTCGCCCCGCCGCTCGCGCCGGATCACGGAGTTGTAGACCGAGCCGGCGGTGACGTTGGAGGCGCGCGAGGTGTTCTCGTCGGTGAAGCGCTCGTAGTGGCCGAGGTCGAGGTCCGTCTCGGCCCCGTCCTCGGTGACGAACACCTCGCCGTGCTGGAACGGGCTCATCGTGCCGGGATCCACGTTGATGTAGGGATCGAACTTCTGGATCTGGACGCGGTATCCGCGGGAAACGAGGAGGCGCCCGATCGAGGCGGAGGCGATGCCCTTGCCGAGGGACGAGACGACACCGCCGGTAACGAAGAGAAATCTGGTGTCCCCTGGCTTCGGCTGGGTCAATTGCCTCTGCCGAGCGAGTCTAGTCGCTGAAGCAGCGGAACCCCCTCGATCGTCGCGGAGGTCGACCGAAACTCCCGATGGAGCGAGATGACCTCAGGCGGCCTCGAGAAGCTCCCGGGCGTGGCGGTCCGCGGCCTCGTCGCCGTCGGAGCCCCCCAGCATCCGGACGATCTCGGCGACCAGCCCCTCGCCGGAGACGCGCTCGACGGTCGCCATCGCCGGTCCCTGGCCGACGCTCTTGGAGATCCGGAAATGCGCATCGGCCAACGACGCGACCTGCGGCAGATGGGTGATGCAGAGCACCTGCCGCTCGGCACCGAGTGCCCTCAGCCTCCCCCCCACCGCCCGCGCGGTGTTGCCGCCGATACCGGCGTCGATTTCGTCGAAGACGTAGGTGGCCGCGCCGCCGCGGGCCCCCTGACCGGCGAGAGCGAGCATCACGCGTGAGAGCTCGCCGCCCGAGGCCGCGTCGCGCAGGGGTGCGACCGGAATGCCCGGGTTCGTCGCGACCCGGAAGGTGGCCCGCTCGTGTCCGAGGGGCCCGAACCCGTCGGGGTGGGGCTCGAGGGCGACGTCGAGCTTCGCACCGCCCATCGCGAGCTGGTCGAGCTCCTCGGCCACCCTCTTTTCGAGGCGCCGCGCCGTCCGTGCACGGACCTCGCTGAGCTGCGCCCCCAGATCGGTGCGCAGCCGTGACGCCGCCGCGAGCTCGGCCTCGAGCTCCTCGGTCCTCTCCCCCGCCCCGTCGATCGTGGCGATCTCGGCCCGGCATCTCTCCGCGTGAGCGAGCACCGACTCGATCGAGCCGCCGTGCTTGCGCTTCAGCCGATCGAGGACCTCGAGCCGCTCCTCGACCTGCTCGAGCCGGCCGGGCTCGGACTCGATCCGCTCTGTGTATCCCCGAAGCTCCGCGGCGAGCTCCTGGAGCTCGACCCTGACCCCGCGGATCCGCTGCGCCGGCTCGTCGAGCTCTGGGTCGACGTCGACCTGGGCGGCCAAGGCGGCCTCGGCGGTCCCGACCGCTTCCGATGCCCCGGCGTCGTCACCGTTCAGGGCGGTCACAGCCGCGGCGGCGGCCGCGCGTAGCGCCTCCGAATTGCGGAGCCGTTCACGCTCCGGCACGAGCTCGGAATCCTCGGCGGGACCGGGCCTCGCCGCCTCGATCTCCTCGAGCTCGTAGCGGAGGATGTCGAGGTCGCGCTCGCGCGCTCCCTCACGCTCGCGGATCGCGGCCAGCTCCCGCTCGACCCGCAGCACCTCCGCATGGGCTCCCCGGTACGCGCGGCGGCGCTCCAGGTGGTCCTCCCCGGCGAAGCCGTCGAGCGTCTCGAGCTGGGCGCTCGAGAGGGTGAGCTTGCGGTGCTCGTGCTGCCCATAGAACGCGAGCAGCCTCGAGCCGAGCGCCTGGAGATCGGGAGCGCTGGCCGAGCGGCCGCCGAGGAATGCGCTGGTCCGCCCGGACGCCGAGACCCTCCGCCCGATCACCAGCTCGGCGCTCCCCTCGGGGAGGCGCTCGGAGAGCTCGGCGAGCTCGGGATCGTCGAGCAGGCCCTCCGGGAGCTCGAAGACGCCCTCCACGTACGCCTCGGCCGCACCGGGGCGAACGATCCGGGGGCGCGCCTTTCCGCCCATCAGCAGATCGAAGGAGTGCGCCAGGATCGTCTTTCCCGCTCCGGTCTCGCCGGTGATCGCGTTCAGGCCGGAGCCGAGCCGAATCTCGGCCCCCTCGATCAGCAGGAGATTCTCGATCCGCAGCTCCAGGAGCACCGCCCCGTTCTAACGGGAGGGCCCGACAGATTCGCCCTACTACGCGAGCTGGCCGAACTTCTCGCGAATCCGGTTGTAGAAGTTCGCCCCCCGCAGCTGCGCGAGCCGGCCAACGGTGTCGTCGAACCGCATCTCGATCTCCGCCCCCGGCGCGAGCTCCCCCACCCCCTCGCCGTCGAGCGCGATCTCGACCGGCTCGCGCCCGGCGGCGTTCCGGACTCGGAGTGCATCGTCCGGCGCCACCACCAGGGCCCGGGCGGCGAGGGTGTGCGGCGCGATGAAGCTGACGACATACCCCTCGACCCCCCAGGCCAGGATCGGGCCCGCGTTGGCGAGGTTGTAGCCGGTCGATCCGGCCGGGGTAGCGGCAACGAGCCCGTCGCAACGAACGCTCCCCACCTCCTCGCCGCCGATTCGGTACGACAGCTCGGCGACCCTCCCATGCGGCCGGCGGACGAAGCTGATGTCGTTCAGTGCGACCGGCCGCTCGACGGGGAGGTCGACCCGCAGTGCGGGAAGGTCCATCACTTCGAAGTCGCCGGCGAAGGCGCGCCGCAAGCCGCCCTCGAGCTCCTCCCGCTCGACCGCCGCCAGGAACCCGATCGTTCCGAAGTTCACGCCGAAGACGGGGACCCCGGTGTCGGCGAAGCGCCGGAGCGCGTAGAGGATGCTGCCGTCCCCGCCGAGGACGATGCAGACGTCGGGCCGCCCGCCGTCGTCGATGCGGGCGATCCCCGCGGCCGCATCGCCGTGCTTCTCGTGTTCGTCGGCCGTCGCGACCAACTCCACCGATGCCGCCCGAGCCGCCTCGACTGTGGCGGCGACCGCCTCTGAGGCGGTCTCCGGGTGGGTGTGCGTGATCAGCATCGCCCGCATCAGACCTCGACCTCCTCGAGTGCTCGCGCCAGGTCAATCCCCTCGCCGTCGCGGGTGGCCCAGATGAAGGCCTCCAGGTTCCCCTTCGGGCCGGGGAGCCCGGACGGCGCCAGACCCCGGACGACGAGGCCCGCCGACTCGGCCGCCCCCGCCACCTGCCGAATCGCGTCTCGGCGGTCGTCCGGGTCCCTCACCACGCCTCCCTTCCCCACCCGCTCCTTCCCGAGCTCGAACTGCGGCTTGACCATCGCGAGCAGGTCGAACTGCGGGGCGGCGCAGTCCGTGATCGGCCCGAGCAGCTTCGCGAGCGAGATGAACGAGACGTCGACCGTGATGAGCTCGGGCCGAAAGGGCAGCGAGGGCTCCCCGAGCGCCCGCGCGTTGATCCTCTCCATCACCAACACCCTCGAGTCCTGCCGAAGGCGCCAGTCGAGCTGGCCGTAGCCGACGTCGAGAGCGATCACGATCGCGGCGCCTCGCTGAAGCAGGCAATCGGTGAATCCCCCGGTGGACGCACCGACATCGAGGCAGCGGCGGCCGTCGACCTCGATCGGGAGAGCATCGAGCGCGTTCGCGAGCTTCTCGCCGCCGCGCGAGACGAACTCCTGTTCCGCCTCGATCACGAGCTCCGCGGTCTCGGGGACGAGCTCACTCGGCTTCTGCACCTCGGGCCCGTCGGGCCCGAGCCTGACGCGGCCGGCGCGCACCGAGGCGGCGGCGGCCGTCCGGGAGGGCGCGAGCCCGCGCTCGGCCAGCAGGCTGTCGGCGCGACGCCGGGTCACGCGG
>DASUYK010000103.1:0-3702 GCA_036377415.1 Solirubrobacterales bacterium
TACGAGGAGGTCCGGATGCCGCTTGGAGCCCGGATCCGCTCAGTGTCCTCGAGCATTCGCCTGAACCCGGGCGCGACCCCAAGCGAACAAGTCGCTCGACCCGTGACGGTCCTCACCGGGCGCCCGCGAGCGTCGAGACGATCGCCTCGTAGACGCCCTCGCCCATCCGGCCCTCGGTGACGGTGACGTTGGGTCGGCCGGCGATCGCCTCGCGCAGGGCAGGGTCGCGCTCGGGCCCGTTGGCGGGAACGAAGAAGCGGCCCACGACGTCCGCGACGTCCAGGTCCTCCACCGAGTCGCCGATCGCGATGCACTCCTCCGGCGCATAGCCGCGGACCCGCTGGTGGAAGGCCACCGCCCTTGCCTTGCTCGCTCCCTCCGGGACCAGGTGGTAGGCGTGCGCGGGACCCTCGATCCCCTCCATCGGCGCGAAGATCGCGCCGTTGTCGATCAGCCGCAGCCCGGCGTGCCCGCGCTCGGCCAGCAACCTGTTCCCCTCGGCCACATCGACCTTGCCGCGGAAGAGCAGCGAGAGCTCCCGCTGGCGGTGCCAGGGGTTGTGCCACTCGAGCCTGCCGGCGAAGTGCTCGAAGAGCTCGTCCGCGATCCCCCGGTCGACCCAGGTCTCGGCGAGGGACTTCCCTGGGTCGCTCTCCACGTCGCCTACCAGCTCGGTCCTCTCACCGTCGATCATCACGGCGCACCCCACCTCGCAGATGTAGGAGGTGGACCCGATCAGCTTCGCGTCCTCCATCACCGAGGCCTCTCTGCGCCCGGACTTGATCACGACCTCGACCCCGGCGCGATGACAGGCCTCCAGCGCGCGGGCCTGGAGCATCGAGAACTCCCCCTCCGAGTCGCGAAAGAGCGAGCCGTAGCGCCCGAGCAGGGTGCCATCGAGGTCCGTGTAGACGCAGCGGAGTGACATCGGCGCGAACCGTATCTGCGAGGGTGCTCGGTTGCGCGAGGGGCGCGCGACAGCGCGACCCGTGTCATGCGGTAGGAGCAACCCGTTTAATGGGGCCATGGGAACTCGCTGGCAGCTGCGCGACCGCTCGCTCGACCTCGGGCGACCGCTGGGGGTCGGGATCGTCAACGTCACCGAAGACTCGATGTACGAGGGGGCGCGGAGCGTCACGCCCGAACGGGCGGTGGAGGATGGCCTCCGCCTCGCCGCCGAGGGATTCGAGATGCTCGACGTCGGCGCCGTCGCCGCGCGGAGCGGCCCGGCGGTGTCCGACGACGAGGAGGCGGCGCGACTGGTCCCCGCGATCTCCGGCCTGCTCGAGCGCGGCGACGTGCCGGTCTCGGCCGACACCTTCTCGCCCGCGGTCGCCGAGCGGGCGCTGGACGCAGGGGCTGTCGCGATCAACGACATCGGTGGCGGCGAACCCGAGATGCTGGAGGTCGCGGGCGGAACCGGCTGCGGGCTGGTGATCATGCACATCGAGGGCCTCCCGCGCGAGGACCGCGAGCCGCCGCGGTACGAGGATCCGGTGGATCACCTCCGAGGCTGGTTCGCCGAGCGGATCGAGGAGGCCCTCTCCCGGGGCGTCTCCGAGCCGCAGATCGCGCTCGACCCGGGCCTCGACTTCGATCTGTCGGTCGCCGACGACCTCGAGGTCCTGCGCCGGCTGGGCGAGTTGGGGGAGCTCGGCAGGCCGCTGTACGTCTCGCTCTCGCGCAAGGACTTCCTCGGCGCGGTGCTGGCGGGCTCGTGGCGGTCGCGCCTGCCGGCCTCGGAGCGGGAGTGGGCCACGGCCGCGGCGGCCGCACTCGCCGTCGCGAGGGGGGCCGACCTGCTCCGCCTGCACGACTCGAGTGCTCTTCAGGCGATGCAGATCGCGGCCGCGATCCGGTCTCCGGCGGAGGCCCCGGTTGAATAGCGCGGCGAGCGTCGCCGGGGGCGCCTGGGAGCCGGCGCTCGGCCCGGCGCGCGAGGACGGGCGCCTGGTCGCGGAGAGCGCCGAGGCGGCGACGATGGCGAAGCTCACCGGGCTTCCGCAGTCGCTTCACCCGGAGCTTGCGGCCGCTCTGTCCTCGGTTGGGATCGAGTCGCTCTACTCTCACCAGGCGGCCGCCTACGAGACGGCGAAGCGGACCAACCTGATCCTTACGAGCGGGACCGCCTCGGGGAAGTCGCTCTCCTTCAACCTCCCGGTCCTCGACGGGATCGCCCACGAGCCGAAGCGGCGGGCGATCTATCTCTATCCGACGAAGGCGCTCGCCCAGGATCAGGCCCGGAAGCTCGGGGAGCTCCGCCCGCCCGGGCTTCGCGAGGCGATCTACGACGGCGACACGCCGCGCGAGGACCGACCGTCCATCCGCCGGCGGGCCAACCTCGTCCTCACCAACCCCGACATGCTGAACGTCGGCGTCCTCCCGCACCACAAGCGCTGGGGCGACTACCTGGCCAACCTCGGCTGGGTCGTGGTCGACGAGGCCCACACCTACCGGGGGGTCTTCGGATCACACGTCGCGAACGTGCTCCGCCGGCTCCGCCGGGTCGCGCGCCTGTACGGAGCGGATCCCCGCTTCGTGATGGCCTCGGCGACGATCGCGAACCCGGACGAGCTGGCCGAGAGGCTCACCGGCCTGGAGTTCGAGCTGCTCGACGACGATGGGGCGCCACGCGCGGGCCGCGAGATTGCGATGTGGAACCCGCCGGTGATCGAAGAGCGGACGATGACCCGTCGCTCGCCGGTCTCCGAGGCGGCCGACCTGCTCGTCGAGCTGGTCTCGCGGGGAGTGCGGACGATCTGCTTCATGCGGAGCCGCCGCGGGATCGAGCTGATCAACCGGTTCGCCTCGGACGAGCTGGCCCGGCGAGGACAGGGGGAGCTCGCCGAGCGGATCGCGCCCTATCGCGCCGGCTACACGCCGCAGCAGCGCCGTGAGATCGAGGCCCAGCTCGCCTCCGGTGGGCTGCTCGCCGTCGCCGCGACCGACGCGCTCGAGCTCGGGATCGACGTGGGCGAGCTCGACGCGGCGATCTGCGTGAACTTCCCGGGTACGGTCGCGAGCCTCCGCCAGATGTGGGGCCGCGCCGGGCGCCGGCGCCGCGGGCTGGCCGTGTACGTCGCGGGCCAGGATGCGCTCGACCAGTTCTTCTGCCGCCACCCCGATGAGTTCCTGGGGCGGCCGGTCGAGGCGGCGATCCTCGACCACCGCTCCGAGCAGATCCAGATGCAGCACCTGCTCGCGGCGGCATACGAGGCGCCGCTCGGGCCCGACGACGACGCGATCCTCGGCGATGGCTGGCGGGAGGGGGCCGAACGGCTGGTGACGATGGGCGAGCTCCGGCGCGGCCGGGGGGATCGCTACCTGACCCGAACCGGGGACTTCGTCGCCGGGCGGATCGCACTGCGCTCGGCCTCGGCGGACAGCGTCGCGGTGATCGACGCCTCCTCCGGCGAGATGCTCGGGAACGTCGAGGCCGAGCGCGCCTTCTCCACCGTCCATCCCGGTGCGGTCTACCTTCACCTGGGGCGCTCCTACCAAGTCGCGGAGCTCGACATCGGTCACCGCCGGGCGATCGTGAGGCCCTTCGAGGGCGACTACTACACCCAGGTGAAGAAGGAGACCGAGGTGTACATCGAGCAGCTCCAGACCCAGCGGCGCGTGCTTGGGGTGGAGCTCAACTTCGGCGCCGTCTCGGTCTCCGAGCAGGTGATCGCGTACCAGCGAAAGCGGCTCGGGGAG
>DASUYK010000104.1:0-9111 GCA_036377415.1 Solirubrobacterales bacterium
CGAGCTCGACGAACAGCGCGATCCCGAGCATCGGCGCGATGAACCGCTGTCCGGCGATCGGCTCCCAAAGCGGCTCGTCGACGTTTCCGACGTAGGCGGCGACGAACACGTAGAGGACCATCACCGCGCCGGCGTAGACCACGATCTGGGCCGCGGCGATGAACTCGCCCTGGAGCAGGAGGAACAGGCCCGAGAGCGAGATCAGGTGGACGATCAGGGCGAGGACGCTGTAGAAGGCGTTGCGGAGCGCGATCACGGCGATCGCTCCTCCCAGGGCGCCGATCGCCCCGAAGAAGAACGCGACCTCCTTCACTCGCCCTCCCGGCGCAGGGGTGTGCGGTCGATCGGCTCGGCGAGCAGCATCTCCTTGGTGAAGATCAGATCCGAGCGGTTGTAGTCGGCCATCTCGTAGTCGTGGCCCATCGTGATCGCGTCGAAGGGACAGGCGACCTCGCAGTAGCCGCAGAAGATGCAGCGCGAGAGGTTGATCTCGTAGACCTCGGCGTAGCGCTCGCCGGCCGAGACCCGGTCCTCCGGGTCGTTCTCGGCCGCGACGACGCGAATGCAGTCGGCCGGGCAGGCGGCGGCGCAGAGCGAGCAGCCGACGCACTTCTCGAGCCCGGTGTCCTCGAACCGGTGGAGCTTGTGGCGGCCGCGGAAACGCTGGAAGACCGGCGTCTTCTGCTCCGGGTACTGGATCGTCACCGGCCCCTCGATCACCCGCGCGAAGGTGGTGCGCAGGCCGCGAAGCGTCTCGCCGAAAGCACGATAGGCCCCGCCGAGTCCGCCCGGCTTCGGCCCGCGCTGGACCGAGATCACGTCCTCGGCACCCTCGAGATAGGGGAACGCGCTCCAGTCGGTCTTCTCGGTGTTGAGCCTCGCCTCCATCAGCTCACCGTCACGATCACCGCGGTGACGAGGATGTTCAGGGTGGCAAGGGGGAGAAGGACCTTCCAGCCCATCGACATCAGCTGGTCGTAGCGGAGGCGCGGGAGCGTCGCCCTCACCCAGATGAAGAAGACGACCAAAGACAGTGTCTTCAGCACCATCCAGACCGGGTCGAGCCAACCCGGCCCGGGCCCCTGCCAGCCGCCTAGGAAGAAGGTGACCGCGATCCCCGAGACGACGAACATCTCCAGGTACTCGGCGAGCAGGTAGGAGCCGAACCGCATCCCGCCGTACTCGGTCATGTAGCCCTGGACCAGCTCGGCGTCGGCCTCGGGCAGGTCGAAGGGGGCCCGGTTGGTCTCGGCGAAGCCGGCGACCATGAAGATCAGGAAGCCGACGATCTGGGGGACGATGAACCAGATCTCGTCCTGGGCGTCGACCACGCTGGTGAGCGAGAGCGACCCGGTCATCATCACGACGCCGAGCAGGGACAGGCCCATCGAGACCTCGTACGAGATCAGCTGGGCCGCGGAGCGCATCGCCCCGAGGAAGCTGTATTTCGAGCCCGAGGACCAGCCGGCGAGCAGCAGCCCGTAGAACGAGAGCGAGCCGAAGGCGAAGAAGTAGAGGACGCCGATCGAGACGTCGATCCCGTACAGGCCGATCCCATCCTCGACGTTGCCGAACGGCAGGATCGCCAGGGTGACGATGCCGGAGAAGATCACGATCGCCGGCGCGATCGCGAACAGGAACGGAACCGCCGCCTGCGGCCTGAACATCTCCTTGCCGGCGAGCTTGACGATGTCGGCCAGAGGCTGCATCAGCCCGACCGGCCCGACCCGGTTTGGGCCGTAGCGGTTCTGGAACCGGCCGATCAGCTTCCGCTCCGCGACCGTCAGCACCGGGACGATCAAGAAGACGCCGAGGAAGATGATGATCGACTTCACCACCATCACCCAGGCGGCCTCGGTGTAGCCGACGTCGGCAAGCGGCACGCTCATGCCTTCGCGACCTCGATTCGCTGCGGGACGCCGTTCGCGAGCACGTTCGCGTTGCCCTCGTCGGTCCCCTCGATCAGGAACGCGGCCCCCGGCCGCATCCGCTCGCGGATCGCGACCGTCGCCTCGACGCTGTGGCCATTGACCGACACCGTGACGGCGTCCCCATTACTGAGCTCGATCGCTTCAGCGTCCTTCGCGGCGATCTCGAGCTTCTGGTTCGGCATCAGGAATCGCAATGCGGGGTTGCGATTAGTGACATCCGCTGCCCACAGATCTCTGTATGTGCCGAGAAGCAGGCCATCGCCTCGTTCGGCCGGTGGCGGGGGCGTTTCCGACGGTGCGTATGCAGGCGCCTCGCCGCCCGCGGAGTCCGCGCGGCCGACCGCCCAATCAGCACCGGAGGGAATGCCCCCGGCGCCGGCCGCCGGAGTCCATGACGCCCCGGGATCGCGGTCCCCCCAGCGCAACCCTGTGCCGCCGATCTCCTCATACGTCAGCGAGCCGTAGAAGGGCACCTCGGCCGAGAGCGCACCGAACACGCCAGCCGCGGTCTCGAAGTGGACGCCTCCTCCGAGGGCCGCGTGGACGGCGGCGAGGAACCTCCAGCCGGGGCGGACGCCCTCCGGCAGCGGGACGTTCGGACGGACCCGCTGAAGGCGGCCGTCGGGATGGGTGACGGTGCCCTCCTTCTCGGCGTGGGTCTCGGCCGGGATGACGATGTTGGCGAGCCGGGTGGACTCGTCCTCGAACGCGGCGATCGAGACGACGAACGAGGAGCTGAGCGCCTTGCGCCAGCCCTCGGAGTCGGGATGGGTGCGGGCGGGATCGCTGTTGACGAGCAGGAGCGCGCCGAGCTCGTTGGAGGCGAGGCCCTCCCTGATCGCAGCGCTGCCGCGCCCGGCGGGCGCCGGCTCCAGGCCGGGCTTCGCGCCGGGGAGGCATCCGACCTCGCGCAGGCCCCGCCCGTTCGACTCCTCCGGCACCTCGAGCAGGCCGGGTCCGATCCGCTGGTGCATCTCGAGCGCCCTTGCGCAGGCATGAAGGGCCTCGACGGTCCCCGGGCTGCGCCAGAGCCGCTCGCCCCAGACGATCGCCTGGTCGGGGGCGCCACGGAGCGCTTCGGCGATCGTGGCGGCCTGCCGCTCGAAGGGCCCGCCGGTCCCGAATCCCTCGGCGCCGAGGGCGCCGGCGAGCTCGCGGACTAAGGAGGCGGCGTCACCGGGCGCATACCGGACCGACTCGGTCGCACCGCCGTCGAGCGCCGTCGGCCGCTCCGAGGCGACGATCAGGCTCGCGCCGGACCGGCGGACCGCCTTGCGGATCCGCAGGTCGAGGATCGGCATCTCGTGCAGCGGATCGGTCCCGATCACCAGGATCGCGTCCGCGTGATCGAGACCCGCCATCCGCGATCCCAGCTCCGGCCGCGAGAGGTCGGCGAGCAGGCTCGCGTCGACCGGGCTCGCGGAGGAGTCGATGTTGGACGAGCCCCCCTGGCGGACGATCCGCTGGACCAGCCAGCCTTCCTCGTTCGTCGTCCCTCCACCGACCAGCGCCGCGGCGCGCTCGCCGGCGTTCCGCAGCGCCCCCGCGACCTTCTCGACCGCTTCCTCCCACGAGATCGGGCTGAGGCTCCCGTCCCCGGCCCGGACCATGGGCCGCGTGACACGCTCGGCCGAGTTGAACATCTGGAACGCGAACCGGCCCTTGTCGCAGAGCCAGCCGTCGTCGACCGCCGGGTTGTCGCGGGCGAGGACCCGAAGGACCCGCTCGTCGCGGACGGAGAACTTGACGTTGCAGTGGCTCGGGCAGAGCGTGCAGATCGAGCCGGCGTCCTCGATGTCCCAGGGGCGGGCGCGGAAGCGATAGGTGTAGGTCGTCAGCGCCCCGACGGGACAGAGCTCGATGATGTTGCCGTGGAAGGGGGCGATGTAGGGGCGCTCGTCGAACGTGCCGACGAAGGTCCGATCGCCCCGCTCAAGCAGCTGGAGCTGCTCGTCCTCCGCCACCTCCTGGCTGAAGCGCACGCAGCGATAGCAGAGGATGCAGCGCTCGCGGTCGATCGCGACCAGCGGCGAGAGCTCGAGCGGCTTCTGGAAATGGCGCTTGGGATCGGTGAACCGGCTCTTCCCGGGTCCCCAGCCCATCGCGATGTCCTGGAGCGGGCACTCCCCGCCCTTGTCGCAGACCGGGCAGTCGAGCGGATGGTTGACGAGGAGGAACTCGACGACCGCGTTCTGCGCCTCCTGGACACGGTCGGTCTGGGTGTAGACGACCATTCCGTCGCGGACCGGGGTGGAGCAGGACGTCTGGAGCTTCGGCATCCCCTCGATCTCCACCAGGCACATCCGGCAGGCGCCTACCGGCTCGCCGAGCTTCGGCTCGTAGCAGAACACCGGGATCTCGACGTCGCCCATCTTCGCGGCGTCGTGGAGCATCGTCCCCTCCGGCGCGGTCACCTCGCGCCCGTCGATCACCAGGCTGACGGCGTTGCGGATCGGCCGGGTCATGCGACCGCTCCGGCCCTCACCGGCATCGGTGCCTCGCCGCCCGGCGGGACGATCGCCTGCTCTCCGGTGGACGGAGGGAGGTAGGCGCCCGGGACTCCGTGCTCGATCGCCTCCATGAACTCGTCCCGGAACTTCTTCACCATCGAGCCGACCGGCATCGCCATCGAGTCGCCGAGGACGCAGAGGCAGTTGCCGATGATGTTGTCCTGGACGGAGGCGACCGTCTCCAGATCGATCGGGGTCGCCTCGCCGCGGATCATCCGCTCGAGCATCTTCACGGTCCAGTTGGTTCCCTCGCGGCAGGGCGTGCACTTGCCGCAGGACTCGTGGTGGTAGAAGCGCGCGGTCCGCAGAGCGAGCTCGACGACGCTCGTGGTGTCGTCGAAGACGATGATCGAGCCGGACCCGAGCATCGACCCCGCCTCCGCCATCGCCTCGAAGCTGTAGGGAAGGTCGAGTCCCTCCTCCGCGGTGAGCACGGGAGCCGACGATCCTCCGGGGAAGAACCCCTTGATCGTCCGCCCCTCGGGCGGTCCGCCCGCGAGGCCGTTGATGAGCTTCTTCGTCGCGATCCCGAGCTCGACCTCGTAGTTGCCCGGCCGCTGGACGTCGCCCGAGACCGAGACGACCTTGGTTCCGGGCGACTGCTCTGTGCCGAAGCGCCTGAACCAGTCGGCGCCCGAGGCGACGATGTGGGGGACGTTCGAGAGGGTCTCGACGTTGTTGATCAGCGTCGGCCCGTCGTAGAGCCCCAGGACTGCGGGAAACGGAGGCTTCAGCCTCGGGTTGCCGCGCTTGCCCTCGAGCGAGTCGAGCAGGGCGGTCTCCTCGCCGCAGATGTAGGCGCCAGCGCCGCGGTGGACGACGAGCTCGACCTGCTCCCGGGTGCCGAACAGGTTCTCGCCGAGGAACCCGGTCTCGTAGGCCTCCTCGACCGCCCGGTCGAGGATGTCGCCCTGGAGGTCGTACTCGCCGCGAATGAAGATGAAGCAGTGGTTCGCCCCCGCGGCCCGCGCGGCGATCGCGATCCCCTCGATCAGCTGGTGCGGGTTCTTCTGCATCAGCTCGCGGTCCTTGAACGCGCCCGGCTCCGACTCGTCGGCGTTGCAGCACAGGTACTTGTCCATGTCGCCACGCGGCAGAAACGACGCCTTCTTCCCCATCGAGAACCCGGCGCCGCCGCGGCCTCGCAGCCCCGACGCTTCGAGCTCGTTCAGGACCTCCTCCGGGGTCATCTCCCCGTAGGCCTTGCGGATGGACTGGTATCCGCCGAACTTTCGATAGGTCTTGATCGAGGCGAGCCCCGGCTCGTCGATGTTCCGGAAGAGCATCCGCGTCTCCTGGGCCTCGAGCGGGGCCATCAACCCTTCCCCTTCGTGGATCTCGGCTTCGCCTTCGTCCGCGGCTTCGGCCGGGTTCCCTTGTTGACCGGATGCCGGGCGAGTCGCTTGTCCCCGGACCCCCTCGGACCTCCTGCGGCGCCGCGATCCTCGAGTCGCTTCTCGGGGAGGACGTCGTTGCGGCTGCGGAGCTGCTCGATCGCCGCGACGGCGTCCTCGTCAGTGAGCGGCCCGTAGTAGCGCTCGTCGATCGACGCCATCGGGGCGAGGTCGCAGGCCCCGAGGCACTCGAACCCGCGCACAAAGACCTTGCCGTCCTGGGAGGAACCGCCCCGCTCGGCGCCGGCGGCGTCGCAGAACGCGTCGAGGAGGCCGTCGGCGCCGGCGAGCCAGCAGCTGATGTTGGTGCAGACCAGCACCTGGTGCTCGCCCTGCGGCTCGAGCCGGAAGAGGTCGTAGAAGCTCGCCACCGACTGGAGGTAGCCCGGGGTGACGCCCATCACCGCGGCCGCCTGGCGGATCCCCTCCGGCGCGCACCAGCCGTATCGGCGCTGGACCGCCCAGAGCGCCGGGATCGCCGCCGAGCGCTTGCGCGGGTAGCGCTTGATCGCGCGGCGGATCTCCTGCGCGAGGGCGCGAGGCACCTCGACCTCGGAGGGGTCCGGGACCGGTGCCGGCTCCCCGTGCGGCTCGCGGGCTTCCTCGGCGGCCTGCAGCGCCTCGATCTCATCGGGCGGAAGCTCGACTCCGACCCGCTCCTGCTCGTCCGGCATCGGCGGCGGCGGGGGGGCGTCGTGGATGTGACCAGGGTCGTTGGTCCACGGGCGCTTGCGCTTGGGGACGAGCGGGCTCACCGGTCGATCCCCCCTAGGTTGGGGTCGAGCATCCCGAGGTTCTGGATCAGGTCGGCGATCAGGCCCCCGACGCACATGTCCCGGAACGCCTGCAGGTTGACGAACCCCGCGTCACGGAAGTGGACTCGGGCCGGCTTCGAGGAGCCGTCCGCGACGACGAAGCATCCGAGCTCCCCCCGCGGACCCTCGACCGAGTAGTAGAGCTCGCCCGGCGGGACCCGGAAGCCCTCGGTGACCAGCTTGAAGTGGTGGATCAGCGACTCCATCGAGGTGGAGAGCTCGTCCCGCGGCGGCAGCACGTATTTGCGGTCGTCGGAGATCCAGGGGCCTTCGGGTAGGCCATCGAGCGCCTGCTCGATGACCCGCACCGACTCGCGCATCTCCTGGAGACGGACCCGGTAGCGGTCGTAGCCATCCCCGACGGTGCCGACCGGGATCTTGAAGTCGAAGTCACCGTAGGCGAGGTAGCCCGGGGTCTTCCGCAGGTCCCACGGCTCGCCCGCGGCGCGGAGGAGCGGGCCGGTGACGCCGAGCTCGAGCAGCCGCTCGCGCGACACGATCCCGACGTCCCTGGTGCGCTGCAGGAAGATCTCGTTGCGGTCGAGGAGCGCCGCGTACTGGTCGATCCGCGTGGGCATCTCGCGGCAAAATGCCCGCAGGTTCTCCTCGAAGCCGAGGGGGATGTCCTCGAAGACGCCGCCGACCTGGAAGTAGCGGGTGTGCATCCGCTGGCCCCCCGACATCTCAAACAGGTCGAGGATCTGGTCGCGCTCGCGGAAGCAGTACCAGAACATCGAGATCGCGCCGAGGTCGAGCGCCGTCGTCCCGAGCCCCACCAGATGCGAGTGAATCCGGTTGAGCTCCATGTGGATGACTCGGAGGTATTGGGCCCGCGGCGGGATCTCGAGCTCGAGGAGCTTCTCGACGCAGCCGCAGAAGGCCTCCGCGTTGAAGAAGTAGGCGAGGTAGTCCATCCGCTCGACGAACGGGATCACCTTCCAGTAGCTCTTGTCCTCGCAGGACTTCTCGATCCCGGTGTGGACGTACCCGACCACCGGCTTCAGATCGATCACCTGCTCCCCCTGGAGGGTCACGATCAGCCGCAGCACCCCGTGAGTCGCGGGGTGGTGCGGGCCCATGTTGATCGTGAGGATCTCCTGCTCCGGCTCGAGTCCCGGCTGATCGAGCTCCCGCTCCGCGACCTCGACGACTGCATCAACGACGTGGGCTGAGGGATCCTCGGTATCGCGCGCGACGCCGCGCTCGGTCACCTTCGCTTCGTCTCTGAGGAGGTCCTCGTCGGCCATCACTCGAACCAGCGCGGGGTCTCGATCTCGTTGTGCGTGAAGAGGACCGGCTCCCCGCCGATCGGGAAGTCGCGCCGCTGCGGCCAGCCGACGTAGTCCTCGGGCATCAGGATCCGGCGGAGGTCGGGATGGCCACGGAAGACGATCCCGAAGAAGTCGTATGCCTCTCGCTCCTGGAAGTCGGCGGTCGGGTAGAGCTCGACGCACGAGTCGAGCTCGGGCAGATCGTCCGACCCGTTCCCGGCCCCCGGGTCGGCGAGCAGCGCCTTGACGTGGATCCGCTCGACCCGCTCGCGGCAGAGGAGCTCGTAATGAACCGCGAAGCGGGGCGTCGCGGGGAGGTAGTCCGCCGCGTGGAGGCTGGCGAGGAAGCGATAGCCCTGGTCGGGGGTGTCCCGGAGCCAGCGCAAGGCGTGGAGGACTCCCTCGGGATCGATGACCAGGGTCGCGATGCCGTGCTCGACCGAGGTCTCGACGATGGTCTCCGGGCGGCCCTCGTCGATCCCCTGCGCGATCAGCTCCAGGCCAGGGGCGTCAGGCATCCACCGGCCCCGTCTCTGAATGCTTGGGCGCTACTGCTCGCGCCGCACGCTCGATTGCCTCGGGTGTCGGCTCGCCGGACTCCAAGCGAGCCCACTCCTCGGTCCCGACCGCGTTGTAGCGCTGGCGCCACCCGAGGTCGGGCTGGCCCTGGACCAGCCGCTGAAGCTTGTTGAACCCGTGCAGCAGCGCCTCGGGTCGCGGCGGGCAGCCGGGGATGTGGATGTCGACCGGCATGAACTTGTCCGCCCCCTGCACGACGGCGTAGTTGGCGAACATCCCGCCGGAGGACGAGCAGGCGCCCATCGCGATCACCCATTTCGGCTCGAGCATCTGGTCGTAGACCCGGCGGACGACCGGCGCCATCTTGATCGACACTCGGCCGGAGAGAATGATCATGTCCGCCTGGCGCGGGGACGCGCGAAACGCCTCGGCACCGAACCGCGCGATGTCGTAGCGCGAGGTGACCATCGCCATCATCTCGATGCCGCAGCAGGCGAGCCCGAAGGTCAGCGGGAAGAGCGCATTCGCCCGTCCCCAGTTGAGCGCGTTCTCCAGCGTCGTCGTCAGCAGCCGCTCCTCGACGTACTGGTCGAGGTCGCGGCCCTCGAGGTCCCCCCGCAGCAGGTCGCGGGCGCGCAGCTGACGTGCTCGAAGGCTCTCGCGCTCTACTT
>DASUYK010000105.1:0-4559 GCA_036377415.1 Solirubrobacterales bacterium
AGGCGAACCAGGAGGTGACGCTCGAGCGTCGGCGGCGGGGCGGGGCGTTCGCAGCGTTCCGAGAGGTCCAGACCGACGGTTCCGGCCGTTTCTCACTCCGGATCAAGATGAAGGGCACCTCCACCTACAGGGCCCACGTGGCAGAGACGGTGGCCTGTCTCCCGGACCACTCCGGCGCCACCACCGTCAAGCGAAAGAAGAAGTAAGGTGCGTGACAGCGCTCCCGCGGTCGGATATGGTTCCCGAACCGCCAACTGAAGGGAGCCCGTGAGGTGTTCCGATGAGGCGAGCTTCGCTTTTTGCCCTTCTGGTCGGATTGGCCCTGGCGGGCTTCGCCGCGACGGCGACGGCCTGTCTGGAGCCGCGCGGCTATCTCGGGATCTCCTCCGCGGGCCCGGGCGATCCGGTCCCCTTCGACATCACCGGCACAGATCCGGGAGCGGGATACGACGTGACCGCCGGCGGGCGGGGCGTAGCGAGCGGGATCGACGGGGACGGGGGACCGGGCGAGGGGACGTCCGGGAGCTTCACGATGCCGGACTTCGGCGACTCATCGCGGGCCGTGAGCGTGATGTTCAACGTGCAGCACGAGGGCTCGAACTGGCAGAGTCCGGAGACGATCCAGTACGTGCCGCCAGCCCCAGCCGCGGCTCCCAGCGAGCAGGCTGGGGCGGGTGACGCAACGAATCAGGGGCCACCCGAGAAATCGAACAAGACCAGCCGTCCGGCGGCGCGTGAGCCCGACAAGTCGGATCCGAAGCCCGTATCCGCAGCGCCCGCCGCTCCGGCGGTAGCTTCCGCCGTTCGCCCCGCGCGGGCGAGCGAGCCGATGCGGGCAAGCGAGCCGACGCGGGCAAGCGAGCCGATACGAGCGGCGAGTGAGGTCAGCGTCTCGAATCGGGCCGAGCAGTCGGTGCCCGACCGGGTGCTCGACGCCGTCGGGTCGACGACCTCGGTCGGACCGGCGAAGATCCCAACCGCAGCGATGCTCACGTTGGCCATCGTTTTCGTCGTCGGAACCGCGCTCGCTGCCTTCGTGATCTACCTGCTCCAGACCGGGCCGGACCCGAAGGCGGCGATCAGGGCGCCGGCGCCGCTCGGCCATGATCCGGTCGAGATCGAGTTGCAGGAGATGATCGCGGACGAGATGGCGCGCAAGCTGCTCGCCGATCTCGGGCTCGGCGAGCGACCGATCAGCTCGCGCTAGTAGCCCCGACCTCTTCGCAGCAGCGCGCGTATAACCCGTAGAGGAAGCAGCGCTTCGCCTCGCCGGCGGAGAGCTCGCGGGGAATGGGCGGCTCGCCGTTGGAGCCGGCCTCGGCAAGCTGATCGGCCGCGGCGAGGGAGAGAAAGTGGCGGACGTGGCCGCCGGGCCCCGGGACGCGCCAGCTTCCCTCGCCGGGCTCGGGCTTCTCGTCCGGCTCCTCCGCGGCGAGCTCTCGGCAGGCCGCGCTGATCGCGGCCGCACGCGCGTCCTCGGTTTCAGCCCTCCGGTCGACCATCTCGGCGAGCCAGGGCATCGGTCGCCGGGCGGGCTCGAACATCTCGACCTCCGCGACCCTGGACGCGTAGCCGAGCCGGGCGAGCCGAGCCGGCTCGGGCCCCGCCTCGAGCACCGGCTGCATCTCGGCGGGGAGCGCGGTCGATTGCAGCTCGAGCGCCCTGCCGAGGACCCGGGAGACGAGCTGCTCCAGGACCAGCTCCGTCTTCACCTTCATCACCTGCGGTCCCTCGCCGGGCGGGGGGCCCTCGGCCGGGTTCGGCATCACTCGCGCGCCCGGTGGGAGACGACGTGATTGATCCGCCTGCATCCCGGACAGATGCCGGCGAAGGACTCTCCGGCGAGCATCTCCTCCACCCGCTTGGGCAGTGGGGGCGGGTCCCTGCCCTCGGCGCGCGCCTGCTCGGCGAGCGACTCGTAGCGCGGCTCGTGCTCGTGCGCCTCGTAGCCGATCGGGGTGCCGCACCAGGGGCAGAACTGTGGGGCGTCGGCCATCGCTCAGCAGATTCTTGGAAGTGGATCGCCGGCCAGCATGTCGACGACGCGCGAGCCGCCGAATGACGTCTCGAGAAGGACGAGCCCGGGGGGATCGGGGCGGACCTCGGCAATCACCGCCGCCTCGGCGCCGAGGGGATGCGATCGCAGGGCGGCCAGCGCGTCCTCCTCCGCCTCGGGGGCGACCACCGCGATCAGCTTGCCCTCGTTGGCGACGTAGAGCGGGTCGATCCCGAGGATCTCGCAGGCGCCGGTCACCTCGGGGCGGATCGGGAGAGAGGCCTCGTCGATCGAGATGCCGACCTCGCCGGAGAGGGCGAGCTCGGCAAGCACGGTCGCGACGCCGCCCCGGGTCGGATCGCGCAGGCAGCGCACTCCGCCGGTCGCGCCGAGGAGGGTCGCGACCAGGTCGTTCAGCGGCGCGGTGTCGGACTCCAGGTCCACCTCGAGCGCAAGCTCGCCGCGGGCGACCATGATCGCCATCCCGTGGTCGCCGATCGGGCCGGAGACGATCACGCGGTCGCCGGGGCGGATCGAGTCGGGCCCCAGATCCTGGTCGTGCTCGATCGCACCGACCCCAGAGGTGTTGATGTAGAGGCCGTCGGCCTTGCCCCGCTCGACGACCTTGGTGTCGCCGGTGGCGACCGAGACCCCGGCGGCCTCGGCCGCGCGCCCCATCGAGGTGACGATCCGGTCGAGGTCGTCGACTGCGAGGCCCTCCGCGACGATGAAGCCGGCCGAGAGCGCGATCGGCCGGGCTCCCGCCATTGCGAGGTCGTTGACGGTCCCGTTCACGGCGAGCTCGCCGATGTCGCCACCGGGAAAGAAAAGGGGGCGGACGACGAACGAGTCGGTGGTGAACGCCTGGCGCCGGGCTCCATCGGTGAGCACGGCGCTGTCGGTGAGCGGCTCGAGCAGCGGGTTGCGGAGCTCGCGCAGGAAGAGCGCCTCGACCAGGTCGTGGCTCGACTTCCCACCGGCGCCGTGGGAGAGGGTGATCCGCTCGTCCAGGAGCTTGCGGCGCGGGCGGCGCCGCCGCTCCTCGATCGCGTCCAGCACCTCCTCCTCGGAGCGGCCGGCGCGGGAGCCGTTCTCCTCCATCACGCTGTGGGCGCGGTCTCCCGCCGGCGGCGGCCGGCGTGGCGCCCGTAGTTGTAGTACGCGGCGCAGGCGCCCTCGCTCGAGACCATGCAGGTCCCGATCGGGTGATCCGGGGTGCAGGCCGTCCCGAAGACCTTGCACTCCCAGGGCTTGATCACGCCCTTCAGCACCTCGCCGCACTGGCACGCCTTCGGGTCGGCGACCCTGACCCCCGGCACCTCGAAGCGGACCTCGGCATCCCACTCCGCGTACTCCGGGCGAAGCCGGAGCGCGCTCTGCGAGATGAACCCGAGGCCGCGCCATTCGAAGGTCGTCCGGAGCTCCATCGTCTCGGCGATCGCCCGGAGCGCGAGCGGGTTGCCCTCCTCGCGGACGACGCGGCTGTACTGGTTCTCGACCTCGGTGCGGCCGTCGACGAGCTGGCGGAGGATCATGTACGCGCCCTGAAGGACGTCGAGCGGCTCGAAGCCCGAGACGACGACCGGCTTGGTGTAGTCGCCTGCGATGAACCGGTACGGCCGCAGCCCGATCACGGTGGAGACGTGCCCCGGGCCGATGAAGCCGTCGAGGCGGAGATCGGGCGAGTCGAGGATCGCCCGGATCGCGGGGATGATCGTCACGTGGTTGCAGAACACGGAGAAGTTCCGAACCCCCTCCGCCCGGGCCCGCGTCAGGGTCAGCGCGGTGGACGGGGTGGTGGTCTCGAACCCGATCGCGAAGAAGACGACCTCGCGGTCGGGGTTCTCCCGCGCGATCTTCAGCGCGTCGAGCGGTGAGTAGACCATCCGGACGTCGGCCCCGCGCGCCTTCGCGTCGAGCAGCGAGCCGCTGGTGGCGGGGACGCGCATCATGTCGCCGAAGGTGGTGAAGATCACCTCGGGCCGCTCGGCGATCGCGATCGCGTCGTCCTGGCGGCCCATCGGAATCACGCAGACGGGGCAGCCCGGTCCGTGGACCAGCTCGATCTCGTCGGGGAGCAGGTCCTCGACCCCGTGCTTGTAGATCGCGTGGGTGTGGCCCCCGCACACCTCCATCAGCTTGTAGGTGCGGCCCGGCTCGACCAGGCCGGTGATCTTCTCGGCGAGGCTCCTGGCGAGGTCGCCGGAGCGGTACTCGTCGACGAACCGCATCCCGCCTCCTCCGTTTCCGTCGCCCGCGCCGCTCATGCTCGCTCCCCGACCGCCTCGAGCAGCAGGTGGTAGATGGTCGCCTGGGCCTCCTGGATCCGGGGGATGTAGTCGCTGGGGACGATGAACAGGTGGTCGAGCCAGCCGAGCGCCGCCATCCTCCCGCCGTCGTAGCCGGCGATCCCGACGGTCAGCATCTTGCGGCGGCGGGCCTCCTCGAGGCCGGCGATCAGGTTGTCGGAGCTGCCGCTGGTGGAGATCGCGACGGCGACGTCGTGAGCCCTGCCGAGCGGGATGAGCTGGCGCGAGAAGGCGTTCTCGAAGCCGACGTCGTT
>DASUYK010000106.1:0-26508 GCA_036377415.1 Solirubrobacterales bacterium
TGGACGTCGCGAACGTCGTGGGCCGCTTCTTCGTTCCCGCGAACGGGCCCGAGCGCGACCCGGCCCTGCGCGAGGCGATCGCCGGTCGTCAGAACGTCACCGTGACCGAGGGGCGGATGGGAGAGGGCGTCTACGAGGCGATCGTCTCGACGCTCGCGGCCGCCCGATGAGGACCGTCACGGTCAAGCGGCATCCGGACCTTCTCGTATGTTCAGGGCAACCATGCGGTTGCGGAACGAACCCACATCCTCGGTGAAGCGCGAAACCCCAGCCGAGGCGAGTCCTCCGGAGACCCCGGCCGCTTGAGGTCCCCCGCGAACCGGCACGTCGATGTGGTTTTCGCCGCGCTCGCCGACCCCACCCGCCGGCGGGTGGTCGAGAAGCTCGCCCGCGGCGGGACGGTTACGGCGAGCGGTCTGTCGAACCAGCTCCCGATCACCCGGCAGGCCTGCGCCAAGCATCTCAACGCCCTTGAGGGTGCCGACCTCGTCAGCGCCGCCCGGATCGGAAGGGAGAGGCACTACAGGCTTCGCCCGGAGCCGCTCGACGAAGCCGCCCACTGGATCCAGATGGTGAGCGCGGAGTGGGATGACCGGCTCGAGGCGCTGCGCCGCTCGCTCGAGAAGCGACACACTCGCGGTCGTTAGGCTGGGGCCATGGCAAAGGCGACGGTCGCCGAGGAGGAGTATCTCCAGATCATGTTCTGGCTCGAGGAGGCCGGGCTGCCGATCAACGGCGCGAACATCGCGCGGGCGATGCAGCTCTCCCCGCCGACCGTCCACGAGATGATCGGGCGGCTCGAGGGCGACGGCTACGTCGAGCGGGCGGACGACAAGTCGCTCACCTTCACCGATCGTGGCCGCGAGGAGGCGGAGGCGATCTCTCGCCGGCATCGGCTGATCGAGCGGTTTCTAACCGATGTCCTCGGCATCCCCTGGGATGAGGTCCACGAGGAGGCGGAGCGGCTCGAGCACGCGATGTCGCCGGTGCTCGAGGAGCGGATGCTGGCGGCGATCGGGGACGCGAAGACCTGCCCCCACGGGCATCCGATCGTCGAGGGCGCCCGCGAGGAGGGGGTGCTTCTCGCCGACGTCGAGCCCGGCGCCGACGTCAGGGTTCTGCGGTTCGAGAACGAGGCCGAGGAGATCCTCCACTACCTGAAGAGCACAGGGCTGCGACCCGGGCTCGAGGGCAAGCTGGAGAGCTCGACGGACGACCAGGTGGTGGTGAGCTCCGACGAGGGCAGCCACCGAATCTCCAAGAGCGTCGCCGAGACGGTCTCGGTGAAGGCCGATCCGGCGCCACCGTCACGGCCACCACTGCCCGAGCAGCTCGTCGTCAGCTCGGACCGCTACGGCCGCTAGCGCGTTTACGACTTCTTATCCGCAGCTTGATCTTCGGGGCGCACACTGCCCTGAGGCTGTTCAACCCAACAGCCCCGTAATTCACTCAACACCGGGGGAACGAGGATGGAACCCAACATCAGCACGCTGATCACCGACCGGAATCTCGCCGAGCGTCGCCTGGTCTCCATCGCGAGGGCGATCGAGGCGCATCGGGAGGAGCAACGTCGCAAGCCTTACCCGACGCGTGCCGAGGACCTGCACCTCTATCGGCGCGCCCGGGAGATCCTCGGCGATCGGAACTAGGCCGCCTGCCGCCCGCTCCGGGCCCGGAGCCGCTCCAGCGCGCGGGCGAGGCGCTGGATCCCCTCGTCGACCTCGTCAGCCGGGACCGGGGCGAAGGAGAGCCGCAGGCTCGAGGCTCCGCCGTCGAGCATGAAGTCCGGACCGGCGACGAAGGTGACGCCCTCCTCCTTCGCCTCGGCGAGGAGCGTGGTCGAGTCGACGTCGTCGTTCAGCGAGAGCCAGAGGAAGTATCCGCCCTCCGGAACGACGAATTTCGCCTCGGGGATGTGCTCGCCGAGCGCCTTGACCAGCGCGTCGCGGCGCTCACGGAGCGCCCCGTTCACGAGCTTCAGGTTCTCGTCGAGGGCGCCCGAGCGGCAGAGCTCGAGAACGATCGACTCGGCGAGCATGTTGGGCGAGATGTAGGTCTCGTTTGCGCGCTTGGCGAGGGTCGCGATCCGGTCGGTGGGGCCGATCAGATAGCCGACCCTGACGCCGGGGCTGACCGACTTGGAGAACGACGACGCGTGGATCACCCGCCCGGCCGTGTCGAGGTCGAGCATGGTCTCGGCCGGCTCCTCCTCGAATCGGATCAGGCGGTACGGGTCATCCTCGAACAGGGTGAACCCCTGCTCCGCCGCGAGATCGACGAGGCGCCCGCGCTTCTCGGGCGCCAGGGTGCAACCGGCCGGGTTGTGGAAGTTGGGGATCACGTGGGCGAGCGCCACCGCGCCGGACTCGCACGCGGCCTCGACGGCGGCGGGATCGACGCCGTCGGCCTCGAGGGGTGCGGGTGCGAACTCGACACCCGCCTGCTGAAGGAGCAGGAGGGTGCGGTCGTAGCTCGGCTGCTCGACGATCACCCGGTCGCCCTCCGACACGAGGTGCCGGAAGAGCAGCGCCGCTGCCTCCATCGACCCGTTGGTGACCATCACTTGATCGGGATCGGCCCCATGCATCTCCGCGATCCACTCGCACAGCCCCGGGTGTCCGCGGCCGGTGCCGTAGCTCAATGCCCTCTCCCAGTCGGACTCGAGCGCGCGCGCCGCCGCCTCCCGCACGGCCTCGTGGGGAAGGATGTCGGCGCTCGGCGCGCCGCGTGCGAAGCTGATCGTCCGTTCGGCCATCGGCGCAGCCAGTATATGAACGGTGCGATAATCCCCCAGCGCGGGGATGAAGGCCGCGACCCGGCCGGACGCCATCCGGATCGGCATGGACGCCGAAAAGTACGAGGGCTGCGATCGTGGCCTCCGAGGCGTTGGCAATACTGTCTGCCGATGCCGGCATCGCTCGAGCTGGTCAAGATTGCGCTTCAGGCCTACGGCAACGGCGACTGCGAGATCGCCCTCGGGCTCGCCGATCCACTGATCCGATGGGATGAGCGCCCGTCGCGGCCCGACGGCGACCTCGTCTGGGGACACGACGACGTCCAGCGGGCGATGCGGCGCTACCTCGACAGCTGGGAGCAATACCGCTTCGACGTCGAGGACATCGCGGAGGTGGGACCCGGCAAGGTGGTCGGGATCTGCCGGGAGCGGGGCAAGCCGAAGGACGGCGTCGCTGTGGATCGCCACTTCGGTGGGCTCTGGGTGGTCGAGGACTCGAAGATCGTCTCCTGGGCGACGTACCTGACCCCGAAGGAAGCCGTCCGCGCCGCCAAGGAGCTGCTCGGCGGGCAGCTTGCGCCGGATCAGATCAAGCGAAGGACCGGCCCCGCCCCGAAGGCCGAACCCGCTCGACCGCCTCGTGAGCGGCCGCCGACGAAGAGCGAGGAGCAGAAGCGCGCCGCGAGGGCGCGCGCGAAGCTTCGTCGCCGCGCCTCGCGCCAGACGGCCTGAGCGCTAGGCCGTCGCGCCGATCGTCTCGACGGCGAGCTGAGCGGTCTCGGTCGGACTCTTCCCGACCCGGACGCCCTTCTCCTCGAGCGCCTTCTTCTTCGCCTCGGCGGTTCCGGACGAGCCGGAGATGATCGCCCCCGCGTGGCCCATCTGCTTGCCCGGCGGGGCGGTGAAGCCGGCGATGTAGGAGACCACCGGCTTGGAGATCGAGTCGGCGATGAATTCGGCCGCGCGCTCCTCGGCGTCGCCGCCGATCTCGCCGACCATCACGATCACCTCGGTCTCGTCGTCCTGCTCGAACAGGGTAAGGATGTCGATGAAGTCGGAGCCGACGATTGGGTCCCCGCCGATCCCGACGATCGTCGAGTTCCCGAGCCCCGCATGCTTCAGCTCGTTGCCGATCTGGTAGGTCAGCGTCCCGGACTTCGAGACCACCCCGATCGAGCCCTGGTCGAAGAATTGGGCGGGGATGATCCCGACGTTCGCCTTGCCGGGGCTGAGGACGCCGGGGCAGTTGGGCCCGATCAGGCGGACCCCCGCGTCCCGCGCCCTCCAATACGTGTCGAGCATGTCGTGGACCGGGATGTGCTCGGTGATCGCGATCACCGTGTGGATCCCGGCGTCGATCGCCTCGTTGATCGCCGCGGCCGCGAACCGGGCCGGCACGAAGATCATCGAGGTGTTGGCCCCGCACTCGTCGACGGCCGCCTTGATCGTGTCGAAGACGGGGATGCCGTCCACGTCCTGACCACCTTTCTTCGGCGTCACCCCGGCCACCACGCTGGTGCCATAGTCACGGTTGCGGAGCCCGTGGAAGCTTCCCTCCCGGCCGGTCAACCCGGAGATCACCAGCTTCGTGTCGTTGTCGACGATGATCGACATCAGGCCTTCGCCTTGGCCTTCGCGAGCTCGACTACCTTCTCGGCCGCCCCGAGCATCGTCTTCTCGACATGGAGGTTCGGCAGGTCCGCGTCGGCCAGCAGCCCCAGCCCCTCCTCGGAGTTGGTTCCGTCGAGCCGGACGACCAGGGGGACCCCGATCGAGATCTGCTGTGAGGCCTCGATGATCCCCTTGGCTATCTCGTCGCAGCGGGTGATGCCTCCGAAGATGTTGAACAGGATCGCGACCACCTTGGGATCCGATGTGATCACCTCGAGCGCGTCGATGATCGCCTCCGCCTTCGATCCGCCGCCTGCGTCGAGGAAGTTTGCGGGCTGGCCGCCGGCCTGTGCGACCACGTCGAGGGTCGACATGCAGAGGCCTGCCCCGTTCCCGAGGATGCCGATATCGCCGTCGAGCTTCACGTAGGTGAGGCCTCTCTCCTTGGCCATCTGCTCCTGGGGGTCCTCGGCCGAGGGGTCCTCGAGCTCGGCCAGCTCCTCGTGGCGGAACAGGGCGGAGTTGTCGATCGTCACCTTCGCGTCGAGCGCGATCACCTCGCGGTCCTTGGTCACCACCAGCGGGTTCACCTCGATCAGGGTCGCGTCGCTGTCGTTGAAGGCCTCGTACAGCTTCACCAGCAGCGCCGCGGTCTTCTCGCTGGCATCGTCGGCGACCCCGGCGTCGGCGACCAGGGCGGCGGCCTGCGCCCGGCCGAACCCCTCCTTCGGCTGGACGTGACGCCTGACGAGGGCGTCGGGGTCCTTCTCGGCGATCTCCTCGACGTTCATCCCGCCCATCGTCGAGAGCATCGTCATCAGCTTCTTCGCGGAGCGGTCGAGGATGATCGAGGCGTAGTACTCGGCCTCGATCTCCGAGGCGCGCTCTATCCACACCTCGTGGACGGTGAAGGGACCCTCCCCGCGGGGTCCGCTGATGTCCATCCCGAGGATCGCGCCCGCGTGCTGCTCGGCCTCCGCGCGATCCTCCGCGACCTTGATCCCGCCGGCCTTGCCGCGGCCGCCGATCTGGACCTGTGCCTTGATCACGCACGGGTAGCCGATCCGCTCGGCCGCCTCGACCGCCTTCTCGACGGTGTCGGCGACCTCGCCATCGGGGGCGGGGACCCCGTGGCGGCCGAAAAGCTGTTTCCCCT
Source organism: Solirubrobacterales bacterium (assembly GCA_036377415.1). GTDB lineage: Bacteria > Actinomycetota > Thermoleophilia > Solirubrobacterales > 70-9 > DASUPK01. The sequence goes on from DASUYK010000106.1 coordinate 5,502, forward strand.
GATATTCGAGGAGATCCAAGGCCGCGAGAGCCTACCTGAGCGCCCATTCAGTCGGCTGAGGGGGCCGGGGGCGCCGCGGAAGTGCAAATTGCGATAATCCCGCGGCTCTCATGGCCCTTCCGAAGCTGAAAGAGATCGAGTGGGTGACGACGGACTGCTACGGGACCCTGATCGACTGGGAGAAGGGCATCGCCGACGCCTTCAAGAAGGAGGCCGACCGCGATGGCCTGACGATCGACGAGAAGGCGTTCCTCGGCCGGTTCTTCGAGATCCAGGCCCAGATCATGTCCGGGTCCTACGAGCTCTATGCCGAGGTCCTGCGAAGGGCCGCGGTCGAGGCCGCGGAGGAGATCGATTGGACGATCGAGCCCTCCCGGGCCCAGTTCCTGCCCGACAGTGTGGGGTCATGGCCCCCTTTTCGCGAGGCAAACGCGGCGATGGACCGCCTCAAGGAGCGGTACCAGATCGGCATCGTCTCGAACGTCGACGACAAGCTGCTCGGGATCTCCCGGCGCCACCTGCGGACCGAGCTCGACCTGGTCGTCACCGCGCAGCAGGTCCGTAGCTACAAACCCGACAACACCCACCTGCGCGAGTGCGCGCGGCGGATCGGCGGCAAGAAGGGCTGGATCCACATCGCCTCGGGGTACGAGGCCGACATCGCGCCGGCCCTGAAGATGAACGTGCCCGTGATCTGGGTGAACCGCTCGGGCGAGAAGCTCGAGGGACGGAAGGCCCCGGACGCGACGGTGAGGAACCTGCGCGACGCGGCCGCCAAGCTCGGCGCTAAGTAGCTACAGGCAGACGGAGCGTTACTCGATCTTCGCGAGCACGTCCCCGGGGTTCACCGAGGCGCCCTCCTTGGCGGGGAGCGAGGTGATCTTGCCCGCCTTGTGGGCGGCGATCTCGTTCTCCATCTTCATCGCTTCGATCACGCAGACAAGATCGCCCTCGGAGACCTCCTGTCCCTCCTCGACGGGGACCTTGAAGACGTTGCCCTGAAGCGGCGAGACGAGATCGTCCCCCGAGGCCGCGGCTCCGCCGCCGCCCCTCCGCTCACGCTTCGGGGGCCGCTTCACGGCGGCGCCCCCTGCGGCCGCCGCCGGGGCCGGCACCGCCGCCGCGTCGCCGATCACCTTCACGTCGAAGAGCTTCCCGGCGACCTCGACCATGTAGTCACGTGAGATCTTCTCGGCGCCGTCCTCGCCCGCCGGCACTGCGGTCTCGGCCGTCTCCTCCGCGGCGAGCTCCTTCAGCCACTTCTTGTCCCCGACCAGTTCCCGGCAGGTCTCGCCGTCCGCCCACTGCTTCGTGGCGAGCAGTGCCTTGTGGAAGGGGATCAGCGTCGTCACGCCGTCGACCTCGTACTCGTCGAGCGCACGCAGCATCCGGGCGGTGGCGTGCTCGCGGTCGGTGTCCCAGACGATCAGCTTGGCCACCATCGGGTCGTACATCGGAGTGATCTCCGATCCGGCCTCGACTCCAGAGTCGACCCGCACCCCGGGCCCGGCCGGCTCGCGGTAGGCGACGATCTTCCCGGGTGCGGGGGCGAAGTTCTTGTGGGCGGCCTCCGCGTTGATCCGGCATTCGATCGCGTGCCCGCGGAGCTCGACGTCGTCCTGGGGGATCGAGAGCTTCTCTCCCGCCGCGATCTTGATCTGCTCCCGGACGATGTCGATTCCGGTGACCATCTCGGTGACGCAGTGCTCGACCTGGACGCGCGTGTTCATCTCCAGGAAGAAGTAATCCTCGCCCACCTGGAGTCCCTCGACCGTGCCCGCGGAGCGATAGCCGACGGCGGCCGCGGCGTCCTTTGCGATCTTGCCGATTCGCTCGCGCATCTCCTCGTCCACCTTCGGGCCGGGGGCCTCCTCGATCAGCTTCTGGTGGCGGCGCTGGACCGAGCAGTCGCGCTCGCCGAGGTGGATCACGTTCCCCTTCGCGTCCGCGAGCACCTGCACCTCGACATGGCGAGGATCCTCGAGATAGCGCTCGAGATAGACCGTGGGGTCGCTGAAGAACTTCTCACCCTCGCGGGCGGCGCCCTCGAAGGCATCGGAAAGCGCCTCCTCGTCGACCGCGACGCGAAGACCCTTTCCGCCGCCGCCGCCGACCGCCTTGCAGGCGATCGGGTAGCCGATCTCCCTCGCCTGCTTCATCGCGGCCTCGACGTCCTTCACCGGCGAGGTCGCGCCGGGAACGATCGGGACGCCGGCGTTCTGCATCAGCTCGCGCGAGCGGGTCTTCGACCCCATCGCCTCGATCGCCTTCGGCGGCGGCCCGATGAAGGTGATCTTCGCCTTCTCGCAGGCGGCTGCGAACTTCGCGTTCTCCGCGAGGAACCCATACCCGGGGTGGATCGCGTCAGCACCGCAGCTCGAGGCGATCTCGAGGATCTTCTCGACGTTCAGGTAGCTCTCGGCGGGGGTCGCCGGACCGAGCAGGAATGCCTCGTCGGCCTCGCGGACGTGGGGGGCGTGGCGGTCGATCTCGGAGTAGACCGCGACCGACCCGATCCCCATCTCCTTCAACGTGCGGGCGACGCGGATCGAGATCTCGCCGCGGTTCGCGATCAGGACTTTCTCGAACACGGCGGCGCAGTATTGCGGCTCCGGCTACTCGAGGGCGCCGAGGCCGGGGTGGAAGCTCCTCGAGCTCCTGGCAAGGACGCCGCGCGTCAAACGCGGGCTATTTCTCCGCGGCCGCGTGCGCCGGCGTGCCCCTGGCGCGGGCGGCAAGCTCCGCCTCGACCGTGGGATGTCGCGCGATCTCGTCGCCCATCACCGCCACCGCCTCGGCCGCCCGCCTCATCTCCTCCTGCTCCCACGGGTCTGCCTCGACCTCGCGACGCAGCAGGTACTGGATCGCGAACAGGCCGGCGAAGGAGACAGCCGCGAAGCCGAGCGCGTACGGCACGAGCTCGGTGTTCGCCTTCTCGAGCAGCGCCCCCCCGGCGCAGATCAGCACGATGCCGAGCACCGTCCGGAGTATCCCCTGCGGCCACTTCACCGACATGTTCGATCCGAGGATCACGCCAGGCACCGAGCCGAGCAGGATGTTCCCCGCGAGCATGAAGTCGACGTTGCCGCCGACGATGTGAGCGGCACCGGCAGCCCAGAGCAAGATCGCGGCGTGGAAGACGTCGGTCCCCACGACCTTCTGGGGCCTGAGACGGAAGACAGCGATCAGCATGATCGCGATCACAGTGCCGCTGCCGGCCGAGCTCAGCCCGATCACGAACCCCGTCGTCGCGCCGATCCCGGTCGCGGCGATCTTGTGGCGGGTGTGGATCTCGAAGTCGTCGCGCTCGGAGATCGAGTGGGCAAGGAAGAGGCTGCGCAGCAGGGTGATCGCGCCGACGACCAGCAGACAGGCGGCGAGAATCGCGAACACGGTCTCGTCGAGATCGTCGCCGAGCCTTCGCTGCAGCAGGTCGAGCGCCCAGACACCGGCGATCGCGGAGGGGACGCTGCCCAGCGCCATCCACCAGGTGAGCGGAATGTTCACCGTCTTCAGCTTCAGGTGGCGCCAGCCGCCGGCCGTCTTCGTTACCGCGGCGTAGAAGATGTCGGTGCCGATCGCGGTCACCGGCTTGATCCCGAAGAGGAGAATCAGAAGCGGCGTCATCAGGCTGCCGCCGCCCATCCCCGTGAGGCCCACGAGGAATCCGACGCCGAAGCCGAAGAAGAGAATCGCTGGATCCATGTCTTGGGAGGGACGCGGCGGCCGGTTGGACGATGGCCGCCTTCTCCATTTTGTTCCCTTTCTTGACCGAAAGAGTCCTAAATGGAGCGAGCACTATAGCCGAACCCCCCCTTTCCCCCTAATCGGTCGGCTTATTCGTGCCGATTGGCGCTAGCGCCCTTCCGCCACCGCCTCAGCGGGTGACCCAGGCGCCCTCGTCCCGGGTGAGCTCGAGGACCTCGTCGGGGATCGTCCCGTCGCGGAGGTCGGCGATCGTCACCCGCTCGAGCACCCGGCGGAGGGAGGCCCGAACCGCGATCCAGACGTCGCTCAGCTTCTCCGCATTACCGGGGTACTTGGTCGCCTCCGGAGCCATGTCCTGGATGTTGGCGAGCGGGCCCTCGACGGCGCGGATCACGTTGGCGAGGGTGATCTCCTCCGGCGGCCGCGCGAGCCAGTAGCCGCCCCGGGCGCCGCGACGGGCGCGGACCAGGCGGGCGTGCTTCAACTCGAGCAGGATGTGCTCCAGGAACTGAAGGGGGATGCCCTGCGCATCGGCCAGCCTCTCGCCCTTCACCGGCTCGTCGCCCGCCGCGGCCATCTCGATCGCGGCCCTGACCGCGTAGTCGGCCTTCGCGGAGATCCTCATATGCTGCGCCGCCGATGCTCGACCTGCAGAGCCATTCGACCTACTCCGACGGGGAGCTGCCGCCCGCGGAGGTGGTGGCCGCGGCGGCGGGGGCGGGCGTGACGACCCTCGCCCTCACCGACCACGACGCGATCGACGGGGTCGCAGAGGCGTCGGAGGCGGCGCGTGAGGCCGAGATCACGCTCGTCCCCGCGACCGAGATCTCCTGTGTGCACGGCCGGCTCGATGACATGCACATGCTCGGCTACTGGGTGGACACCAAGGCGATCGCGCCCGCCTGCGAGCGGGCTCAGAGGGAGCGGGTAACTCGCGCCGAGGAGATCGTCGAGCGTCTCAACGCCCAGGGCGTCCCGGTGAGCTTCGAGGACGCGATCGCGCAGGCGGGGGACGCCTCCTCGGTCGGTCGTCCCCACATCGCGAAGGCCGCGGGCGTGAAGCCGGAGGAGATGAGCCCGTTCTTCGAGGAGTGGCTCGTCCCCGGGGCGAAGGCGTTCGTCTCGCGGCGCTGGCCGAACGCGACCGAGGCGATCGAGAACATCCACGGTGCGGGCGGGGCGGCGGTGCTCGCCCACCCCTTCTGGGACCTCGACGACCCCGGCGAGGTCGCCGCCCTCGTCGGTGAGCTCGACCTCGACGGGATCGAGTGCTTCTACCCGGCGCACGATCGGGCGCAGACGAAGTTCCTGCTCGAGCTCTGTCGCGAGCGCGGATTGGCTGCGACCGCCTCGTCCGACTTTCACGGCCCGACCCACAAGATGTTCGACTCCTTCTGCGCCTATTCGACCTACGACCTCGGGACCCCGGAGCTGCCGGCGAAGCCGAGCTGACCGGCGGCGCTCTACGCCGGCTGCGCCGCCGGGATCAGCCGGCGCTCCTCGAGCAGCGAGACGATCTTCCCGGCCGACTCCTCCGCCGACTGGTGCTCGGTCTCGAGGGTGAGCTCCGGGTTGAGCGGCGGCTCGTACGGATCCGAGACGCCGGTGAACTCCTTGATCTCGCCCTTGAACGCCTTCTCGTAGAGGCCCTTGACGTCACGCTCCGCGCAGACCTCGACCGAGGCCTTGACGAAGATCTCGATGAAGCGCTCGCCCATCAGCTCGCGCGCCTCGTCGCGGATCTCGCGGTAGGGGGAGATCGCGGCGGTGATCACCGGGACACCGTTCCGCGAGAGCAGATTGGCGACGAACGCGATCCGGCGGATGTTCGTGTCGCGGTCCTCCTTCGAGAACCCGAGTCCCTTGGAGAGGTTCTCACGGACAACGTCGCCGTCGAGCACCTCGACCCGGGAGCCGCGCTCACGAAGCTGCACCTCGACCAGGTGGGAGATCGTCGTCTTGCCGGCGCCCGAAAGCCCGGTGAACCACAGTGTGAAGCCCTTTTCGTCAGCCATTGCCTTCCTTCTTGTACGAGTCGATCAAGATCTGAGCCACCTCGGGGCGGCTGAACTCCTCCGGCGGCAACTCGCCGTTGCCGAGCATCTCCCGCACCTTCGTGCCGGAGAGGAAGACGTGGTCGTCTGCTCCGTGCGGGCAGGTCTTTCCCGAACCCATCCCCTCGCAGCGGTTGCACCAGAAGGAGTGCTCGAAGAAGAGGGGCTGGATTCCAAGTCGGTCGGTGTCTATCTCGTCGAAGATCAGCTGCGCGTCGTAGGTGCCGTAGTACTCGCCGACGCCCGCGTGGTCACGGCCGACGATGAAGTGGGTGCAGCCGTAGTTGCGCCGCGCGATCGCGTGCAGGATCGCCTCGCGCGGTCCGGCGTAGTGCATCTTCGAGGGGAAGACCCCGAGGATCACGCGGTCCTCGGGGTAGTAGTCGGACATCAGCACCTCGTAGCAGCGCATCCGCACGTCGGCGGGGGTGTCGCCGGCCTTCGTCTTGCCGATCAGTGGATGGATGAAGAGACCGTCGGTGATCTCGAGCGCGCACTTCGTCAGGTACTCGTGGGCGCGGTGGATCGGGTTTCGGGTCTGGAAGGCGACTACGCGCCGCCAGCCGCGCTGGGCGAAGGCCCTGCGCGACTCCTCGGCGGTGAAGTAGCGAGACATGAAGGCGTCCTCGTGGTCGGGGAGGGCGTCGATCTCGTAGTCGCCGGCGATGCAGCGAGTGCCCTCCTCGTAGATCGCGGCGACGCCGGGATGCTCGCGGTCGGTCGTCCGGTAGACGTTCTCGGCCTCCGCCTCGAGGTCGCGCTCGAAGACCTCGGTGACGTTGAGGCGACCGAGCGCCTTCCCCTCATCGGAGGAGACCTCGACCACGTCGCCCTCGGAAGCGTCGAGGTCGGTGGCGAGCGTGATCGGGATCGGCCAGTAGGAGCCGTCAGGGAGGGTCATCGACTCGACGACGCTCTTCCAGTCCTCTGAGCCCTGGGGGCCGGTGAGAGGGGCGAAGCCGCCGTTTCCGATCATCTCGAAGTCGGCGGTCTGGCGGTCGGTCAGTTGCAGCTTGAGTTGTGTCTGGGTCATGAGGAGTGGGGTGGGGTCGGGGAAAGCTGATCGGCTTGGTCAGGAAGCGGAGAAGGGTAACGGCTTCGCCATCAAACGGGTCGCGCTGTCGCGCGCCCTCGCATCACCCGTGTAGCCCGCACTCGGTCTTCTCGAGCCCCGCCCAGCGCCCGGCCCGGGCATCCTCACCGGCGGCCGGCTTCCGGGTGCAGTGCGAGCACCCGATCGAGGGATAGCCCTGGTCGTGCAGCGGGTTGTAGGGGATCTCGTGCTCGGCGATGTAGGACCAGACCTGCTCCTCCGACCAGTCGGCGAGCGGGTTGAGTTTCCAGAGGCCGAAGCGCTTGTCCCAGCCGAACTTCGGCGCCCCCGCCCTCGTCTGCGAGTCCGAGCGGCGGATCCCGGAGACCCAGAGGTCGACAGCGGCGAGCGCGGAGCGCATCGGCTCGACCTTGCGGATCCCGCAGCAGGCGTCGGGATCGCGACTCCAGAGCTGGTCGCCGTACAGCCCCCTCTGCTGCTCCAGCGTGATCGAGCTGTAGCGGTGGAAGCGGATCCCGTAGCGCTCCTCGAGCAGGTCCTTCGTCGCGTAGGTCTCGGGGAAGAGGACGTCGGTGTCGAGGTAGAAGAAGCGGGCGTCCGGGTTGATCGAGTTCGCCATGTGGACCGTGACCGAGCTCGTCTTCTGGAACGAGCAGGCTATGTACATCCGCTGGTCGAAGGCGTCGAGGGCCCAGCGCAGCGCCTCCTCGGCGCACGCCTCCTCGAGCTCGGCGGCGACGATCTCCGGGTCGAACCCGAGATCGGCTCCGTTGTGGCCGGCGACGCCGACCGTCCCTGTCGCTGTTGGCTCCATCAGATGGGTCCTAGACCGCGCACTCGCCCTCGCCCCGCTCGACCTTGTAGGGCTCGGAGCGGCTCCAGTCGATGAAGTGGAGCAGATTCTCGGCGTTGAACTCGACCGGGAGCTTCAGATCGGAGATCAGCTCCTCGAACTGCTCGGTGCCCGTGCGCTCCACGAACTCGTTGAAGTTCTCGCCCTCGTTCCGCTTCCCCTCGTAGTTGCGGATCCAGCGCTCGACCGCGTCGGGGACCCGCCTTGCGGGCAGGCGCGCCTTCAGCCGCTGGCCGAAGGCGACGTCGCCGCCCTCGAAGCTGCCGGCGATGTGCGGGATGTAGGCGGGGATCGTGTGGTCGCCGATCTTGATCGAGGCGCCGTAGAAGCCGATCGTGGCGATGTGGTGCTGAGAGCATCCGTTCGGGCAGCCGCTCATCTTGATGTGGATCTGCTTGGTGAGCGGATCGGTGATCTTCATCTCCTCGAGCCGCTTCTCGAGCGCCTGGTTGAGGCCCATCGAGGCGGTGATCCCGAGCTTGCAGCTGTCGGTGCCCGGGCAGCTGACGACATCGGTCACCTGGAAGGCGCCCGAGTCGCCCAGGTCCAGATCCTTGAGCCGCAGCCACAGGTCGTAGAGGGACTCGGGCCGGACCCAGCGCAGCACCAGGTTCTGCTGTACGGTCGTGCGCGCGTAGCCGCCCGTGAAGTCGCGCATGATCGCGGCGAGGCCGCGGAACTGCTCGGGGGTTAGGTCCCCGCGAGTCACCTTCACGGTCGCGGTGGCGAATCCGTCCTGGCGCTGGGGGGCGACGTTCCCCTCGACCCAGGCGTCGAACTCGCTCCTGTCCCCGTTCGGCGAGCGATAGCTCTCCGGGACGGCGGGTGCGTTCTCCTCCTCGTCGTGGACGTAGCGCAGGTGGTCGATCGAGAAGTCGCGCTCGTCCACCCAATCCCCACTGAGCTCTTCCTCGACCATCTCGCGGAAGGCGTCCATCCCGATCTTGTCGACGAGGACCTTGATCCGGGCGCGCATCCGGTTCTCGCGGAGCCACTCCTGGCGGTCGAAGATCCGAAGCGCCGCCTCGGTCCACTTCAGGTAGTCGCCGTTGTCGAGCTCGACGAAGTCGTTCAGCGTCGGGGCGATCCGCGGCATGATCGAGGTGCCGCCGCCGATCCGGATTTCGACGCCCCTTACCTGCTTGCCGTCGATCTCCCTGGACTTCGGGATGAAGCCGACGTCGTGGATCCCGGTGATCGCGCGGTCGGCGTCGGAGGCGGTGAACGCGGTCTTCACCTTCCGCGGCATCAGCTGGGTGGTGGGGTGACGGACGAAGTAACGCGCGTAGGCGGCCGCGTACGGGGTGATGTCGAAGGGCTCGTCGTCCGCGACCCCCGCCCAGGGATCGCCGGTGACGTTGCGGATCGTGTTCCCGCACCCCTCCCGCGAGGACAGGCCGGCCTCGCTGATCTGGCGGATCAGCTCGGCGGTGTCGGCGAGCGGGACGTGATGGATCTGGATGTTCTGGCGGGTGGTGATGTGGCCCTTGTTGAGCGGCGCGTACTGCTCGACGACGTCCGCGAAGGTCTCCATCTGCTCCGGGCTCACGCCTCCGAAGGGGAGCTTCACCCGGATCATCTGGACGTCGGGCTGGCGCTGTCCGTACACCCCCTGCTTGAGCCGGAAGCCGATGAACTGTTCCTCTGTCTGCTCGCCGCGGAGGAAGCTGGCCGCCTCGGTGTCGAAGTCGTCGAACTCGCGCTCGATGATCGGGATGATGTGGCCCGGGACGTCCTCGTAGACCTCGGGGTTCTCGAGCGAGCCGAGCCTGCCCTTGCCGTGCTGCTCCTTCGCGGGGTTCTGCTTCAGCTCGGAGGGGTCGGCCTTGGCCTTCGCGGGCGCCTTCGCCCCGTCCTTTCCGGGGGCACCGTTTGCCGTTGCGTCCTTTGCGGGTGCGGAGACAGGCTCCATCTGGATCGGCCCTTCCTTTGTCGAGTGCGTAACCACGAGCGCCCGCCCGGGGCGAAGGGCCTCAATCTATCAAACCTGATCGAGTTTAAGGTGATTACCGGGTGCCACGCCTTCGCGGAACTCCTTGGGGACGCATCCGGCGCTGCCCCTCGTGGTCGCCGGCGGCTTCGCGCTCGACGTCGCCGGGATCATCGCGAGGTACCGGCCGTCCCGTTGTTCGGAGTGAAGGTGAAGGTGGGCGCGAGCTTCGATCAGTTGCTCACGGGCGCTCCCCGCTACTGCGGCTCGTGCACCGAAAGGATGTTGCCCGCCGGATCAGTGAACCACGCGATCGTCGGCCCCTCGTCGCCGCGGGCTATCCCCTTCTCGTCCTGATCGATGCCGTCATACCGCTCGAACTCGACTCCCCTTGTCGCCAGCTCGGTGACGGCCTTGTCGACGTCGTCGACCGGGAAGTTGAGGATCGTGTAGGTGGCGGGCGCGAAATCAGGCTTCTTGTAGATGAGCGTCGGCCGATCCCCCGCCAGATCGATCTGAATCAGGTCGTCGTCGACGAGTACGGACGTTTTCAGGCCGAGGGTCTCGCCGTAGAACTCCTTCGCCTTTTCGATGTCGTCCACCGCGAAGCCGCTGTACGCCTTGCTGTTCTCGAGCATGCTCTTCCTCTCGTTCGTTCACCTGATGAGACCTTCGCGGATGATGAAACTCATCGGGAGGCCCGGAGGGCGCCGGACTCGAACCGGAGCGAGCCGCGAGAATCGCACCGTGACCGAGATTCCGGTGATCTCCGGCGAGGCGGTGTTCGCGGCGATCGACGCGAGGACTGCGGTCGAGCGCACCTGGGAGGCGTTCGAGCGCTACGCGCGCGGCGAGTGGGCGATGCCGGCGAAGGTCTACCTGGACAGCCCGCCGAACGGCGACTTTCGGGCGATGCCCGCCCGCGGCGGCGGTCTCGCGCTGCTCAAGTGGGTGACGTCGTTCCCCGGGAACAGTGCCAAGGGCCTACCGGTCGTCCGCGGCGAGGTCCTGCTCTCGGACGCGGAGACCGGCGAGGAGCTGGCGGTGATCGAGTGCTCGTCGGTCACCTCCTTGCGCACGGGTGCCGCCGCCGCGGTCTCGGCGCAGGCCCTGGCGCGCCAGGACGCGAGGTCGGTGGGGATCATCGGCTGCGGCGTGAACGGCGCCTGGTCGGCGCGCTGCCTGGCGGCTGTCGGATATGGGCCGGGTGTCTGCGCCGATGTCCGCTCGGAGGTCGCTGGCGCACTGGCCGACGAGCTCGACTGGCGGACCGGCGACAGGTCGGTGGCGGCGGGGCAGGACGTCGTCGTCACCGTCACCCCAGGAGACGAGCCCGTGATGCTGGCTGGTGACCTGCAGCCGGGTCAGCACATCGCCGTGCTCGGCGCGGACGCCCATGGAAAGCAGGAGGTCGAGCTCGAGGCGATCGAGCGCTGTCGAATCTTCTGCGACGAGTGGGAGCAGGCGAGCGCCGGCGGGGAGCTCTCGACCGCGGTCGGGGTCGGCTTGGTGCCACGCGAGAAGGTCACGCCTCTGGGCGACGTCCTCACCGGCGCCGCTGAGGGCCGGCGCTCGGACGAGGAGATCACGCTGTTCGACTCGACCGGCCTCGCGATCCAGGACCTCGCGATCGTCCAGGCGGTCTACCTGGCGTGGCAGGAAGGCGCGATCGAGGCGCCGGTCGTGAAGCTCTGAGGTTCAGAGGCGGCGGGCGTCGCCCTGCCGGCGCCCGCCGCCACCTCTCCTCCCAAGCTCAGTCGACGTCGCTGCCCTCGACGAGGAACGCGACCCGCACGTGGGCGCGCCACTCATCCAGGTTCTCCCCACGCAGCCCTGTCGAGACCACGTCGATCGCACGGATGTTCCGCAGCGAGCTCTGTGCCTGCTTCAGCGCTTGCTGCGCGGCGTCATCCGAGGACTTCTTGGAGCTTCCAACCAGCTCGATGATCTTTACGACGGCCACCGGCACTCCTCCATTCGGCGCGGGTTTGTGGCCGGTGTTCTATTCGAATGCGCCGCGCGGGGCAACTCGCAATTTGCGGTTCAGCCGTGGCCCCAGCCGCGGCCGAGCTCTGACCGCGCGCCGACGCCCTCCCTGAGCGCGGCCTGCTGCCAGCGGATTTGCGGAGCCGCCTGCGGCGCCGGCGCCGTCTCCCACAGAAACCGCTCGAGTGCGGCCGCGATCGCCGCCGCCTCATCCGGCGACGCGGCGGCGCTCTCGATCTCGATCTGAGGCCGTGGCGGCTTTCGCTTGCCGTTTGCGCCGGGCATGCGGCGCAACAGTACCGGCCGGCGAGGGCGGACTCGCCCCCCGCGCGCGCCGGCGCGCCCCGTCACCGAGGCACGCCGGCGCCGCGCGGTCAGTTGGAGCGAATTTCCTCGGCCTGCTGCTTGCCGGAGCTGCGGAGCTCGTCCGCCTGCTCCCGGCCGCTCTCCTGGACCCTCTCCTTGACGTTCTGAGCGGCCTCCTGAGCGGACTCGCTCGCCGCCTCCGCTGCGTCCTGGGCGACCTGCTTGCCTCGCTCCACCGCTTCCTGTCCGGTCTCGGCGGCGCGCTGCTTCACCTCGTCCGCCATCGGTCCGACCCGCTCGTCCTCGATCCTCGTCGAGGGCAGGAGCATCCCGACCAGGAAGCCGGCGGCGACGCCCCCAAGGGCGAGGCCGAGCGGGTTCTCCTGGGCCACGCCAACCGCCTGCTGGGCGCCCTGCTTCACGTCGGAGGCGTCGGGCGTCGCCTCGCTCACTCGCGCGGTCGTCCCCTGCATCTGTCGCACCAGCCGGTCGCGCTTGTCCGCCACCGATTCCTTGACGCGCCCGGGGACGTTCGCCTTGTGCGCCAGCTGGTCCACGGTCTCGCCCATGCGACCCCTCGTCTCCTCTATCTCCCCGCGGATGCGGCTTGTCTCTTCGCCCATTGCACGTCCTCCTTAACGGTCTCGATGGTCTGTTCGGGTTGCGGTGGCGCTGCTTCCTCCACCTTCTGCTTGCCCTGCAGTGCCAGCACTCCCGCAACCGCGCCGTAGACGGCAGCCACGATCAGCGCAGCCACCCACGCGTCCATCGCCTCCGCGAGGACGAGAATCAGGCATGCGGTGAGCGCGGCGAATGCACCCAGGCCGAACAGGCCCGCTCCGCCGAACATCCCGGCGCCCTTGCTGGCTTTCTTTCCCTTCTCGGTGAGCTCCGCCTTGGCGAGCTCCATCTCCTTGCGGATCAGCGTCGCCGTATCCTGCGAGAACTGCTTCAGAAGCTGGCCGGCGCTCTCGCCATTGCTCCGTGCCATGCGATCACCTCACTCCTGCAGGGGCGCGTCCGGTTTCGACCTGCTCCATAGTTGCCGGCGAGGACTCGAGTTCCGCTCCGGTGAGCTCCGATCGGCCGCGGCTGCCGGCCGTCGGTTCCATCTGGCGGCGGCTCGAGTAGCGCTCGCGGCTCGACGCCTTTAGGAAGCGCGCGGCGACGAACCCCGCTACCGCAGCTCCGGCGAGGACCGCCCAGGGCTTGCTCCGGCCGAAGTCCTCGACGTCGTTGAGGATCCGGTCGGCGTCCGCATCGCGCAGATACGCGCCGGCCCGATCAATCCGGTCTGCGGCCTGCTCGGCGACTCTCGCCGGGCCCTCCTTGCCCTGGTTACGCAGCTCCGAGCCGACCGAGCGCATGTCCTGCGCAGTGCTTCCAACCCGCTCACCCGCCTCGGTGGAGCGCTGATCGACCTGCCCCCTGATCCGATCCTGGGCCTGGCCCGCCAGGTTCTGCGCGGTTTCCCGCGCCTGGTCGGCGGCTTCTCCGGCCTTCTCGCGGGCCTGGTCCGTGACCTGCTGCACCTGGCCCGTGTCCTCGGTGTGCTTGTTCGATGACTCCATTTCTCGTCTCCTAGCTTTCGTTTGTGCAGGCAGGCCAGCGCCCGCCTTGCGGCAGCCTTGGTCGCCCTTCGTCCGGACGACGATCGGGATTCGACTCCTGCAGCCTCTGGCTCGCCGGCGGGACGGGTGCATCGCCGCCGCGTGCTCCAATCCCTCCGTGCGGTGCTGTTACCCGCCGACGAGGTTCGAAAACGAATCCTGCCGCGGCTTAAGAAAACTCTCTGCTTCGAGCGGCGGGCTCTACAGGGGGATGTTCCCGTGCTTGCGCTTCGGGCCCTCGACCCGCTTGGTCTGGAGGGTGCGAAGGGCCCGGATCAACTTCGGCCTGGTCTGGTGCGGCTCGATCACGTCGTCGATGTAACCGCGCTCGGCGGCCGAGTACGGGTTCGCGAAGTGGGCCTTGTAGTCGTCGATCAGCTTCGCGCGCCGCTCGTCGGGAGTCGGCGACTGCGAGATGTCGCGGCGATAGATGATGTTGACCGCGCCCTCCGGTCCCATCACCGCGACCTCCGCGCTCGGCCAGGCGAAGTTGAAGTCGGCGAGCATGTGCTTCGAGTTCATGACGTCGTAGGCGCCGCCGTATGCCTTACGGGTGACGACGGTCAGCTTCGGCACGGTCGCCTCGGTGAAGGCGTAGAGCAGCTTCGCGCCGTGGCGGATGATCCCGCCCCATTCCTGCGAGGTCCCGGGGAGGAACCCGGGGACGTCCGTGAAGGTGACCAGGGGGACGTTGAAGGCGTCGCAGAAGCGGACGAACCGGGCCGCCTTCTCGGAGGATTCGATGTCGAGGACGCCGGCGAGATGCTTGGGCTGGTTGCCGACGACGCCGATCGGGTGCCCGTCGAGGCGCGAGAACCCGCAGATGATGTTCTGCGCGAAGTGCTCGTGGACCTCGAAGAACTCGCCGTCGTCGACGATCCGTGCGACGACGTCGCGCATGTCGTAGGGCTTCTGCGGGTCGTCCGGGACGAGCGTGTCGAGCTCGGGGTCCTCGCGGTCGGGGTCGTCCGCCGGCTCGACCCGCGGCGGCAGCTCCAGGTTGTTGAGGGGGAGGAAGCTCATCAGGTAGCGGACGTCCTCGAGGCACTGCTCCTCGTCGTCGGCGGCGAAGTGGGCGACGCCCGACTTGGTGTTGTGGCTCATCGCGCCGCCGAGCTCCTCGAACTCGACCTCCTCGCCGGTCACCGTCTTGATCACCTCGGGCCCGGTGATGAACATGTGCGAGGTCTCCTTCACCATGAAGATGAAGTCCGTCATCGCGGGGGAGTAGACGGCGCCGCCCGCGCAGGGGCCCATGATCAGGCTGATCTGGGGGATCACCCCCGAGCACTGGACGTTCCGGACGAAGACGTCGCCGTAGGCGCCGAGTGAGACGACCCCCTCTTGGATTCGCGCCCCGCCTGAGTCGTTGATCCCGATCACCGGCGCCCCGACATTCGCGGCCAGGTCCATCACCTTGCACATCTTCTCCGCCATCACCTCCCCGAGCGAGCCGCCGAACACCGTGAAGTCCTGGGAGAAGACGAAGACGGTCCGGCCGTCGATCGTCCCGTATCCGGTGACCACCGCGTCCCCGTAGGGCCGGCGCTTGTCCATCTCGAACTCGTGGGTCCGGTGGCGGACGAAGGTGTCGAGCTCCTCGAACGAGCCCGGGTCGAGCAGCTTTTCGATCCGCTCGCGGGCGGTGAACTTGCCCTTCGCGTGCTGCTTCTCGACCGCCTCCTCGCTGCCGGCGTGGATCGCCTCGTCGCGGAGCTCGCGCAGGTAGGCGAGCTTCTCATCGTGGGTGATCGGGTTCTTCTCGCGCATGGTGGCCGCAGTCTACGGTCGTCGCCAGTCGGGCCGTCGGCGCGTTTCGAAGGACCGGGCCGGGCGGGATGCGCCAAGCTTCACCGGTGAGCTCCACCGAGCAGCCTCCGGCCGACGAGAGCTCGGCGCGGGCGCGCCGGTACCGCGCCAACGTCCAGGCGGAGCTCGATCGCGCCGCGGTCTACGCCGCGATGGCGGAGCGGGAGGGCGACCCCGAGCTGGCCCGCAGCTTCCGGCGGCTGGCGGAGACGGAGGGGCGCCACGCCGAGTTCTGGCGGACGCAGCTCGCCGAGATCGATCTCGACGATGCACCGCAGAAGGCGAGCGCCCGAGCCCGCCTGCTCGCCCGCCTTGCAAGGCGGTTCGGCAGCAGGCTGGTCCTGCCCGCCGCCGCGTCCCTCGAGATGGCCGAGCAGGAGACCTACGAGCACCAGCCGGAGGCGGATGGAACGGAGATCGCCGCCGACGAGCGCACCCACGCGCGCGTCCTCGACGCCGCGGTGAAGGCGTCCACCGCCAGGTTCACGGCAAGCATCCTCGCCCGCCTGCTCGGCCGCCGCCGCGGAATGAGCGGGAACGCTCTGCGGGCGGCGGTGCTCGGCGCCAACGACGGCCTCGTCTCGAACCTCAGCCTGGTGATGGGCGTCGCGGGCGCGAGCTTCTCGAGCCGGACCGTGCTGATCACCGGGCTGGCGGGCCTGCTCGCGGGAGCGTTCTCGATGGCGATGGGGGAGTGGGTCTCGGTGCAGAGCTCGCGGGAGCTGCACCAGCGCCAGCTCGACGTCGAGGCCGAGGAGATCGCCACCGACCCGGAGCACGAGCGGGCGGAGCTGATCACGCTGTACCAGCGGCGAGGACTTTCGCCGGACGAGGCGCGCCGGATCGCGAACCGCGTGATGAGCGACGAGGGCGCCGCCCTCCAGGCGATGGCGCGGGAGGAGCTCGGGTTCGACCCCGAGGAGCTGGGCGGCTCGGCCTGGATCGCAGCGATCGCCTCGTTCCTGCTCTTCACGGTGGGGGCGATCGTCCCCGTGGTCCCCTTCGCGGTCACCGAAGGGGACACGGCGGTGGCGCTCAGCCTGGTTGCGAGCGGCCTGGCGCTGCTCGGGATCGGCGCCGCGATCACCCTGCTCACCGGACGCGGCGTCTGGCGCTCGGCCTTTCGCCAGCTCGCGATCGGGATCGGTGCGGCCGCCGTCACCTACGCCGCCGGCTACGCCGTCGGCGGCCTGGTCTGAAGGCGATTCGGGCGCGTGAGAGACTGCGGGGGTGACGGAGGAAGAGGTCCGCAAGCTGATCGCCGAGATGACGACGGATCCCGATCCGGAGTGGGAGTACGAGCTGCGCCATCCGGACTGCCTGATCGACATTCCCCAGTCCGGTGAGCGCTTCGACCGGGAGGGGATGCGCGAGGTGCAGCGCAACTTCCCCGGCGGTGCTCCGGCGATGAACGTGAAGCGCCTCGCTGGCGAGGGCGGCGTCTGGGTGGCGGAGCTGGTCTCCGACTACGGCGAACGGCCAGGCGGCGGCATCTTCAACGTCTGCGTGATCCTCGAGTTCACCGATGGCAAGATCAGTCGTGAGACCCGCTATTACGCCGAGCCCTTCGAGCCGCCCGAGGCCCGCGCCCGCTGGCGGCTTCCGTCGGAGGGCTGAGGCTGGAGCGCGAGAGCGTCGCGCCCTAGAAGAAGGCGCCGCCGCGGTACTCGCCGAAGACGTCGCGCATCGCGTTGCAGACCTCGCCGATCGAGCCCGCGGCGCGGAGCGCCTCCTTGATCGGCGGGAGCAGGTTGCCATCGCCACGGGCGACGTCGCGAAGCGCCTCGAGGCGCCGGTCGAGCTCCGCCTGATCGCGCGCCTCCTTGAACTTCTCGAGCCGGGCGAGCTGGCGCTTCTCGGACTCCGGGTCGACCTTGAGGATGTCGACGTCGTCGACGACGTCGGTGACGTACCTGTTGACTCCGACGATCACGTCCTGGCCGGTCCGGTAGCGCTCGTGGTAGCTCGCCGCCGACTCCTCGATCTCGCGCTGCATGAACTCGAGCGCGTTCACCGATCCGCCCAGGTCCTCGACCTTCTTCATCAGCTCCCATGAGCGCTCCTCGATCTCGTCGGTGAGCGACTCGACGAAGTAGGAGCCCGCGAACGGGTCGACCGTGTCGGCGACGCCGGACTCGTGCGCGAGTACCTGCTGGGTGCGGAGCGCGATCCGGGCGGAGCGCTCGGTGGGGAGCGCGAGCGCTTCATCGAAGCCGTTGGTGTGGAGCGACTGGGTCCCGCCGGCGACCGCCGCGAACCCCTGGAGGGCGACCCGGATGATGTTCACCTCGGGCTGCTGGGCCTGGAGGGTGACGCCGCCGGTCTGGGTGTGGAAGCGGATCATCTGGGCCCGCTCCTCGGTCGCGCCGAAGCGCTCCTTCATGAGCTTCGCCCACATCCGCCGCACGGCCCGGAACTTGGCGATCTCCTGGAAGACGTTGTTGTGGCCGTTGAAGAAGAAGGCGAGACGCTGGCCGAACTTGTCGACGTCGAGGCCGGCGTCGATCCCGCTCTCGACGTAGGCGATCGCGTTCGCGAGCGTGAAGGCGACCTCCTGGACGGCCGAGCAGCCCTTCTCGCGGATGTGGTAGCCGCTGATCGAGATCGTGTTCCACTTCGGGACGTTCTCGTTGCAGTAGGCGAAGATGTCGGTCGTCAGCCGCATCGTCGGCTCGGGCGGGTAGATGTAGTTGCCGCGCGAGATGTACTCCTTGAGCACGTCGTTCTGGACCGTCCCGCGGAGCTCGGTTGACGGGACTCCCTGCTCCTCGCCGACGAGCTCGTAGAGCAGCAGCAGGATCGCGGCGGGGGCGTTGATCGTCATCGAGGTCGAGACGTCGGCGAGGGAGATCCCCTCGAAGCAGATCCGCATGTCCTCGATCGTGTCGATCGGGACGCCGGTCCGGCCGACCTCCCCGGCGCAGAGCGGATCGTCGGAGTCACGCCCGAGCTGGGTCGGGAGGTCGAACGCCATCGAGAGCCCGGTCGAGCCGTGCTCGGTCAGGTAGCGGTAGCGCTCGTTCGTGTCCTCCGGGCTCGCGAAGCCGGCGTACTGGCGCATCGTCCAGAGCCGGTCGCGGTACATCCGCTCGTGGATCCCGCGGGTGTAGGGATACTGCCCGGGCTCCCCGAGCCGCTCCTCGAGCCCCGGCCTGACGTCCTCCTCCTCGTAGAGCGTCTTGATCTCGATCCCGGAGTCGGTGATCACCCGCTCGTCGTCGGGATCGACGACGGGGGCGATGTAGCGGTGAAGGTCCTCGTCGACCGCCGCGGCCTGGGCGTCCGAGTCCGGCGCACCATCGGGCGAGGCGCCCTCCTTCTTACTGTCTGCCGCCGCGTCGCGCGGGCGCGTAGCCATGAGCCAAGAATAGATCGGGGAGCCCGGAGACCGCTCCGAGCTAGAAGGCAAGAGGCCCCGCGCTTCCGAGGCCAAGAAGTGGATTTGCCGGAAGACGCGGAGGTGACCCGGCGGCCAGCCGTGGATCGCCTTCAGCGGGAGAGGGTGGCCGAGGTCAGAAGCCGAAGAAGCGGCGCCGCTTCTTGCGCCGCGGCGCGGGTGCCGGCGCGGCCTCGACCGGGGCTGGGTCCACCGGCGCTGGCTCAACCGGCGCCGGCTCGACCGGCTCCGGTTCGACCCGCGCTTTCTCGACCGGTGCCGGCTCGGCGTCCGGCGCCTCCGGCGCTTGCGCTTCGGCGGGCGGCTCCTGGGCAGGCGGCGCCTCCGACATGCCCTCGAAGGGGCGCTTCTGTGGGGTGGCCAGTTCGTCGAGGACGGCGTCGAGCCAACCCCCGAGCCGGACCGGCTCCGTGCTGTTCTCGGCGCTCACCTCGACGTAAGTCCCCCAGCCCTTCTCGGCCAACTCGACACTGATCCAAGCATCCTCGCCCTCGCCCGCGGCCTTCCAGCAAAGGAGCGACTCGGGCTCCCGCTGATTGACGGCCACCTCGGCGGCCCGCCCGAGCAGAGCGCACATCAGACCCTGCATGCGGTTGGGCTGATCGATCAGCTCCCAGAGCTCGGGCTGTGACTTGACCAACGTGCGGCTCGCTGTCTTCATGCTGCGGCGTTTCGCCATCCAACGACGGCCTTCCTGCCGATGCTTCGAAATGGGCGAGCGCGCCCGCCCGCGCGCCATGAACGATCACACCTGGCTGCGAGCGGACTCCCAAGGGGATTCGTGGGCCGGTTCCCCTCGGCCGGAGCGCGGAAACCGCACACCCTTTGGGCTTGGCGAGGGTCAGCCGAGGAATGACCTCACGGCAGCCCCGGCCCGGGGGCCCGCCTGGCCGTCCCAGAGAGGGATCTCGGGTGGCCTCGCGGGCGGGTCCTGCCCGAGTGCCCGCTCGGCGGCCTCCCGCAGGGCCGCCGGATCGACCCCGACCAGCTCGTTCGTCCCCCGCTCGATCGTGATCGGCCGCTCCGTGGTGGTGCGGTAGGTGAGGCAGGGGACCCCGAGCACCGTGGTCTCCTCCTGGATCCCGCCGGAGTCGGTGATCACCAGGCGAGCCTCCGCTTCGAGCGCGATGAAGGTGTCGTAGTCCATCGGCTCGACGATGCGGAGCCCGTCCGGGACCTCGATCCCGGCGTCGGCGAGCCGCGCGGTGGTTCGCGGGTGGGCGGGGAAGATCACCGGGAGATCCGCGGCGACCTTGCCGAGGACCTCGATCACCGCGCCGAGCCGGTCCGGGTGGTCGACCAGCGCGGGGCGGTGGAGGGTGACGAGGACGAACCCGCGCCGCTCGACGGACTGCGCTGCGAGCACCGCGTCGCGCTCGATCCCATCGAGGATCCGGAAGAGGCTGTCGATCATCGTGTTTCCGACGAGCTCGACGCCGTCACCCGCGATCCCCTCGGCCGCGAGGTTGGAGACCGCGTCCTCGGAGGTGCAGAGGAGGAGGTCGGAGACCCGGTCGGTGACCACCCGATTCACCTCCTCCGGCATCGACCAGTCGCGCGAGCGAAGCCCGGACTCGATGTGCGCGACGGCGACCTCGAGCTTGGCGGCCGCGATCGCGGCGGCCATCGTCGAGTTGACGTCGCCCGCGACCAGCACGAGGGCCGCGGGGTGCTCGTCCAGGTCGGCCTCCACCCCGGTCAGCACCCCGGCGGTCTGCTCGGCGTGGGTGCCCGAGCCGACCCCGAGGTTGGCGTCCGGGTCGCGCATCCCGAGCCGCTCGATGAAGCCGCCCGAGAGCGCCCGGTCATAGTGCTGGCCGGTGTGAAGCAGGCGCACCGAGATCCCCTCGGCGTTCTCGAGGGCGGCGACCACAGGGGCCGCCTTGACGAAGTTCGGTCGCGCCCCCACGACCGCGAGCACCACAGGGGTCACAGCGGGGCAAGCTAGCGATCGCCCGCCCGTTAGGGTGATTCGCTACATGGCCGGCAACGAATCAGGCGCCGTCGTCATCACTGGGGCCTCGACCGGGATCGGCCGCGCCGCCGCCCTCCACCTCGATGAGAAGGGCTACCGGGTGTTCGCCGGCGTTCGCAAGCAGAGGGACGCAAACGAGCTGAAGGAGGCGGCTTCCGAACGGCTCACCCCGATCACGATCGACGTCACCGAGGTGCGCTCGATCTCATCCGCGAAGCGGAAGGTCCAGCGCGCGGTCGGCAAGGACGGGCTGGTCGGGCTCGTCAACAACGCCGGCGTCGGCGGAGGCGGCGGTCCGATCGAGCACATGGACCTGAGCGACCTC
>DASUYK010000107.1:0-13184 GCA_036377415.1 Solirubrobacterales bacterium
CAATGACTTCGTACTCGCGGCGAAGATCGATCAGCTCACGGGCGCCTGATCCTAGCGGCCCGTTTGTTGAACTCTCCGAGCGCGTTCTCGCCCAACCGGCCGCCGACCCGGCGCTGCTCCTTGCCGGCCCGAACCTCGACGAGGCGGCGGCGGACGAAAGCGCGGAGGAGATCCGCGCCGCGATCGGCGATCACCCCGACGACTTCGAGTCCCAGCTCTCCGAGGAGGAGCTCGCCACCCTGGCGAGCTTCGTCGCCGGGAACGCGGGCAACTGAGCGAGCGCCCGCCGGATCGGCCGGCCGGCGGCCGCTCGAGCGGCATCCGGTCCCGCGTACCATGAGACGATGGCCACCGAGCCGAGGCTGGGTCCCGCCGAGGTGGCGGATCTCGGGTCGCGTCTGGCGGGAAACATCGGGGGCGCGGTGAAGGTCCCCGATCGCGTCGTCACGGACCTGATCGTCGCCCTGCTCGCGGAGGGCCACGTGCTGATCGAGGACGCCCCCGGGGTCGGCAAGACCGCCCTCGCGCGGGCGCTGGCCCGCTCCCTGGAGGCCGAGTACGCGCGGGTGCAGTGCACCTCCGACCTGTTGCCGGCCGACCTGGTCGGCACCAACGTGTTCAACCAGCGCACCTCGAGCTTCGAGTTCCACCCCGGCCCGGTGTTCGCCAACGTCGTCCTCGTCGACGAGATCAACCGGGCCTCGCCGAAGACCCAGTCGGGGCTGCTCGAGTGCATGCAGGAACGGCAGATCACGGTCGACGGCACCAAGCACGAGCTCGCTCGGCCGTTCGTCGTCCTCGCAACCCAGAACCCGGCCGAGTACGAGGGCACCTATCCACTGCCCGAGGCCGAGCTCGACCGGTTCATGGTGCGGGTGTCGCTCGGCTACCCCGCCGCCGAGGCGGAGGCCGCGATGCTGGCCGAGCACGCCGACCGCGATCCGGTGGAGGAGCTCATCCCGGTCGCCGAGGTGAGGACCGTGCGCGCCGCTCAGGCGTCGCTGGAGGGGATCGAGGGGACCGATGCCCTCCGCCGATATGTCGTCGCGATCTGCGAGGCAACCCGCGAGGACGACCGGGTCGAGGTCGGGGCGAGTCCGCGCGCCGGACTGATGCTGTTTCGGGCCTCGAAGGCGCTGGCCGCCCTGAAGGGACGCGACCACGTGCTCCCCGACGACGTCCAGGCCCTCGCCCCCTCCGTCCTCCCCCACCGGATCCTCCTCTCCTATGAGGTCGACGGCGACCAACGCGAGGCCGTTGTCCGCGAAGCCGTCGACAGGGTCCCGGCCCTTTGAGATGACCGCGGCGGGGCAGTCCGGCTCGCCGCGGGCGCCCGCCACCGCCATCCTGGGAGCGGTCTTCATCCTCGCCGGGCTCGGGTTCGGCCTGACCGCCGCCCTGGTCTGCGGCGTCGCCCTGCTCGCCGTCGCCGGCGGCGCGGTCGGCTGGGTCGAGCTCGCCACCGCCGGGGGGCGGCTCGAGCGAGAGCCCGGGCCCCGGCGGCTCGAAGAGACCCAGCCGTACTCGCTGCGGATCCGGCTGCGCCGGACCGTGCTGCCGCCGCCGGGTGGGGAGCTGATCGACCCGCTGCTCGAGAAGAGGGTCACGGTCGGCCCCCGGTGGCGGCGCCGCATCTCCCGCCAGGTCTCGCTGAACACTCCCGGGCGCCGCCGGCTCGCCCCCACCCGGCTCGTGGTCCGGGACCCGCTCGGACTCTGGCGGCGGGAGCTCGATTCGGGCGGGAGCGAGGAGCTGATCGTGCTGCCGCGGATCGACCCGATCCGGTGGGCCGACCCGGGGGCGG
Organism: Solirubrobacterales bacterium; assembly: GCA_036377415.1. Taxonomy (GTDB): domain Bacteria; phylum Actinomycetota; class Thermoleophilia; order Solirubrobacterales; family 70-9; genus DASUPK01. The sequence goes on from DASUYK010000107.1 coordinate 1,805, forward strand.
AGCCACGAGCGCGGTCGGCGGGCAGGCGCCGGGCGGCGACCGCCACCTCCGGATGGGCCGGATTGGCGGAGTTCGAGGTCGACGGCCTGCGTCCATATCGGGACGGCAGCCCGGCCTCGCGGATCCACTGGCCGGCGGTGGCACGCACGGGCGAGATGATCGAGCGCCGCCTGGTCGCCGGCGGAAGGCAGCGTCCTCTCGTCGTCTTCGATCCGCGTGGGGCGGGGGACCCGGATGCCCGAGCACGCGCGATGCGCGCGACCGCCTCGCTCTGTATCGCGTTTGCCCGGTGGGGCGGCTGCGATCTGCTGCTGCCCGGGGAGCGGCGGGCGATCACGATCGATCCGGCGCTGAGGGCCTGGCCCGAGGCCCACGCGAGGCTGGCGGTGTCCGACCCACGGGCGAGGCCCGCGGTGAGCTCCGAGACGGCCGCCGCCGCGATCCTCTGGGTGACGGCGGGCCGCACCCTGCCCAGCAATCTCCGGCGCCTCGGTCCCGGCAGCTTCCTGGTCACGCCGCGCCGATCCGGCCGAACCGCGGCGTTTCGGGTCTCGGGCTGCCTCGGCTATCCGGCCGCGGGCGTTCAAGCACCCGGACGGAGGGCGGCGGCGTGAGCGCAATCGTCGGACCCCGCTCCGAGCGGATCGAGCTGGCCTGCTTCGCGGCGCTGGCGGCGCTGGCCTCCCTGCAGTGGGCCTCCCTGGTCGCCGATCCCCCGACGGCGCGGGTCGCCGTCGCCGTGCTGCTGGCGACCGCCGCCGGTGGAGCACTGGCCGCGATCGGGCGGATCGGCTCGCGTCGGGCCCGCTGGGCGCTGGGCGCCGCGGCCGCCGCGGTCGCGCTCCTGCTCGGCATGGTCCTGGTCGGGCTCCCGGCCCGGATGCTGCTCCCCGACCGCTGGGACGACCTCGCCGGCGAGCTCGGGCGCAGCCTCGACGGGATCGCGGCCGTGCCGGTTCCCTACGACGGGGCAGATGCCTGGACCCGCCTCGCCCTCCTGCTGACGGCGCCACTGGTTCTCGCGATCGCGGCCTGGGCAGCCTTCTGGCCGAGCCGGCGCCGGACCGCGGGGAGGCTCTGCGCGCTCGTCCTGCTGGTCACCCTCTATCTGGTCGCGATCGCCTGGGAGACCCCGGGGGGACAGCTCGCCGAGGGCGCGCTGCTCTGTGTCCTGGTCTGCGCCTGGCTCTGGCTTCCCGGCCTGCGGACCGGAAGCCGCTCCGCGGCGGTGGTCGCGGTCGGCGCCGCCGGGCTGCTCGCCCTCCCGGTCGCGGCGGCGATCGATCCCGGCAGGGCCCTGATCGACTACCGCCGCTGGAACCTGCTCAACGCCAGCGCGATCGGCTTCGAATGGGACCAGTCCTACGGCCCGCTGGACTGGCCGCAGAGGGGATCCCGGGTGCTCAACATCGCCAGCGACGCGGCGCATTACTGGAAGGCGGTGAACCTCGACAGCTTCGACGGGACCTCCTGGGTGCGCTCCGCGCCACCGGTGAGCGAGCCCGCCCTCGGCCAGCCGCTCGCCTTCCATTCGAAGGGAACGCAACCGAAGCCGATCCCGGATTTCGTCGATCGGGTCAATTTCGAGGTCCGAGGTCTGAGCAGCCCGGTCGCCGTCGGCGCCGGGACGGTGCTGGCACTGGACGACGTCGCAGCGACGCCGACGCGGGACGGCGTCTGGGAGACGGAGGACTCCCTGGAGCGGGGCGACTCCTACACGGCGCTGGTCTACGACCCGAAGCCGAGCGACGCCGATATGGCCCGGGCCGGCACCGCTTACCCGGCGGAGGCGAGCCCCTATGTCTCCTTCTCGCTCGCCGGTGCCCCCGGCGGACCGCGCGCGCTCCAGGTCCCGTTCTGGGGCCGTTCGGGGCCGGCGCCGATCGAGGGGCAAGTGCGCGGGACGCCCTACGAGACGATGTACGCACTCGCCCGCAGCCTCGCCGAGGGCGCGGCGACGCCGTCCGCGGCCGTACGGCGGATCGAGTTCCATCTCCGGGCCAACTACGAGTACGAGCAGGACGTCCCGGCCCGGGACCATCCCCTGCCCGACTTCCTCTCCGTCGATCGAGCCGGCTACTGCCAGCAGTTCTCGGGGACGATGGCGCTGATGCTCCGGATGCTCGGGATCCCGAGCCGGGTCGCGAGCGGCTTCGCCACGGGGGTGACCAACGTCCGGGGCGGCTTCCAGGTCGAGGACACCGACGCGCACAACTGGGTCGAGGTCTTCTTCCCGGAGATCGGATGGGTGACCTTCGATCCCACCCCGGCCGCGGCGCCGGCCGCGACCCCGGTCGACCAAGAGAGCATCAGGGTGACACAGCTCCGGCAGGCCGTCGACTCGGTCGCCGCCCGCAACCTGCCCGAGACGAGCGGAGGGGACGTTCCGGCGCCCACGCCGGCCGCGGCTTCCCCCGCCGAGGCCGGCGGCCCTGACGATTCGGGGGTGCGGCCGGCGCCGCTGGTGGGCGGCGCCGTGGCGGGTGCGGCGGCGCTGATCGCGCTCGCCGCCTACGGGTATCGCCGGAGGCGCCGGAGCCGCCTCCGTCCCGACGAGCTGGTCGCCGCCGAGCTCGGCGAGCTGGAAAGGGCGCTCGAGAGGCTCGGTGAGCCGCTCCCACCCGGGGCGACCCTGCTCCGGGCCGAGGACCGGCTCGAGCGGCTCGGCGGAGTCCGCGCGCGGAGCTACGCGGCGACGCTCAGGGAGTGGCGCTACCGCCGCCCGCAGGGCACCCCTCCGCGGGAGTCTGAGCGAAGGGCGTTGCGAGGGGCGCTGCTCAAGGCCGCCCGGTGGCGCTCCGCGCTTCGCGTCCTGCTGGCGATCCCGCCCGGGGGGCCGAAGCCGCGCTGACAAGGGCGGGTGAGCCGGCGTAGGGAGCGCGCGGGTCGACCAGCCGGTCGGCGGCTCTACCCGGCCTACCGCAATCCGACCGAATCGAGCGCGGCGGAGATGTCGGAGTAGGCCGTGAACCGGGCGAGCTTGCGATCGCGCTGCTCGAAGACGTGGGCCAGGGGCAAATCGAGCTCGTCGCCGTCGTCCTTCGTCCGGATCTGGAGCCGGCCGAGGACGACCCAGCGATCGCCGGCGGCGAACCGAATCCCCTCGGGCTGGAAGCGCTCCTCCTCGAACAGCTCCTCCATGTCGCTCCTCCACTTCTTGAACCCGCGAAGGCCCTTGTAGGTCTTGCCGTCGAGGAAGCTCGTCTCCATCCGCGCCTCGAACGCGGGGTGAAGAAGCGCCGCGAGGGCCTCGCCCTGACGCTCGAACTCGTCGTAGATCCGCCGGACCGCGTCCAGGGCGGAGCCGGTGTCAGCCTCCTCCATCGCCGCGTTGAACTGCTTCTCGAGCGCCTCAACGTCCAGCTGCCCGTACATGGCCCTCAGTATCCCCCCTCTGGTGCCGATGACGCGTCGCGGTGCAGCACGCGAAATGGCGGCGGGGCCGCGGACCCCGCGTTACGATGTTCGTCAACTCAGCCGTTGAGGGGGCGAGATGTCCGCAACTCCCAGCGCAGACATTCCACAGTTCGAGATCAGCTCGGAGCGCGGGCCCGGCGACGCCTATGTCGTCCGGGTCGTCGGCGAGGTCGACATATCCCACGAGGACGACGTCCGGGCGGAGCTGCGCCGGGCGGTGAACGAGAAGCCGAGCGGGATCGTGGTCGACCTCACCGAGTGCGAGTTCATCGACTCGAGCGGCGTTAGGGCGCTGCTGCTCTCGCGCGAAGCCCAAAACTCGGGGCAGGGCGACGAACGCCTCGCGGTCGCCGCCTCGAGCGAGCAGATCGTCCGCATCCTCTCGGTGATGGGACTGGACAAGGTGCTTCCGATCCATCCCACGGTCGAGGAGGCCGCGGCGGCGCTGCAGCGCTGAGCGCGGCGGACGATGCACGACATCGCCGAGTTCCTGAGGGGGCTGGACCCCTTCAGCGGGCTCGACGAGGGGGCGCTCGAGCGGCTCGCCTCTCACACCGAGGTGGAGTTCTTCGCCGCCGGGACCACGATCGTGCCGCAGGGGCAGACTTCGCCCGTCAAGGTACGGGTCGTCCGCCGGGGCTCGGTCGAGCTGCTCGACGGCGGCCGCGTCGTCGACCTGCTCGGCGAGGGCGAGATGTTCGGCCACCCCTCGGTGCTCTCAGGGCTCCCGGCCCGGTTCGAGTCGCGCGCGCGGGAGGATTCGCTCTGCTACGCCCTCTCGGCATCGGACGTGGTTCCGCTGCTCGGAAGGCGGCCCGGCCTCCGCTTTCTTGCCCGCTCGCTGCTCGACAGGGGCGAGCTCCTCGCTGTCGAGGCGGAGCGCGCCCGCGAGACGGCGCAGCAGCCGGCGGCCGCGCTCGTCCGCCGGCCGCCGGTGATCTGCGAGCCGGACCTCTCGATCCGCGAGGCCGCCCGGCGGATGGTCGACGAGGGTGTCAGCTCAGTGCTCGTGAGACTGGACGGCGGACGGTTCGGGATCGTCACCGACGGGGACCTGCGCTCGCGCGTGGTCGCCGAGGGGGTCACGGGCGACGCGCCCGTGAGCGAGGCGATGACCGCTCCGGTGGTCGGGGTCGATGCGGAGCAGACCGGGGCCGATGTGATGTTGACCATGCTCGATCACGACATCCGGCACGTACCGGTTTTCTCCTCCCGGTCCGAGATCCTCGGAGTGATCGTCGGCATCGACCTGGTGGCCGCCGAGACTCGCGCCCCCTTGCTGCTGCGACGCGAGATCGCGAGGGCGACGAGCAAGCAGGAGCTGCAGGCCGCCGCGAAGCGGCTGAGCTCGACCGTGATCGCCCTGCATCGCGCCGAGCTTCCGTCCGGTCAGATCAGCGCGGTGATCTCGGCGGTGGCCGACTCGCTGATCCGGAGGATGATCGAGATGGGGATCGACTCGGAGGGACCGCCACCCGCCGAGTTCGCCTGGCTCTCGCTCGGCAGCCACGGACGGCGCGAGCCGGTCCCCTCCTCCGACATCGATTCGGGCCTCGCCTGGAGGGAGGAGGCGGGGTCGGACCCGACCTCATCGCAGGCGCGGCGCCGGCTGGCTTCGGCGGGGACGGCCGAGTACATGCACGCGCTCGCCGGCGACGTCGCGGACTGCGTCAGGGTGATCGGTTGGCGGCTCGATCCGCACGGGGTGACGGCCTCGGGCACTTTCTCGGCGAGCTCGATCGAGGATTGGCGCCGCTCGATCGAAAGCTGGCTCGACAAGCCGAGCGACAACAGGGTGCTGATTGCCACATCGGTCCTGCTCGACGGGCGAGTGGTCCACGGGCCGGCCGACGATCTGGACGTGACGGCGCTCCTCCATGAGCAGGCCAGGAATCGCCCCGTCCTGCTGGAGTGGATGCTGCGCCTCGCGCTTGCGTTGAAGCCGCCCACCGGGTTCCTCCGCGACATCGTCGTCGAGGGCTCGGGGGAGCATCGGGGGACGTTCGACATCAAGCACGGCGGCCTGATGCCGATCGTCGACCTGGCCCGCTACGCGGCGCTGAAGGCGGGGACCCGGGTGACCGCGACGGTGGAACGGCTGCACGCCGCCGAGGCCGAAGGGGTGCTCGATTCGACCCAGTCCGGGATTCTCGAGGAGGCCTACGAGCTGTTCAGCGCGATTCGCCTCCAGCACCAGGTCGAGCAGCTCGAGGCGAAGAAGGATCCTGACGACCACCTGGAGCCCAAGTTGCTCAATCCGCTCACGCGTCGCTATCTGCGCGATGCCTTCCGGGAGGTCGCGGCGGTACAGCGCACGGCGGCGCGCGACCTGGCCCCGCGACGGTAGCGATGGCGCCGGCCGAAGCGGCGAGCGTACGCGCCTACCGCGACGCGCCGGTGCCTGCTCGGGGCACCCCCTGGCGGGAGGTCACCTTCAGCGTGATCGACTTCGAGACCACCGGCCTCGACCCATCCCGGGACGAGATCATCTCCTTCGCCGGCGTCACGGTGAGCGGCGGCAGGGTGAGCCTGGCCGACTCGAGTTACGAGCTGGTCCGGCCGCGGCGGATGCCCGCTCCCGAGACGATCCGGATCCACGGGCTGCGCGAGTCCGACCTGGCCGAAGCCCCTTCGGTCCTGGAGCTGCGGGACGGGCTGCTCGAGATCCTCACGGCGAGGGCGGTCGTCGCCCACGTGGCCGCCGTGGAGCGGGGATTCCTCGAGGCCGCCCTCTCGACGTTCGGGCTCGAGCTTCGCAACCCGGTGGTCGACACCGCGGCACTCGACCTCGAGCTGCGCAGGCTTCGCGGGCTGCCGCAAAGCGAAGCCGAGCCGGTCGGGCTCTCGAACCTCGCCCACTCGCTTGGACTCCCGGTGCACCGCCCCCACCACGCCGACGGCGACGCCCTCACCACCGCCCAGGCCTTCATCGCCCTGGCCACCCACCTGGAGGCGTTCGGGGTGGGCACGCTTGGGCAGCTCGAGCGGCTCTCGGCCCCCAGGCGGGAGCGAGCCTCGCTGCCCGCGGCGCTGCGCGGGCTCCTCGCCAGGTTCGGACGGCGCTGAGCGGGCCGGCGGACCGGGGTCGGCGCACAAACGCGCCCAAATGGGCGGACTTCCCGGAAATCGTTCGGGAATGAACAAATTCGACTTGACGTAGGTCCGGTCGCGGTCGTAGGGTGCCGTTCATTCCGCGACAAAGGTGGTGTCGCAGGGAAGCGGCGCCGCCGCGACGGAGGGAGATGAAGTGACACCACCCGAGGGCATTTCTGACGTCGATCAGACGAGGCGCGACGAAGAGCGCCTCGCCGAGCTCGGCTACAAGCAGGAGCTGTCGCGAGGTTGGAGCGCGTTCACCAACTTCGCGATCTCGTTCACGATCATCTCGGTCCTCGCCGGGACCTTCACCACCTTCTCGTTTGCGTGGCTCCACGGCGGTCCGGTCCTGGCATCGATCGGCTGGCCGGTGATCTGCTTCTTCGTGCTGATGGTCGCCTTCTCGATGGGTGAGCTGACCTCGAGGTATCCCACCGCTGGCGGTCCCTACTGGTGGGCCCACGATCTCGGCGGCAAGGGATGGAGCTGGATGACGGGCTGGTTCAACATCGTCGGCCTGATCGGAATCGTCGCCTCGGTCGGCTACGGCTGCGCCTTCTTCCTCTTCAACCTCTTGCAGCTCTACTCCCTCGACATCTTCGGGGTCAACTTCGGGGACACCGAGCACATCCTCGGCGAGACCTGGCTGCTGTTCTTCATCATCCTGTTCCTCTACACGCTGGTGAACATCTTCGCCGACCGGATCCTGGCGCTGATGAACAACATCTCGGTCGGCTGGCACCTGCTCGGCGTCGCCGTGATCATCGGACTGCTGGTGTTCGTCCCCGACGACCACCAGAGCGTCGACTTCGTCTTCAGCGAGCGCCTCAACGAGACCGGGACGCTCGGCGGGGACACCGGCGGCCTCGGCTTCTGGTTCCTCGTCGCGCCGGTCGGGTTCCTGCTCGGGATGTACACGCAGACCGGGTACGACGCCTCGGCGCACACCGCCGAGGAGACCCGCGGCGCGGCGGTCTCCGCGGCGCAGGGCGTCTGGCGCTCGGTCTTCTGGTCGGCGATCATCGGCTGGCTCGTGATCCTCGCCTTCCTGTTCGCGGCGAACGACGTGACGGCGGTGAACGACTCCGGCGGCGCGGTCTTCGGGATCTTCAACTCGGCGCTCGATTCCTGGGCGGCGAAGCTGGTGGTGCTGATCGCAACGGTCGGGCAGTTCTTCTGCGGAGCCGCGGGCCTGACCAGCGCCTCGCGCACCTGGTACGCGTTCTCGCGAGACCGGGCGATCCCGGGTTGGGCCCTCTTCCGCCGGGTGAACCGCGACCGGGTGCCGTTCAACGCGGTGATCGCGGTCTCGGTGTTCTCGCTGATCATCGCGATCCCCGCCCTGTTCGGGAAGAACGACATCCCGTTCGCGTTCTTCGCGCTCACCGGGATCTGCACCGTCGGCCTCTACCTCGCCTACATCATCCCGGTGTACCTGCGCCTGCGCGCGGGCGAGTCGTTCGAGCGCGGTCCGTGGAACCTCGGTGGCATGTACAGGGTCGTCAACGTCCTGGCAATCCTCTTCGTGATCGTCGTCGTCTACGCCCTCAACCTGCCATACGACCCGACCGGGCTGCCCTGGAACGAGGACTTCGACGCGGCGAACGTCAACTACACCCCGTTCGCGATCATCCTCCCGCTCCTGTTCGCCATCTGGTACCTGGTCTCCGCCAAGGACAAGTACCAGGGCCCGGTCAGCACGCTCGAGGAGGACGTGGTCACCCGCGACTAGGACGGAAAGGAGGACGTGGAGATGAACGACACCGGCATCGGCCCGAAGGACGTGAAGATGGGGGCGACGGTCCTCGCCGCACTGGCCCTGCTCGCGATCATCCTCTCGATCGTCGGCTGATCCGATCTCGGCCGTACTGACCCGCGCCCGCGCCGGCGCGGGTCAGCGGGGATCGAGCGGCTCGGTGGCGCGAACGAACTCGCGCCACCGTTCGTGCTCGGCAGAGCACCAGGCCTCGTCGCGCTCGGGCTCCACCCGGCGGTCGGCAGGCAGCATCTCGGGCAGGTCGCGCATCGAGCCGATCAACCCCGCCCCGACCGCTCCGAGGGCGGCGGCGCCAAGCATGGTCGCATCCGCCCCGGCCGCCTCGACCGGCGCTCCGATCATGTCGGCCTGAAGCTGGAGCATCAGCGGCTCGTTGGTCAGCCCGCCGTCCACCCGAAGCGTGTCCACCGGGGAGGTCTCGTGGATCGCCGCGACCACATCCGCCACCCGCCAGGCGATTCCCTCGAGCGCTGCGCGGGCGACGTTCGCGTTGGTCGTCCCGCCGTAGATCCCCGAGATCACCGCTCGCGCATTCGGTCGCCACCACGGTGCGCCGATCCCGGCCAGCCCGGGAAGGACCCGAGCCCCCGCCGAGCCATCCGCCTCCCGGGCAAGCTTGCTGAGTGCCGGCGGATCGTCGGCGATCCCGAGCTGGTTGCACATCCACTCGAGCATCGCCCCGGCGGCGAAGACGCCGCCGTCGAGCGCGTACTCGACGTGACCGTCGATGCTCCAGGCGACCGTCGGCAGCAGGCCTCCCGCGGGCTCGGGCACGCCGTCGCCGACGTGGGCGAGGACGAACACCCCAGTGCCATAAGTGGCCTTGACCCGGCCGGGCTCGACGCACGCCGCGCCGGCCAGCGCCGCCTGCTGATCGACGACCTGGCCGCGCAGCGGGAGCTCGACCGGCCAGCTCTCGTGCTTCAAGGTCCCGAGGCCGCCCGCGGTGTCGCGAATCTCCGGCAGCACCTCGATCGGGACGCCAAAGATCTCGCAGAGGCGCTCGTCGAAGCTCCCGGGCCTGTCGATCCGCTGCAGCTGGGTGCGCGAGGCGGTGGCGGGTTCCGTGGCGAAGCCGGCGCCGAGTCGGTCGCAGAGGAAGGAGTCAACCGTCCCCATCCGCAGCCTCCCCTCTTCCCGGGCGCGCTTCACATCCTCGTTGTGGCGCAGGAGCCAGGCGAGCTTGGCGGCGGAGAAGTACGGGTCGAAGGGGAGCCCGCTGAGCTTCTGGACCTCCTCCTCCACATCGGTGAGCTCGTCGAGGATCTCCTGCGATCGCTTGTCCTGCCAGACGACGATCGGGCTGAGTGGCTTGCCGCTCTCCGAGTCCCAGGCAAGTACCGATTCGCCCTGGTGGTCGAGTCCGCACGCCGCCACCTCGCCATCGGTTCCCTCGAGCAGCTCGGCGACCGCCTCGGTGACGACCGCGATCACCTCCTCGCCGTCCTGCTCCACCCAGCCTTCCTCGGGATGGCGGTTGACCTTGTCCCGACGTGCCTCCGCGACCGGCCGCAGCTCACGGTCGAATAGCGCCGCCTTGACGCCGGTCGTCCCCTCGTCGATTCCGAGCAACATCCCGTCGCTCATACCCCGACCCTATTTCACTTGAACGATCACTGGGCCGCCCGAGTGGTCGAGCCTCGGCGTCCAGTCCGCGGGAACGTGCGCGGAGCGGCCCGGAACGAGCCGCCGCAGGCGGCCGCTCCAGAGGGCGCGCCCGTCCTGCCGGATCTCGATTCGGGGACGGCGGAGGATCTCGCGCGAGCGCAGCAGGAATCGCCCGCGCGGTGGCCGGTGGCTGACGCCCAGCAGATTCGGCGCGATCCAGGCGAGCGGATCCCGGGCGACCACCCGCTGCGCGACCGGCCACTCGTCGGGGCCGCGCAGGTAGGCGGCAACCGGAGGGCCCACGTGGCGCCCGTCGAGCGCGCAGACGTCCGCGGTCTCCGCCGGGTGAAGCAGGTTGCCCGTGGCAAAGACCCCCGGAACGGTCGTCCGAAGCGCCGGATCGACTCGCGGGCCGAGGGTTCCCGGATCGAGCTCACAGCCGGCCATCACCGCGAGCTCGTGATCGGGGATCCAATCGGCGGTGAAGATCACCAGGTCGCATTCCACCCTCCGTGTCCGCCCCGAGTCCAGATCGGTCAGCTCCACCTCCTCGACTCGCTCGGAACCATGGATCGCGCTCACCTTGGTCCGGGCCCAGACCGGCGCTCGGTAGCGAATCGCGGCCCCGGCCCGAAACGCCGCGAGCGACTGGTGCTTGGGGAGCTCGGTGACCAACCCGGCGACGGCGGCGCCCCCGTGGGAGAGGGTCGCGATCGCCGAGAAGCTGACGTGCTCGGCGCCGACGATCACCGCGCGGCGGCCGACCCGCTCGCCGCGGAGGTGGACGAGCTGCTGGAGCGTCGAGGTGGTCATCACGCCCGCCGGCCGGTCTCCCGGGACAAGCCGCGCCGCCCGCGGCCGCTCGCGGCATCCGGTGGCGAGAACGACGGCCGGGGGCTCGAGCTCGTCCCGCCCGGCGGGCCCGGTCAGCTTCAGGCGGCGGCCCTCCTCCCAGTCGGTGACCATCGTCTCCGTGATCACCTCGATCCCGGCGTCCGCGGCGAGCTCGCGGTAGCGCTCGGCGTAGCGGGGCCCCGAGAGCACGGTCCGCAGGTCGCGTAGGCCGAAGCCGGTGTGGCCGGAGTGGCGCGGGATGCCCCCCGCCTCCCGCTCGCGCTCGATCACGGTGACGGGAGAGATCCCCAGCCGGCGAAGCTCGAGCGCGGCGGCCAGCCCCGAGGGCCCGCCGCCGACGATCACCGGCCCGTCAGCCAGCATCAGCGCCGGCTCCTCCGCTTCGCGTCCGGGGCCGGCGGGGTATCTCCCAATGCGGCCGCGATCTCCGCCCCGCAGAAGAACCCCTGGCAGCGGCCCATCAGCGCCCGGGTACGGCGGCGGAGCCCATCGGGATCGACCGGCGGGATCGGGCTCCCCAGCGCATCGCGGATCTCGCCGCGCGTCACCCGCTCGCAGAAGCAGACGATCCGCCCGTAGTCCGGATCGCGTCCGATCAGCTCCTCGTCCTGGTGGGGGCGCGAGCCG
>DASUYK010000108.1:0-2227 GCA_036377415.1 Solirubrobacterales bacterium
TATCCGAGTCGATGATGCAGAGCGACCGCCAGACCGCTCCCATTGGGAGCGGTCGCCCGCGGTCGCGGCGCGGATGTCGGCCGCATAATCGGGTGCCATGGGCAAGGCGAAGACGGAATCCCCGCTGGAAGCGGCTCCCCGCGAGAAGATGCCGAGCCGGCTCGAGCCGATGCTGGCGAAGCCGGGGCCCGTTCCGGAGTCGGACTCCGACGACTGGGCCTACGAGATCAAGTGGGACGGCGTCCGCGTCCTCGGGTACGCCGATCGAGGGCGGTGGTGCATGCTGAGCCGCCGGCTCGAGGACGTGAGCGCCCGCTACCCCGAGCTCGAGCCGATCGCCGCGCAGCTCGCCGACCATCGGGCGATCCTGGACGGCGAGGTCGTGGCGCTCGACTCCGAGGGCAGGTCCCGGTTCCAGCTGATCCAGAGCCGCATGGGCCTGACCTCTGCCGCCGCGGTGGGCGCGAGGATGGAGCAGACCCCCGTCGACTACGTGATCTTCGACCTGCTCCACCTCGACGGGCGCTGCGTCCGCGACCTCCCCTATCTCCAGCGACGCGAGCTGCTCGAGGGGCTCGGCCTCGAGGGACCCCGCTGGCGGACGCCGCGCTACCGGCACGGCGGCGGCGCGGACCTGCTCGAGGCGGCCCGTCGTCAAGGGCTCGAGGGGATCGTCGCGAAGCGCTGCAACAGCCCCTACCGACCGGGAAAGCGAACCGGCGAGTGGATCAAGACCCGGGTCTGGCAGCGCCAGGAATTCGTGATCGGCGGCTACATCCCGGGCGAGGGCCGGCGTGCAAAGAGGGTGGGGTCGCTGCTGGTCGGCTACTACGACCGGCGGCGCTCCGAGCTCGGGAAGGGCCGGCGGCAGAGGCTTCACTTCGCCGGCGGCGTCGGGTCCGGGCTGAACGAGAAGCAGATCGATCTCCTCACCCGTGAGCTCGGCAAGCGGGAGCGCAAGGAGAGCCCCTTCGACGTCGGCCGACCGTCGGGCCCGAAGGCGCGCCTTGCGGTGTGGTGCGAGCCCGAGCTCGTCTGCGAGGTCTCGTGGACGGAGTGGACGAACGAGGGGACGCTCCGCCAGCCGGCGTTCAAGGGGATGCGCGACGACAAGGACCCGCGTGAGGTTGTTCGCGAGACCACCTGACGGCGATTAGTTTCGCCGTGGGGAGCGGTCATAACGGGCATGGACGCAAGCGAGCGCCCGGTTGGGAGCTCCCGTCCAGGGGTAACCTGAGGCATGTCGAAGGATTCGGATCGAGGTGATTGAGCGTGGCTAGGGCGATTTGGAGTGGTTCGATCAGCTTCGGGCTGCTGAACGTGCCCGTGAAGCTCTACAGCGCCGTCTCGAAGCAGACGGTCAGGTTCCGCGAGCTCCGCGAGGACGACGGAGCGAGGATTCGCCACAAGCGGGTGGCCGAGCCGGATGGCAAGGAAGTCCCCTACGAGAAGATCGTCAAGGGGTACGAGTACGCGCCCGACCAGTACGTGGTCCTGACCCGCGACGAGCTCACCGAGCTCGACCCGAAGCGGACCCGGGCGATCGAGATCCAAGACTTCGTCGACCTCGACGATATCGACCCGATCTACTTCGAGCAGCCCTACTTCCTCGGTCCCGACAAGGGCGCGGAGCGCGCCTACGCACTGCTCGTCCAGGCGATGAAGGACGCGCGCAAGGTGGCGGTCGCCCGTTTCGTCCTCCGCAACAAGGAGCACCTCGCCGCGATTCGCCCGATGGACGACGTGCTCACCCTGACGACGATGCGCTTCCACGACGAGGTGAGCTCGCCGCAGGACCTCGACGGCGAGGTCTTCGAGGAGGCGAAGCCGAAGAAGCCCGAGAAGCGCGAGCTCGAGATGGCGAAGCAGCTGATCGAGTCCCTCACCAGCGACTTCAAGCCCGACCGCTACCGCGACGAGTACCGCGAGGAGCTGCTCGACCTGCTCGAGCGCAAGGCGGCCGGCAAGGAGGTCATCAGCGCCCCGACCGAGGAGCCGAAGCCGACCAAGGCTCCCGACCTGATGGCCGCGCTCGAGGATAGCCTCGCCGCCGTCCGCGGCGAGGAGGCCGAGACGGACGGCAAGGCCAAAGCGAAGAGCGGCCCGAGCTCCAAGTCGAAGTCGAAGTCCTCAACCAAGGCGAAGTCCTCGTCGCGCTCGAAGTCGTCTTCGAGCTCGAACGGCCGAAAGAGCAAGAGCACCTCCCGCAAGAAGGCCAAGGCCTAGC
>DASUYK010000109.1:0-21901 GCA_036377415.1 Solirubrobacterales bacterium
GCCGGCGAGGAAGCGGACCGTCGACTACGGCGGCGCCGTCAACCTGGTCGAGGCGGCGCAGGCGAACGAGATCTCCCGCTATGTGATGGTCAGCGCGATCGGCACCAACCACCCGGAGCGCTGGTCCGGCGACATGGGTCCCTACTACGAGGCGAAAGCCGACGCGGACCGCTTCCTGATCGAGAGCGGCCTCGACTACACGATCGTCCGGCCCGGGAGGCTGACGAACGACCCGGGCACCGGCAAGGTGGAGGTCGCGGAGAACCTGGAGCGCTCCGGCTCGGTCACCCGCGTCGACGTCGCGGCGGTGATCGCCGAGGTCCTCCTCGCCGAGAGCACGATCGGCAAGGGATTCGACCTGCTGAGCGGCGACACGCCGGTCGCCGACGCGGTCCGCTCGCTGTAGACGCCTTAGATCGGCCTCATTCCCCCAGGCATTTCGTCCTCCTTCGATTTCGGAACAATTGGGTGCCGATCATGACCCAGCCGCTCACATGGCTATATCGGAAGCTCGGCCGCCACTACCCGGCTGTCTTCCTGGTCGTCGAGCTCCAGACCGCGTTCCTGGTCGCGCTCGGCGCGGTCGCCCTGTTCGGCTTCTACTACGAGCTCTCCGGATCGGACTTCCTCACGGTCCTCGCGATCACCTGCGGGCTCACCGGGGTGGCGATCGTCTTCGTCCTCGCCCGCGTGCTCAAGCGGATCCGTCCCCTGAAGGCATGGATCGGCGGCGAGCGCACTTCGGAGAGGGCGGCCGACGCCTGGGAGATCGCGGTGACCCTGCCGATGGAGCTGATCCGCCGCGACTTCGGTGCCCCGATCGTGGTCACGGTCGCGACTGTGATCGCCTCGATCGCGGTGCTCGGCCTGAGCTGGCTCGCCTTCTTCCCGATCATCCTGGCCTCGCTGCTCGCGGTCGCGTACGCCGCGACCCTGCACTATCTCGCGATCGAGCTCGCGATGCGGCCGATCCTCTTCGACATCGACGCGGAGCTGGATACGCCCGTGCGAATCGACCGCCCGGTGGTCCCCCTCCGGGTGAAGCTGCTCGGTTCGCTCCCGCTTATCAACGTGATCACCGGGATCGTGGTCGCGGCCCTCACCTCGGAGGGGGGCGGGACGGATGCGCTCGGCGTCGACGTGCTGATCGCGCTCTTCGTCGCCTTCACGATCAGCTTTGAGCTCACCGTCCTGCTCACCCGCTCGATCCTCCGGCCGATCGAGGACCTCGAGGCGGCGACCGAGCGGATCCGCCAGGGGAGCTTCGACCGGCACGTTCCGATCACCACCTCCGATGAATTCGGTGAGCTCTCCTCGGCCTTCAACCAGATGGTCGACGGGCTCGCCGAGCGCGAGCGGCTGCGCGAGGCATTCGGCACCTACCTGGACGAGGAGGTCGCCCAGCACCTGATCCGCGAGGACTTCGAGCCCCACGGTCACGAGATCGAGGTCTCGCTCGTGTTCTGCGACGTGAAGGACTTCACCACGGCGGCGGCGGTATCGGGGGCGCCGGAGATCGTCTCCCGCCTGAACGAGCTCTTCGAGTGCATCGTCCCGATCGTCGCCCGCCACCGGGGACACATCGACCAGTTCATCGGCGACGCCGTCCTCGCCGTGTTCGGCGCGCCGCAGCGGATGGACGACCACGCCGACCGCGCCGTGCAATGCGCGGTCGAGCTCGCGCGGACGATCAACAGCCGCAACCCGGGCGGGTTCGAGGTCGGGGTCGGGGTGAACTCCGGCACCGTCGTCGCCGGCTCGATCGGCGGCGCCGGCCGGCTCTCCTTCGGCGTGATCGGCGATCCGGTCAACCTCTGCTCGCGGGTCGAGGCGCTCACCCGCGAGACAGGCGACGCGGTCCTGATCACGGGCGAGACCCGCGCGCTTCTCTCCGAGACGATCGAGGTGGAGCCCCGCGGCGCGCACGAGATTCGCGGCTACGACCGCAAGATCGAGCTGTATGCGCCGCTCGTCCCGGTCGCGCTCGGCACCGGGCCCGGAGAGGACGTGAAAGATCCGCTCGGGGACCCGGCCGTCGGCGGCCTCGGACGGCGCTCCCGGCCGGGCCCGGGGGTGGGACGCGCCGGCTCCCGCCAGGACGGCGGGCTCGGGAAGACCCACACGCTGCCTGGCTCCTAGCGGCCCGTCGGCCGAGCCGTCCCAGCGCTGGCCGACGGAGAGTTGGTGGGCCGCCGCCCATCCGGGAGGCGGCGGCCCACGAACCCCCTAGGTCGGCCTCGATCCTGGCGAACCGGCGGGATTCTCACTAGAGGGAAATTCGGTATTTGCGCCAGCCCTTCCTCTTTCAGCTTCAGCACCGCCGAGAGCGCCGCCGCGATCCCGGCTCGGGTATCACTCAACCGTGGCCGGCGATGACGCACCGCTCGATCCGCCGAAGGGAGTCCCGGATGAGGCCCTCGATCGCCTCTTCCGGGGCCCGCTCGAGGAGTTCACCGCGGAGCGGAATGCGCTCGCAAAGTCGCTTCGCTCCGACGGCGAGGCGAACGCTGCCGACTGGGTGGAGGGACTGAGGAAGCCCACCCGCGGCGCCTGGCTCGTCAATCAGCTCTCGGCCCGGAAGGCCGAAGAGGTGGGGTCCCTGCTCGACGTCGGCGGCGCGCTCCGTGCCGCCCAGGAGGAGATGCTCGCCGGATCGGCCGACCGGGAGAAGCTCCGCGAGGCCGCCCGGCGCGAGCGTGAGTCGATCGACTCGCTCCTTCGGACGGCCGAGGCGATCGGTCGCGAGCACGGGGTCGGCTCCCAGATCCTCACCAGGGTGGGGGAGACGCTCCAGGCCGCCTCCGGCGACCCTGAGGTGGCTGCCGCGATCGAGCGCGGCCGGCTCATCCGGGAGCAGCGGGCGGCATCGGTCGGGCTGATCGGATCCGCGCCGGCCCCGCCGGTGCGAAAGGGGAAGCGGGACGACGCGGCCGCGGAGCGTCGCGTTCGTCAGCAGGCGAAGCGCCGCCAGGCGGCGGAGCGAAAGCTCGCCGCTGCCGAGCGAACGCTCGAGCGCGAACGGGCCGCCCTCGTGCGCGCCCGCGAGAAGGTCGAGGAGTCCGAGCGGCGGGTCCACGCGGCGGAGCTCGACGCGAACGCCGCCCGCCGCGCCCTCGACGAGGTCTAGGAGGATCGCGAGAAGACCGCGCGGCAGCTCGTTCGCTGGGTGGCTCGGATAGGCTCGCCGCCATGGGGCAGCGAGCCGTCGCAAGAAGGTCGAGGGGAGCGACTGAACTCGGCCCGCGGGGGGCATGAGACAGGGGCAGATGGTGGGAGGGTCGATCGATGGCAAGGACGCCGCGCCATACGTCCCCGACGGATTCGACGAGGCGATCGATGCCGAGCGCGGACCGCGGGGCGCCTACGCGGAGCTGCTTCCGGCGCTCGAGGAGCTCGACCTCGACCAGGCCGCCGACGGCATCCGGGATCACCTGCGCACTCACGGCGTCGACTTCAAGGGAGACGAGGGGCCGGAGGAGTTCCCGCTCGACGTCGTCCCGAGGGTGCTGAGCGCCGCCGAGTGGGACGAGCTCGAGCGGGGTCTTCGCCAGCGCGCCCGCGCGCTCAACGAGTTCATCCGCGACACCTACACCGAGCAGCGGATCGTCCGCGAGGGAGCGATCCCGACCCGGGTGATCGAGACCTCCGAGAACCTCGAGCCGGAGATGATGGGGGTCGAGGTGCGCGGGCAGCGCGCGCCGGTGATCGGCTTCGACATCGTCCGCGGCGATGACGGCGCCTTCCGAATCCTCGAGGACAATGCCCTGAACCCCTCCGGGATCGCCTACGCCCTGGCGGCCCGGACCGCGATCGACGCCTTGGTCCCCCTCCAGCCGCCCACCGAGCGCCGCGACATCGCCTTCGCGGTCGAGCTGCTCGGACGGGTGCTCCGCGCCGCGTCGCCCGACGGGGACGATCCCTCAATGGCGCTGATCTCCGAGGGCGAGGAGAACGGCGCCTGGTTCGAGCACGTCGCGCTCGCTGAGCGGCTCGGGATCCCGATCGTCGATCCAGAGGACCTCGAGGTTCGCGACGGGCGGCTCTACGGAGCCCCGTCCGGCGAGGAGCCGATCGCGCTCCAGGTGATCTACCTGCGCGACAACGTCGCCAAGCTCCGCGACGAGAACGGCGATCCGACCTGGCAGCACGAGTTGCTCGAGCCGGTCAGGCGCGGCACCCTCGGTACGGTGAGCTCCTTCGGCTCCGGCGTCGGCGACGACAAGCTCACCCACGCCTACTCCGAGGAGCTGATCCGCTTCTACCTCGGGGAGGAGCCGATCATCCCGACCGTCCGGACCTACGACATGGCGGTGACCGAGGCGCGCGAGCAGGTGTTCGAGCGGATCGACGAGATGGTGGTGAAGCCGCGGGCGGAGCTGGGGGGAAGGGGAGTGGTGATCGGCAAGCACGCAACCGCCGAGGAGCGCGAGGAGGTGATCCGCCTTGCGCGCGAAACGCCCGAGGACTACGTCGCCCAGGAGACGATCCGGCTCTCGACCCATCCGACCTGGTGCGACGGCCGGCTCGAGCCGCGACACATCGACCTGCGCGCGTACGCATATGGAGAGGAGATCGCCCCGGGCGGACTCACCCGGGTGGCGCTCGAGCGCGGCTCGCTGATCGTCAACAGCACCCAGGGCGGGGGGGCCAAGGACACCTGGGTTTTGGCGTAGTCTCGACTCGATGGCGACGGAGCAGGCTGAGGAGACCGAGGACCGGGCCGCCAAGAACGGGGGCGGGGTCCACGGCGGGCGGCTGGTAGCCCAGGCGATGCGGAGCCGTGAGGTCTCGAAGCTCTTCACCCTCTCCGGCGGCCACCTCTTCTCGATCTACGACGGATGCAAGGAGGAGGGGGTCGACGTGATCGATGCCCGCCACGAGCAGTCCGCCGCGTTCGCCGCGATCGGCTGGGCGAAGGCCACTCGCGAGCCGGGGATCTGCGCGCTCACCGCCGGCTGCGGCGTCACCAACGGGATGAGCGCGATCGCCTCCGCGCAGGCCGACGGGGTGCCGCTCGTCGCGCTCGGTGGGCGCGCCCCCGAGATGCGCTGGGGCGCTGGCTCGCTCCAGGAGATCGACCACCTCCCGTTCATGAAGCCGCTGGTCAAGTCCGCCCAGACCGTGAAGGACCCGGCGAAGATCGCTCGGAGCACCGCCGAGGCGATCGACGCCGCGTCGACACCGCCCTTCGGCCCGACCTTCGTCGACTATCCGATGGACGTCGTCTTCTCCCACGCCGAGCCGGAGATCCCCGATCCGCCCGCCCAGTCCGACCGCCCCGCCGAGGGCGTGGAGGAGGCGGCGAAGCTGCTCGCGGAGGCGGAGCGCCCGGCGATCATGGCGGGGACCAACCTCTACTGGGCTCAGGGGGAGTCGGAGCTCCGCGAGCTCGCCGAAACGCTCGGGATCCCGGTCTTCCTCAATGGGCTCGGCCGGGGCTGCATGCCGCCCGACCACGAGCTCTACTTCGCCCGCGCCCGGGCCGCCGGGCTTGGCGGCTGCGACGTCGCCCTGGTGATCGGGGTGCCGCTCGACTTCCGGCTCGGGTTCGGAGGTTCGATCGCCGAGGATGCGACGCTGATCCAGCTCGACTTCGGCCTGCCCGGCCTCGAGCGCTCGCGCCAGCCCGACCTCGCGCTCGCCGGCGACATCGGCGCGACCCTGACTGCGATCCGCCAGTCGGCCCCCGCCGATCCGAAGCGGACCGCCCGCTGGGTCGAGGAGCTCCGAAAGACCGAGACCGAGAAGCGTGCGGAGGAGCAGGAGATGCTCGACGACGACCGCTCGCCGCTCCATCCGATGCGGGTCTACCGCGAGCTAGGCGACTTCCTCGAGCGCGACGCGATCGTCGTCGGCGACGGCGGCGACTTCGTCAGTTTCGCCGGCCGGGTCTGGGAGACCTGGGAGCCCGGGACTTGGATGGACCCCGGCCCCTACGGCTGCCTCGGCGCCGGTCCGGGCCAGGCGATCGGCGCGAAGCTCGCCCACCCCGAGCGTCAGGTCTGCCTGCTGCTCGGCGACGGCGCCTTCGGCTTCTCAGGAATGGAGTTCGACACGATGGCCCGCCACAACCTGCCGATCGTCGCCGTGATCGGGAACAACGGGATCTGGGCCCTCGAGCACCACCCGATGAAGTTCCTCTACGGGTACTCGATCGCCGCCGAGCTCCGGCCCGAGACCCGCTACGACGAGGTCGTCTCGGCGCTCGGCTGCCATGGCGAGCTGGTCCGCTCCCCCGATGAGCTCCGCCCGGCGCTCGACCGCGCCTTCGCCTCCGGCAAGCCCGCGCTCGTGAACGTGATCACCGACCCCGAGGTGGTCTACCCGCGCAAGGCGAACCTGGCGTAGGTGGCTGGCGGGCGGTGGCCGGCAGAGCGTTAGTAACCGGGGCGACCGGATTCATCGGCGGACGGCTCGCGCGCGGGCTGGCCGAGCGGGGATGGCGGGTGCGCTGCCTCGTCCGCAACCGCGGGCGGGCCAAAGACCTCGAGGAGCTCGGTCTCGAGGTCGTCGAGGGCGATGTCCTCGACCCGGAGAGCATCCACAGCGCGGGCGAGGGCGTCGCCGCCGCTTACTACCTGGTCCACTCGATGGGCCGCGGCGGTGGGGGAGACTTCGAGGAGCGCGACCGGCGCGCCGCCCGCAACTTCGCTCGGATGGCGTCCGAGGACGGGGTGCCGATGGTCGTCTACCTCGGCGGGCTCGGGGACAACCCCGAGTCCTCGCACCTCGCGAGCCGCCACCGGACCGCCGAGATCCTCGCCGCGGAGGGCCCGCCGCTCACCTACTTCCGCGCGGGGATGGTGGTGGGGGCGGGGAGCGAGTCCTACCGGACGCTCCGCTACCTGGTCCAGCGGCTGCCCGCGATGATCGCGCCGGCCTGGCTATCCACGCCGACCCAGCCGATCGGGATCGACGACGTGATCGACTACCTGGCGGCGGCGCCCGACGTGGAGAGCTCGATCGGCCGCGAGGTGCAGATCGGCGGTCCGGACGTGCTCACCTACGGCGAGATGCTCGACGCGATGGCCGACGCGCTCGGCGTTCGCAGGCGGCCGAAGGTGCCGATCCCCCTGCTCACTCCCTGGCTCTCATCTCTGTGGATCGGCCTGGTCACCCCGGTCGACGCGGGGGTCGCACGGCCGCTGATCGAGGGTCTCTCGACCCCGACGACGGTCACCGATCCCGCAGCCGCCCAGGCATTCGGGATCGATCCGATCCCGTTTGCCGAGGCACTCCGCCGTGCTCTCGAGAAGGACCCGGAGTACCACGGATCGGCGACCGGCTAGGACGTCGGCGGCGGGAGCAAGGCGCAGGTAATCTCACGTCGATGGGCCCCGAGCAGCAATTCACGGCGGAGGAGGCGAAGCGGGTCGGCGAGCAGATCGGGATCGACTGGGAGAGCGCGCCGTTCGACGTCGAGCAGTTCCGGATCGGGATGGAGGTCGAGCTCGAGCACGGCACACTGGATTCGGCGACGAACGTCACCGATGATGATCCGATCGTCACCGGCAAGATCGCGCTCGCCCACCTGAACGAGTTCGCCGACTACTACGTCCGCCTCCAGAAGATGGAGGCGGAGGCCGAAGCGGACGCCGGCTCCCAGGGCTAGACCGAGGCCGGTCCGGATGCTCGGTACACCGCCCCCCCGGTCCTCGCCATCCGGGCACGAACCGGGGGGCGGGGCAAGCTACCTGTCCCGCCTGGCCGGCTAGAGAAGCCAGGCGAGAAGAACGATGATGAGTAGCACTCCGACGATCGTCCAGATCACGGGCCTCACCTCCTTGGCGAGTCTTCTACCCCAGTTGCTGGCGGCGCTAAACCGCTCGAACGATGGCCTGTCTCCCTTGCCTGGACCGGCATACGGTCACCGCGGCCGGGTACGGTGCGACCCGTGAAGTTCCGGAAGCTCGGCAGCTCGGATATCGAGGTCTCTGAGATCTCGCTCGGCTCCTGGCTCACCTACGGGCATGGGGTGGAGCGCGAGCACACCGAGGCCTGCACGCGGGCCGCGTTCGACGCCGGGATCAACTTCTTCGACACCGCGAACGTCTACGGGCAGGGAGCAGCCGAGACGGCCTGGGGGGAGGTGCTGAAGGACTTCGAGCGCGGCTCCTACGTCCTCGCCACGAAGGTCTTCTTTCCGATGTCGGAGACCGACAGCGGCCTCTCCCACGAGCAGATCCACAAGCAGATCGACGCCTCGCTCGAGCGCCTCCAGACCGACTACGTCGACCTCTACCAGTGCCACCGCCCCGACCCCGACGTTCCGATCGAGGAGACGATGAGGGCGCTCACCGAGGTATGCGAGGCCGGCAAGGCGCGCGAGATCGGCTTCAGCGAGTGGACGATCGAGCAGATCCAGGCGGGCCTCGACGTCCCCAACACGAAGGACTGGGTCTCCTCCCAGCCGCAGTACAACATGATCTGGCGGGCCCCTGAGGCCGAGCTGATCCCCTTCTGCGAGGAGCACGGGGTCAGCCAGATCGTCTGGTCGCCGCTCGCCCAGGGAGTGCTCACCGGCAAGTACAGGCCGGGTCAGCCGCCGCCGGAGGACTCACGCGCCGCGTCGGATCGGATGAACTGGGCGATGGACCGCTACCGCTCCGATGCGCTGCTCGAGGCGGTCCAGAAGCTCGTTCCGATCGCCGAGGGCGCGGGGCTCAGCATGGTGACGATGGCGCTCGCCTGGGTGCTTCGCCAGGAGAATCTCGCCTCGGCGATCATCGGCGCCTCCCGGCCCGAGCAGGTCCACGCCGACGCCGAGGCCGCCGGCGTCGAGCTATCCCAGGACACGCTCGATGCGATCGACGAGGCGCTCGGCGACCTGCCGGTGACCGAGGCGCGACACGCGAACTTCGTGAAGGAGGGCGTGAAGCACCGGTAGGCGGCACCGCGGAGCCGCCGGCCGATCCCCCGCTACTTGAACCTCAGCTCGTGATCTCCGCAACTCGATCTCCGGGCGACGGGCAAAGAAAAGGGCCCTCCGAGGAGGGCCCTGAGAGCACTAAACGGGTGGCCCCATGCGGGGCCCCCTCGCTTAACGAGATCCGGTCAGCCGATCGCCTTGACGCCGGTAGCGGCCGGGCCCTTCGGGCCCTCCTCGGTCTCGTACTCGACCTTCGAGCCCTCTTCGAGCGAACGGTAGCCGTCGCCCTCGATCGAGCTGAAGTGAACGAACACGTCGTTCGAGCCGTCATCGGGTGTGATGAACCCGTAGCCCTTGTCATTGCTGAACCACTTAACGGTTCCGGTAGGCATCTCGCCTCCTCTTACGTGTGCTGCGAACGCGAGAGATTGCGGGATGCAACAACGCGAGCGCTACACATCTTCGCCGGATATACCGGCCCAACGCTCGGCACGGTAGCACCCCAGCGAGCGGACGTCGGTGATCGCGGCGAGGCGCCGCGCGGCTCGTCGTGCTAGGTCTCGCCGAGCCGGCAGAGGACTTGGTAGACCGAGGTGAAGTCGATCTCGAACCCGTTCCGCGCCGCCCGCATGTAGAGGCGCCAAACCCGCAGGCGCTCCGGACCGGCGAGCTCCTCCGCCCGACCCCGGTTGTCGTCGAGGTTCCGGATCCAGTGGCGGAGGGTCTCCGCGTAGTCGGCGCCGAACTCCTCGACGTGTCGGACGATGAACCCCGCCCGCTCGAGCGCGAGGATCACCCGCGAGACGTGCGTCGTCTCACCGTCGGGAAAGACGTAGCGCTCCGAGAACGGGCCGCCCTCGATGCTTCCGTGCCGCAGGCGGGAGATCCCATGGTTCAGCAGCCTGCCGTCGGGGCGGAGCATCGAGGCGAGCTGCTCGGCGTAGACGTCGATCTGCGCCTCGCCGACGTGCTCGACCATCCCGATCGACGCGACCGCGTCGAAGTCCTCGCCGGCGAGCTCGCGGTAGTCCTGCACCCTGATCTCGATCCGGTCCGAGAGGCCGGCCTCGGCGACGCGCTCGCGGGCGAGCTCCGCCTGCGGCTCCGACAGGGTGATCCCGACCGCCTCGACCCCGTGCCGCTCCGCGGCATGGATCACGAAGCTCCCCCAGCCGCAGCCGACGTCGAGCACCCGCTCGCCCTCGCGGAGTCCGAGCTTCGAGCAGACCAGCTCGAGCTTCGTCTCCTGCGCCTCCTCCAGCGTCTTTGCGCCGCGCGAGAAGATCGCGCAGGAGTAGGTCATCGAGCGGTCGAGGAAGAGCTTGAAGAACTCGTTCCCGACGTCGTAGTGATGGCGGACCGCCTCGCGGTCGCGCTTCGTCGTGTGCTTTCTCCCGCGAAGGTGGAGCTCCGCCTTCGGCGGGGGCGGGGGGCGGCGGATGCCGGCGGCGCGGACGGCAGCGGCGATCAGACGCGCGGTCTCGAGCCTGCCGAGCGGCGGAGGCCTCCAGTCGTTCAGCAGCCCGATCACCTCGTCCATGTCGTCGACCTCGATCGCCCCGGAGACGTATGCACGTCCGAGCCCGAGCTGCCCGGGGGCAGCGATCGCGTAGGAGAGCGCGTCCCTCGACCGGGCGGTGAAGGTCGGTCCCCCGCCGTTCGTCGAAGTGAGGCGGGAGCCGTCCCAGAGCTCGATCGTGAACGGCCGCTCCGGGAACGCCCTCGCGATCTCCTTCAGGAACGGCTCCGTCGACATCAGTCGCGACCTTACTGGACCGAAGGGGGATCCCAGGAGCACGAATGTTCGGCTGAAGTCCGCGGATCTCTCACGGCTTGCTTAGGGTCCCCTGATACCGTTGCGCGCTCGGTACTGAAGTCGTGACGGTACCGCCGGAACGACTATTCAAGGGCCAAAGAAGGAGACACGCTATGTCGAACGCTGCCGCTGGAGTGACAGCGCCCCCCGCAGGCTCGTCGGCATCCGCGGATTCCGACGACTCGATTCAGTCGCGAAACGCCTCGCTCGCGACGGCGATCCAGCCGGTCGAGCATGAGACCCGCGACCGGATCATCACCGGCCTGCTCACGGTCGTTCCCTTCCTGCTCCTCGGCCTCGCCGCCTGGCAGGTATGGAACGAGGCGCTTCGCTGGCACGACCTGCTCGTCTTCGCGATCGTCTACATACCGACCGGTCTCGGGATTACGGTCGGCTTCCACCGACTATTCACCCATCGTGCATTCAAGACCGGGCCGACGGTCAGGGCCGTGTTCGGTGCGCTCGGCTCGGCGGCGATCGAGGGTCCGGTGATCTCGTGGGTCGCCGACCATCGCAAGCATCACGCCTTCGCCGATGAGGAGGGCGATCCGCACAGCCCGCACGTCGGGCACGGGGACGGGATCCTGGCGCAGTTCAAGGGCTTTTTCCACGCTCACGTCGGCTGGCTCTTCATCCACACCCAGCGCGGCAACAAGCAGCGCTTCGCCCCCGACCTGCTCAAGGACCCGGTGGTCAGCTACATCGACCGCACCTTCCTGCTCTGGGCGGTGCTCGGGCTCCTGGTTCCGTTCGGCCTCGGCTACGCGATCGGGGGCACTCTGATTGCCGGGCTCACTGGGCTGCTCTGGGGAGGCGCAGTCCGGATCTTCGTCCTCCACCACGTCACCTACTCGATCAACTCGCTCTGCCACATGTTCGGCAAGCGGGACTTCGAGACCCCCGACGAGTCGCGGAACCTGGCCTGGCTGGCGCTTCCCACCTTCGGCGAGGCCTGGCACAACAGCCATCACGCGTTCCCGACATCGGCCGTGCACGGGTTGAAGACCAGGCAGCTCGATCCCTCCGCCGCCGTGATCTGGTCGCTCGAGAAGCTCGGCCTCGCCTGGGACGTCGTCCGGATCTCGCCGGAGCGCCAGGCGAAGAAGGCCGCGGGCACCGTCCAGCCCACCGAGGCGGCCTAGAGCGCGACGTGCCTCGTCGCCTGGTCGCCCTGATCGCGCTGCTCGCCTCTGCGGTGATCGCGATCGGCCTCGCCGCCTGCGGCGATGACGACGACGGCGGAGACGAGGTGACTGCGGTCCAGAAGGTTGACGCGGACTGCAGCGAGGTCGAGTACGGGGGCGAGGGCGACCCCTCCGCCCTGATCGTCTCCGACCTGCCGCTGCAGGGCGACTCGGTGGAGCGCTCGGCTCAGATGAACGACGCGATCCGCCAGGAGCTCGTTGAGGAGGGGTGGAAGGCAGGGCAGACGAACGTCGCCTTCCAGGCCTGCGACGACTCGACCAAGGAGACCGGCGAGTGGGACGAGCGGGTCTGCCGCGACAACGCCGCGGCCTACGCCGGGAACCCGGACGTGATCGGCGTGATCGGCACCTACAACTCCGGCTGCGCGGCGGAGATCATCCCGATCATGAACGACGCCCCCGGTGGCGGCCTCGCGATGGTCTCGCCCGGGAACACCTCCGTCTGCCTGACCGAGGCGAGCGCGATCTGCGAGCCCGACGAGCCGGGAGTCTTCTATCCCTCCGGCACACGCACCTACGCCCGGGTCGTCCCCAACGACGCGTTCCAGGGCGCCGGCCTCGCCACCTTCGTCCAGCGCCAGGGCGTCAGGAACGCGTTCATCCTCTACGCCGCCGACGATCCGACCAGCAAGGGCCAGGGGGACACCTTCAACGGGGCGGCGAAGGCGCTGGGGCTAGGGATCGCCGGGTTCGAGCCCTGGGACCCGGAGGCCGCCGGCTACACCGAGCTGATGGAGAGGGTCCGGAAGTCGGGCGCCGACGGCCTGATCCTCGCCGGGCTGCTCGAGCAGAACGGGCCTCAGATCATCAAGGACAAGGTCGCGGTGCTCGGGCCGAACGAGGGTGACGGAGCCGCGGTCCAGCTCTTCGCTCCCGATGGGTTCGCCCAGCAGGCGACGATCGACGACGCGGGCGACGCCTCGCGCGGGATGTTCGTGAGCGTTCCCGGCCGGACGCCGGAGAGTCTCACCGGCCCCGGGAAGACCTTCGTCGAGGAGCTCTCGACCGGGCTCGACGACGCCCCGGTCGAGCTGTATGCGCCGTACGCGGGGCAGGCGGCCGAGCTCCTGCTGCAGGCGATCGGGCCCAGCCCGGATCGGGCGGACGTGGTCGAGGCCGTGCTCCGGGCCGACGTCGAGAACGGGATCGTCGGCAGCTTCTCGATCACCCCGACCGGCGACCCCAGCATCGGGCCGATCAGCGTCTCGGTCGCCCGTGACACCTTCGAGCTCGGCGCGACGATCGAGCCGCCCGACAACCTGGTCGACGCCGCCCGCGCCGGCTGAGCCGCCGACGAACTGACCTACGGCGTCTTGAGCGTGTGGCCAGCTCTCGAAACGAGGGCGCCGCAGCCAGCCTACCGTCGGGGGTGATTTGCTAAGCTAATTAGCAATGCAAACTACTACGCAGATTGTTGGCACGGTCGAGGAGCTCCTCGCTCCGCGCCTTCGTCTCGCGATCACCCGAATGGCCCGCCGCCTGCGCCAGGAGGCGGGGACCGACCTCGGGCCCTCGCAGGTCGCCGCGCTCGCGACGATCGAGCGCTACGGCCCGCTCTCCCCGAGCGAGCTCGCCGAGCGCGAGCGGATCAAGCGACCGACCGCGACCCGGATCGTCGGCAACCTCGAGTCGGCCGGGCTGGTCGATCGAATCGGGGACCCGGCGGACGGCCGCGCCTCAATCCTGAGCGTGACGCCGAAGGCGAGGGTGCTGCTCCGCCGGCTCCGCGCCCGGAAGACCGCCTACCTCGCCCGCCGCCTCGACGGGCTCGACGCTGAAGACCGCCGTACGCTCGAGCGGGCAGCCGAGCTCCTGGAGGGGATGCTCGAGTGACCGAGGCCCTCGGTCGCTCATTCGCCAGCCTCCGGGTTCCGAACTATCGCCGCTACTTCGTCGGGCAGCTCGTCTCGCTCTCCGGCAACTGGATGCAGATGGTGGCCGAGATCTGGCTCGTGCTCACCCTGACCGGGAGCGGCGTCGCGGTCGGGGCGACCACCGCGCTGCAGTTCCTGCCGATGCTGGCCTTCGGCGCCTTCGGGGGCCTGATCGCCGATCGGATCCCGAAGCGGCGCCTGCTGATGTTCACCCAGGCGCTCCACATGGTCGTCCCGCTGGCGATGCTGGGACTCGCCCTCGAGGGCGTCCTGGTCACAGCGACGGTCTTCGCCCTCGTCTTCGTCCGCGGCTGCGTGAACGCGGTCGACTACCCGACCCGGCAGGCGTTCGTGATGGAGATGGTCGGCAGCGAGCGGGTCGTGAACGCGGTCAGCCTGAACAGCGCGCTCGTCCACTCGGCGCGCGTCGTCGGGCCCGCGATCGCCGGGGTTCTGATTGCGACGGTCGGGGTCGAGCCCTGCTTCGCCCTGAACGCGCTGAGCTTCGCGGTGATGATTGGGGCGCTGCTGGGGATGGACGCCTCCGAGCTCCGTGCCGCCGAGCTCCAGCCGCGGGCGCCTGGTGCCGTCCGGGCGGGCCTCGCTTACGTGCGGAGGACGCCGGAGCTCTGGATCCCGCTGGCGCTGATGGCGATCGTCGGGACGCTCGGGTTCAACTTCCAGGCGATCCTGCCGCTGCTCGCCAGGTTCACCTTCGATGGCGGGCCTGGCGCCTACGCGGCGCTCGTCTCGGCGATGGGCGTGGGCGCGATCGCCGGGGCCCTGGTGAACGGCGCGAGGGGTTCGGTCACCCCCGTGCTCCTCGTCGGCGCGGCGCTCGGCTTCGGTGCCCTCTCACTGATCGCCGCGGGCGCGCCGACACTCGCGATCGAGCTCGTGATCCTCGCCCCGCTCGGCGCCGCGACCGTGACCCTCGCCGCGAGCGTCAACTCGGCGCTCCAGCTCGCCGCCGAGCCGAGCATGAGGGGACGGGTGATGGCGCTGTATTCGATCGTCTTCCTCGGCTCGACCCCGATCGGCGGGCCGCTCGCCGGGTGGCTCTCGCAGGCGGTCGACCCCCGTGCCGCCTTGGTGATGGCCGGGCTCGGGGCGATCCTCGCAGGGCTGCTCGCCCGGATCGCGTTCGAGCGGGCGAGGGTCGCGTTCGAAGGGGCGGGGCGAGTCGCATAGAGTGCGGCCCGGATGACGGATCTATCCGGGCTCTCGATCGCGGGACGCGTGGTGTCACCCAGCGACTACGACTGGAACGAGGTGCGCCAGGGGCAGAACCTCGCCGTCGACTTGCACCCCGAGGCGGTCGCATA
The DNA here is from genome assembly GCA_036377415.1 of Solirubrobacterales bacterium. Classification (GTDB taxonomy): domain Bacteria; phylum Actinomycetota; class Thermoleophilia; order Solirubrobacterales; family 70-9; genus DASUPK01. The sequence continues at coordinate 15,090 of DASUYK010000109.1, forward strand.
TCCCGAGAGCGCCGATGACGTTTCGAAGGTGGTTCGCTTTGCTCGCGAGCAGGACCTGAAGGTCACGGGCCAGAGCACCGGCCACGGCAGCCCCGCGCTCCCGCCTCTCGACGGGACGATCCTGATCAAGACGGATCGGATGCGGGAGGTCTCGATCGAGTCCGGGACGCGCACCGCCCGGGTTGCGGCCGGCGTCCGGGCGCCCGAGCTCGGCATCGCGGCGATCAAGCAGGGGCTTTGCTTCCTGCCCGGCTCCTCGCCGACCGTCGGGGTGACCGGCTACACGCTCGGCGGCGGGCTCGGCTGGCTCGCGCGAAAGCACGGGTTCGCGTGCAACCACGTCCGGGCGTTCGAGGTCGTCAACGCCGATGGGCAGATCCGCCAGGTCGACTCGAAGACGAACCCCGACCTGTTCTGGGCGCTCCGGGGCGGGGGAGGCGGCTACGCGATCGTCACCGCCCTTCATCTCGAGCTGCTCCCGATCCCCGAGGTTTACGCCGGGGTCCTGATCTTCCCGGCGGAGGTCGGCGCGCCGGCGATCCGCGCGTACCGGGACTGGACCGAGAAGGTTCCCGAGGAACTCACCTCCAACCTGCGCTTCCTGCGCCCGCCGCCGCTCCCGACGGTCCCCGAGCCGCTTCGCGACAAGCCGCTGATCGTGATCGGGGTCTGCTATATCGGCTCCGAGTCGGACGGCGAGAAGCTGATCAAGCCGATCCGCAAGATCGGCGATCGGATCCTCGACACGGTCGCGACGATCCCGACGAACGGCCTCAGCACCGTCGCGATGGATCCCGAGGACCCGGTGCCCTCGATGGGGCACCACGCCGTGCTACGGGAGCTGCCCGACGAGGCGATCGACGCGTTCGTCGGCGCGGCCGGCCCGGATGCCGGATCGGCGCTCCTGCTCGCCGATCTGCGCCATGCCGGGGGAGCCCTCGGCCGGCCCGCGGAGGGGGGCGGCGCGCTCGCGAAGCTCGACGCCGCCTTCGTGATGAACGGGATCGGGGTCCCGATGGATCCGAAAATGGCGCCGGCGATCGAGGAGGGGCTCGACCGCCTGATCGATGCGATGAAGCCGTGGGTCGGCGAGGGGGGCTACTTCAACTTCGCCGACCGGCCCTGCGACGTGAACGCGATCCTGCCGGACGAGACCTGCAGCCGGCTCGCCCAGGTGAAGCGCAGCTGGGATCCCGAGAACGTGATCCTTGCGAACCACTCTGTCTCGGTCGGCCCGTAGCTAGGCGACGGTCGAGGGGCGCTGCCGCCGAGGTGAGCGGGCACCGACGATCTTCCCCCACTCGGAGTCCTCGATCAGGCCGGGCTCGGTTTCGTCGAGCCAGTCGAGCAGCGCGTCCGCCAGCCCCTCCGGATCCTCGAGGTTGGGGAAGTGCGCCGCCCTCGGCAGAGTGACGAACCGGCTGTTCGGGATCAGCTCGTGGGCGGCCCGTCCGTGGTCGACCGGGATCGTGTTGTCCCGCTCGCCCCAGACGATCAGGGTGGGCAGCTCGCCGAGCAGGTAGAGGCGGTCCACCGCGCTCACGTGCTGGCCGCGGACGTCGATCACCGAGCGGAGCGTCTGAAGGAAGGCGCGCCGTGCGGCGGCCTCCTGGAGCGGGCGCATCGCGCGCGCGATCGCCTTCAGGTACCGGCCCCACCCTAGCGGCCGTCCTCCCGCTCGATCTCCGGCGGCCCGGCAGGCGGCTCGCTCCCGCAGCTGGAGCACGCCCTCAGACGAAGACCGACCGCCATCCATGGCGGCCGGTCTTTACAAACAGGCCCCGTCAGGACGGGCAGGGGTACGTCTCAGGGGCCTTACTTGGGGGGTATGTAGTGGTTCCAGGCGACGGGAGGCGCCTTGCGGCAAACGCCTGGAACCTATGAGTCGAGAGGCGGCATTGGGCGTCCGGCCCAGCGCCAATTCTCCCGACCCGTGGAGTATCAATTGACCGACTGTCCAAGGCAATACCGAAAACTAGGTGATTCGATACTGGGTACGGATTGGCCGAACTTGGCTCAGGCTGTGGCCATCGCGGCGGAAAGCGCCGAGCCGTGCAGGATGTCGAGCTCGGAGACCTCGATCTCTTCGAGACCGAACGCGCGCATCACCTGGACGAGTATCACCGTCCCCGCGACGATCGTCGGCGCCCGCCCCGGATGCAGGCCCGGCACGCGTAGCCGCTCGGCGAGCGGCAGGGAGGAGAGCGTGCTGAGCATCCGCTGGATCCGCTGCAACCCCAACCGGTAGCCATGGACCCGGCCGGGGTCGTACGGCTCGAGCCTCTGGTCGACCGCGGCGAGCGAGGTCGGAGTGCCGGCGACCGCGATCGCCCGCGAGGGCCGCGCCTCCGGACGGCCGGCGATCGCGTTGTCGATCAGCTTCCGGATGTCGGTGGCCAGGTCCTCCAGCTCACAGGGATCCGGCGGATCCGAGGTGAGGTGACGCTCCGACTGTCGGATCGTCCCCGCCTGGAGCGACGTGTGGAACCTGACCTCCATCCCCGATCCGACGATGAGCTCCGTCGAGCCCCCGCCGATGTCGAAGACCAGAGTCGGCTCGTCACCGCTTCGGTTCGCCGTCGCCCCGAGGTAGGTGAGATGCGCCTCCTCCTCGCCGGTGAGCAGGCGTGCATCCAGCCCGAAGCGCTCCCGGAGCTCGGCGATGAATGCATCCCCGTTGGTCGCATCCCGAACGGCGCTGGTCGCGATCGACAACACCCGCTCGGCTCCCATCTCCTCGTAGCGGCCCTTGTAGCCCGAGATCACCCTGCAGACGTCCTCGATCGCATCCGTGCAGATCATGTTCGTGTGATCGACCCCGCGGCCCATGTTGGTGACGGTGGTGACGCGCTGGACCTGCTCGGCCCTCGCACCCTCGACGTCCGAGATGAGCAGCCGGGTCGAGTTGGTGCCGATGTCGATTACGGCTACCCGCATCGAGGCGTCCGGTTCACCCGATCCCGATCCACGGCGAAGCATCCTAGCCGCGTCGGGCCGATGCGGTCGGCGCCCCTACGCTCGGCCGAGGTCGGCTGGGTATCAACCCCTCAGTCGGCGCTCGCTTGCGAACCGGAATCAGCGCGGTAAACTGGTCGCACCGACGCGGGGTGGAGCAGTCTGGTAGCTCGTCGGGCTCATAACCCGAAGGTCGCGGGTTCGAATCCCGCCCCCGCTACTCGAGAAAGGGCCGCAAGCGCGGCCCTTCTCTTTGCCACGTCGGGGGCCGGCACAACTCGGTGGCCGTTCGTAATCGGTGTTTGTCCCGGATGGATCTCGCGGACTCCTACGGATGCGCGGCGTGGCAGGTCGTACGTAGCCTGCCGGGATTGCACTCAGGCAATCGGAGCGACCTGAATGACTTCATTGACCCCGCCCGAGCCGAAAATGAGACCGGCGAGCCGGCCGGGACCTGGTCGGTCAGCCACGCGCGGGCCCGGCCGTCACGCACGCGAGATCGTTGGCAACGACCGGACGAGGGCAGCTTGCTGACCGCGCGCCTCCAACGGGTACTGCCGCCGCGCTGGCTTCGGTATGCGCTGCCGCTCGCCCTCGCGCTGGTCGCGCTCTACGCCGCGGTCGGGCAGGCGGCGTCGATGACCTTCACGGTCACCACCACCGCTGACACCGGGGCTGGCAGTTTGCGCCAGGCGATCCTCGATGCCAACTCAAACTCGGGCGCGGACACGATCAACTTCAACATCTCGGGGTCAGCTCCCTTCACCATTCAGCCAACCTCGTCGCTCCCCACGATCACCGACGCGGTCGTGATCGACGGCACGTCGCAGCCCGGTTTCTCTGGCACCCCGATCGTCGAGCTCAACGGGTCCTCGGCGGGGTCGACCACTGACGGATTGACCGTCTCCGCGGCCGCCACGACGATCAAGGGCCTAGTGATCAACCGTTTTGGTCGGAGCGGGATCCATCTCTCGGGCTCCACAGGTTCGGTCGTTAAGGGCAACTTCATCGGTACCGACGTCGCGGGGTCGAGCGATCTCGGAAATGCCCGCCACGGCGTGAATCTCAACGGGGCGACCAACGCCGTCATCGGCGGCTCCACCTCCGCCGACCGCAACCTGATCTCCGGAAATGACGTCATCGGCGTCTTCGTCTCCGGGTCCGGGCACTCGATCAAGGGCAACTACATCGGCAGCAACGCCGCCGGGACAGCCGCGATTCCAAACCAGAACGGCATCCAGGTGCTCGGCGGCGCCACCGCCGCGACCAACAACACGATCGGCGGCACCGGTCCGGGCGACGGCAACCTGATCTCCGGGAACACCTTCGCTGGCGTTCTGCTCAACGTCTTCAGCGCCAACCGGACTCAGTTCAACACGATCGCCGGGAATCGGATCGGAACTCAGGCCGACGGCGTCAGTTCGCTCGGCAACGGCGGATATGGGGTGGTCATAGACTCAAACTCGGGGATCGGCGAGAACGTGATCGGTGGCGCGACCGCCGGCGCGGGAAACGTGATCGCCCACAACTCTCCCGCGGGGGTTGCAGTCCTGTCCGGGAGCACCAGGGATCGGGTCGTTGGCAACTCGATCTTTTCGAATACCGGGCTCGGCATCGATCTGGGTGCCACCGGCGTGGCGGCAAACGATCCGGATGACCCCGACGCCGGGGCCAACAACCTCCAGAACTTCCCGGTCCTTGCGGACGCCACCGCCGGGGGCGGCGAGACCCAGGTCTCGGGAACGCTTGACAGCGAGCCCTCGAAGACCTACCGGCTCGAGTTCTTCTCAAACCCCGGCTGCGATCCGTCCGGCAACGGCGAGGGCAAGACCTACCTCGGCACCACCGACGTCACGACGAATGCCACTGGGGACGCGAGCTTCGCAGTGACGCTGCCAACGGGTTCCACGACAGGCGACGCTGTCACAGCGACCGCGACCGACCCGGACGGGAACACCTCGGAGTTCTCGGCGTGCGAGACGGCGACCGGGGCTCCGGTGGAGGATCCGAGCTGGGTCGTCAACACCGAGAACGACGTCGACGACGGCGCCTGCACCACACTCCACTGCAGCCTGCGTGAGGCGATCAATCGTTCCAACGCCGAGGCCGGCGCCGACACGATCCAGTTCAACATCCCAGGATCGGGCCCGTTCACGATCGAGCCGACGAGTGCGCTGCCCGCGATCACCGACCCGGCGACCATCGATGCCGGCTGCTCGCCAGTGAAGTCAATCGAGTTGAGCGGCGTTAACGCACCCGGCGCTGACGGTCTCCACATCACAGCCGGGAATTCGACGGTCCGCGGTCTGGCCGTGAATCGGTTCACCGGTTCGTTCAAGGCCGGGATCCGGATCAGCGGGGCCGGCGGGAACACGGTGGTCTGCAACTACCTGGGCACCGACCCGACAGGCACCGTAGACCTTGGCAACGTCTGGGGCCTGGTCGTGAGCTTCTCAGACTCGAACACAGTGGGCGGTGCGACAACGGAGGCTCGCAATGTGATCTCGGGTAACGGAGCCGGAGTCGCAGTCCAGGGCAATAACAACGTCATCGCGGGCAACTTCATCGGGACCGACGCGTCCGGCGCCTCGGATCTCGGGAACTCAGGCAACGGAGTCGCGGTCGCGGACGGAAGCATCGAGTCTGCTCCGAGCGCCGGAAACGTGGTGGGTGGCTCAGCGCCCGGAGCCGGCAACGTGATCTCAGGGAACGACCAGCGGGGGATCGATGTTCAGGGCAACTACGCGACGGCTACTCGGATCGAAGGCAACCGCATCGGCACCGACGCCACTGGGAACCAGGATCTCGGCAACTCGCAGTTCGGCGTCTCAGTTCAGACCGCCCCGGGGACGGTCATCGGAGGCCTTGATGCAGGGGAGGGAAACCAGATCTCCGGGAACAACGTCGACGGCGTCAGGATCGTGTTCAGCAGTCCCGCCGACCCCGTCCAGGTCCTCGGGAACCTGATCGGCACAGATGCCGACGGGAACGCTGGGATCACCAACAACCAGAGCGGCGTGCTGCTCCAGAGCGCGACCAACGTCCGCGTGGGTGGGACGTCTCCGGGAGCGCGGAATGTGATCTCCGGCAACGGCACCGGCATTCACGTCTCCGAGCCCCCGTCCGTCGGCAACAGCATCCAGGGGAACTACATCGGGACCGAGGCCGACGGCACGGGCGGTGTCCCCAATGGGACCGGTATCCGATTGGGCCTCGCAGCGGAGCAGTCCACGATCGGCGGATCCGCCGCCGGCGCGGGAAATCTGATCGCCCACAACAGCAGCGACGGTGTGGAGCTGCTGGCCGATGCGGGTGATGGAAACCGGATCCTGCAGAACTCGATCTCCTCCAACGGTGCCCTGGGCATCGACCTGGCCCCGAATGGGGTGACGGCGAACGATTCGGGCGATGGGGACGCTGGTCCCAACAACTTGCAGAACTTCCCCGTCCTCACAGAAGCCGTCCGCGCTGGCTTCGACCTCACCGTGTCGGGCAGCCTGGAGAGCGAGCCGAACAAGACCTATCGCCTCGAGTTCTTCGCCAGCCCGAGCTGCGACCCCTCCGGGAATGGAGAGGGTGCTACGCCGCTGGGAGTGGCCGATCTCCCGGCGGACGGGTCGGGAGTAGTCAGCATCGAGGGGCTTGTTCTTGAGGCCCCCGAGTCGGCCAGCGATGTGATCACGGCCACCGCGACCGATCCCGACGGCAACACATCGGAGTTCTCGGCTTGCATCGCCCAGGGCGCCGCGCCGCCGCAGGCGACGATCACCGGCGCCAAGTTCCACGACCAAAACCACGACGGCGTGCGCGACGCCGGCGAGCCGGGGCTTCCCAACTGGACGATCCGCGCCTACGCT
>DASUYK010000110.1:0-18952 GCA_036377415.1 Solirubrobacterales bacterium
CCGCGAGAGGGTCGAGCTCGAGAGCGGGATCCTTGATCAACGCGCGGATCCGCTCCCCCGTCTCCGTGCCGCCGGGCTCGCGGAGCAGGACGACGTCCTCGCCCAGCGCCTTCGCGAGCAGCTTCGCCTGGGTCGTCTTCCCGGAGCCGTCGATTCCCTCGAGCGAGATGAACACCAGTCCAGGCTAACCGGGGACGAGGATCGTCCCGACGGCCGACGCACCGCGGCCGGCGATTCCAGCCGCATGATGCGGAATCACCTGCAGTCGTCGAGTTTTTCGGGAGCCGGCAGCGGGTACTGGCCCCACTACCGCACGAAAGGAGCTGAAGATGCTATTCGAGACACCCGGTTCCCCAGAGGTCGAGGAAGGCGGCGGTCCCCCTGAGGAGGGTGGCGGCGGCGACGGAGGCCAGGAGGGTGGCGGCGAAGAGGGCGGCGAGCAGGGCGCCTGATCCGCTGTCGAGACGGTGAAGCGAGGAGGGCGGCCCAGGGCCGCCCTTCTTGCTGCGGTGACAAAATCGGAGGCTCAATCGGAAACGGGGGAAGTGAGATCACGATGGATGCAAAGGCAATCGATCCCGCCGAGTTCCGGAAGGGGCAGCGGACCCAGTGGGACGGCGTGGCGACCGGATGGCGCAGGTGGTCCGAGCTGATCGATTCGTCGGCGAGCGCGGTCAGCCAGCGGCTGGTCGAGCTGGCCGGGGTCAAGCCCGGCAGCCGCGTGCTCGACGTCGCCGCCGGCTACGGGGAGCCCTCGTTGAGCGCCGCGAGGGTCGCGGGACCGGACGGCCGGGTGGTGGCGACCGACATCTCGGATGAGATGCTCGCGTACGGTCGCGAGCGCGCCGAGGCCGCCGGGCTCGAGAACGTCGAGTTCATCCAGTCTGATGCATCGGCGCTCGACTTCCCGGAGAAGAGCTTCGATGCGGCGCTCTCCCGCTGGGGGATCATCTTCGACCCCGACGGCGAGGGGGCGGCCGCTCGCGTCCGCGGCTTCCTCGAGCCGGGCGGGCGGATGGCCATCTCCTCCTGGGGCTCGCTCGAGCGGGTGCCGTTCCTGGCGATTCCGATGGGGACGGCGATGAAGCGGCTCGACGTGCCGCCGCCGCCGCCCGGGACGCCCGGACCGCTCTCCCGCCCGACGCCCGACGCGATCGGCGGCCTCCTCGAGGGAGGCGGGTTCTCGGACATCGAGGTGGAAGAGGCAGAGGTGACGTTCGAATGGGCGTCCCCGGAGGAGTTCACCACCTTCGTCAGGGAGATCGCCCCGCCGGTGAAGGCGATGCTCGAGCCGCATCCGCCGGCCGTCCAGGAGGAGACCTGGGCGGCGATCACCGAGGCGGCGCGCGAGGCTGCGGGCGGCGATGGGCCGCTCAGCCTGACGAGCCTCGCCCTGATGGCCTCAGGCCGCGCCTAGTCCGCGCCGCCGCTAGCTCTTCGCCGAGGGCTTCGAACGCGAGCCGCGCTTCGCCCGCGAGCCGCTGCCTGACTTCGGGCGCGAGCGAGCGCCATTACTTGCTCCGCGCGCGCGCTTCACCTTCGTCGCCGAGGCCTGTCCGGCGATCTTCTCCGCCTCCTTGACGGCATCGGCGTCCTCCTTGCCGTCGGCGCCCTCCCCGTCACTCCGAGCCGTCTCCGCGGCCTCCTTCGCGGCGTTCGCCCTCTCGCGCTCCTCGCGCCGGCGCCTCATCTCCGCCATCGAGGGGCAGTCGTCGTTCAGGCAGAGCTTCCAGGGGCGCCCGCGCCAGGGCACGACCTGGAGCCGAGGGGTGCGCTCGCAGACCGAGCAGACCTCCTCGATCTTGTAGAGGCCCCTGACCCGCTGCGGCAGCGGGAAGGTCTGATCGCACGAGTCCGGCGAGTCGGGGTTGTCTCCGTCCCAGCCCGAGCAGCCGACGAAGCGCTTGCCCGACTTCCGCGCCTTGATGATCCGCAGCATGTTCGGGGAGCCGTCCTCCTGCTTTCGCCCGGCCTCCTGGCAGACGATGCAGGGACCGAGGACCCGGTCCTGGTCCATGCCGGCCCAGACCTCGCGGGCGAACTTCCGCCACTTCGCGTCCTCGTCCTCGGTCTTCACGTCGTCGCCCATCTCGTCGAAGGCGGAGCGGAGCATGTCGCGGCTGTCGGTGAGCACCTGATCCTTCGACATCTCGCCCGAGGCGATCTGGTCCATCTCCGCCTCCATCTCGGCGGTCATGTCCGGGGTCGCCATCCGCGGCACGTAGTGCTCGAACGCCTTGGACATCGCGATCCCGGTCTCCGAGGGCTCGGGCGGGTTGCCGAAGACGTAGCCGCGGTCGTACAGCTTCTGGATGATGTCCGCGCGCGTCGCCTTGGTGCCCAGGCCGCGCTCCTCCATCATCTCGATCAGCTTCCCCTGGCTGATCCGAGGCGGCGGCGGTGTCTCCTTGCCCTCCATCTCGACGCCCTCGAGGACGAGCTCCTGCCCCTCCTCCAGCTTCGGGATCTCGGTGTCCGCCGAGCGGGCGTACGTGTAGATCGCGGCGAACCCCGGGTCGAGCACGACGGAGCCGCGGACGAAGTAGGTCTCGCCGGACTCCGCATCCGGCCGGCCCTTCGCGGTCTCGATGTTCGCCCTGGTCGACTCGCTCACCATCGGCGGGGAGAACGTGGCGAGAAAGCGGCGGGCGACAAGCTCGTAGACCCTGCGATGCGCCTCCGAGCGCGCCTCGAGACGGCGCGGGTTGACGGCCTGGGTCGGGTAGATCGGCGGGTGATCGGTGGTCTCCTTCTTCCCTCGCGTCGGCTCGAGCGAGCGCCCGTCCAGGAGGAAATCGGCAGCCTTGAAGTCGTCCACCTTGACCAGGGCACCGATCAGCTCCTTGATGTTGAGGGACTTCGGATAGACGGTGTTGTCGGTCCGCGGGTAGGAGACGTAGCCGTCCATGTAGAGGTCCTCGGCGATCCGCATCGCACGGGACGGGGTGATCCCGAGGCGGCTGGAGGCATCGGTGGTGAAGGCGGTGGTGTTGAGCGGGGTGGGAGGCTTCCTGGTGCCCTTCCGAGCGCTGATCTCCCTGACCGTCCCGGGGGTCTTCGAGTTGGCGACCGCTGCCTTCGCCTCCTCTTCCTTCCAGAACTTGTCGGTCGTGTGCTCGGCCGTGAAGCTGCCGTCCGGGTGGCTGAACCTCGCGCTCACCTCCCAGAACGGCTCGGGGACATGGGCACGCCGCTCGAGCTCGCGCTGGACGATCAACCCGAGGGTCGGGCTCTGAACGCGCCCGACCGAGAGGAAGTTCGAGCCGAACCGCCTCGTCGCCATCGAGACCGCCCGGGTCAGGGTCGCGCCCCAGATCAGGTCCATGTCCTGGCGCGCCGCGCCCGCGTTCGCGAGCGGCATCGAGAGCTCGTCGAGGTTGGCGAAGGCGCGCTCGATCTCGTCCTTGGTGAGCGCCGAGTAACGGGCCCGCTTCACCGCGGTCCCGTCCTCGTGCACGCCCTCGGCGGTCGCGAGGGCGGGGTTCGCCTCGACGATCTCCTGAAGCGCCTCGAGGCCGATCAGCTCGCCCTCGCGGTCGAAGTCGGTGGCGATCACCAGGTCGGTCGCGTCCTTCGCGACCTTTTTCAGGGCCCGGACTACGTTCTTGTCCGTCGGCTCCTTGATCAGGTCCGCGTCGATCAGGTCGCGGGGGTTCGTCTCCTGCCAGTTGTTGTAGGACTCGGGAAAGGCGGGGTTGAGGACGTGGCCCTTCAGCCCGATCGTGATGTGGTCGCCGTCGGAGTCCGACCACGCGTAGAACGGCGTCTTGTAGGACGCCGCCTCCTCGGCTGTGCCCCCACTGAGGATGTCCGCGATCTTCTTCGCGCTGTTGTTCTTCTCGGTGACGATCAGTCGCATATCGGCCCTCCACGGTAGCCGCGACTCAAGATTCCCCCCTGGCGATACCCCTAACTCCGGGTGGGCGAGAGTAGCAGGGGGTTTCGGCGGCTCGGGCGGACTTGGCTCATGCCTGCGGAATTGCGTTGCGGCGTAGGCTCCCGTACTCGAGGATGAGATCGGTTGTCACAGGCGGCGCAGGGTTCATCGGCTCGCACCTGGTCGATGCCTTGGTCGAGCGCGGCGACGAGGTGCTTGCGATCGACGATCTCTCCAGCGGGAAGACCGAGAACGTCGAATCCGCGCTCGGCAAGGGCGCCACCCTGGAGGTCCTCGACATCACCGACGAGCGCCTGATGCTGGCGATGATCGGCGACTTCAACCCCGATTCGGTCTTCCACCTCGCGGCGCAGATCGACGTCCGCAAGTCGATCGCGGATCCGTCCTTCGACGTCCGGTTGAACGTGGTTGGGACGGTCAACGTCCTCGAGGCCGGCGTGCGGACCGGCGCGCGGCGCTTCATCTTCACCTCGAGCGGCGGCACGGTCTATGGGGAGGGGGCGGGGCGCGATCGGGATCTCCCCTTCGCCGAGAGCGCGTCCTGCGAGCCCGACTCGGTCTACGGTCAGAGCAAGCTCGCCGCGGAGGGATACGTCGGCTATTACGCACGGGACCGCGGGCTGTCGGGCACGATCCTTCGGCTCGCCAACGTCTACGGACCGCGTCAGGATCCGGCGACCGAGGCAGGCGTCGTGGCGATCTTCGCCGAGCTCGCCCGCGACGGAGGACGGCCGACAGTGTTCGGGACCGGCAACCAGACCCGTGACTACATTCACGTGGACGACGTGGTCGCCGCCCTTCTCGCGGCCGAGGGCTCCGCGGAGTCCGGCCCATTCAATGTCGGCACCGGGGTCGAGACGACCGTCCTCGACCTGGCCGAGCGGATCGGGAAGCTCTCCGGGCGCGGGGACTTCGACCCGGAATTCGCCCCCGAACGCGAGGGCGAGATCGAGCGCAACGCCCTGGACACGAGCCTCAGCGCCAAGGTGCTCGGCTGGCGTGCCGAGTCGAGCCTCGAGACCGGCCTCGAGCGGACGCTCGGGGCGGTCTAACCTCTGCGCATGCCTGCTCAGGCGTTCGAGGGCAAGGAGTGCGTCTGCCAGTTGCGGCGCGGGATCTGCGACCAGACCTGCGTGCGCGACATGCTGGAGACCCCTCTCTATATGACATGCCTGAAGCTCAAGGGCCGTCGCTGCCTGGTCGTCGGCGGCGGTGAGGTCGGGCTGGAGAAGGTCGAGGGGCTGCTCGCCTGCGACGGCGACGTCACCGTGGTCGCCCCCGAGGCGGTCCCCGAGCTCGTCGCCTACGCCGAGGAGGGCTCGATCACCTGGGAGCGCCGCGAGTACGAGGCCTCCGACCTGGACGGCTCATTCCTCGCGATCGCCGCGACCTCGGACACGGACGTCAACATCTCGATCTCGGAGGAGGCCGAGTGCCGGGCGATGCTGGTGAACGTGGTCGACGTTCCGCCGCTCTGCAACTTCATCCTCCCGGCGATCGTCCGGACCGGCCCACTCGCGATCGCGATCTCGACCGCGGGAGCGTCCCCGGCGCTCGCGAAGCGGATGAAGCGGGAGATCGCCGATGCTTACGGCGAGCCGTACGCGCGGCTCGCGGTGATCCTCAACGACCATCGCGGCTGGGCGAAGGGGACCCTCCCCACCTATGAGGACCGCAAGGAGTTCTTCGAGGGGATCGTGAACGGGGATCCCGACCCGATCGAGCTGATCAAGGACGGCCGCGAGGACGAGGTCCAGCGGCTGATCGGGGCGGCGAAGGAGCGGTTCTCCGCCGCCCTCGGCGCCTCCGCCTAGCGCTTCGTCCCCTTGGTGACGAGATACTCGGCGATCTGCCGGAAGCTCCCGTCGTCCGCGACGTTCACCTCGTCGTAGAGCTCGCGCACATCGTCGTGGAGGGCCTCCCACTTGCCCTGGGGCTCGAGCAGCGCCCTCGCGGCGACCATCGGCGGCAGGTCCCGCTCGTACTCGGCCATGAACTCATCCGCCGAGTCGGCGATTAACTCGACCGCCGCCCGCTCGAGCTCCAATTCGATCCCGGTGCCGTCGAACAACTCGCGGACGTGGTCCTCGGAGCCCCAGAGCACGGGCGGCTGGAAGCCCTCCGGCGGCGGGGGCATGTGGGACGCGGTCAGCGCGAAGAACCTGCCGATCGATCCATCCGGGGTCCACGCGCAGACCGCGATCCGGCCGCCCGGCCTCAGCACCCTGGCGATCTCCTCGGCCGCCTTGCGGTGGTCGGGCGCGAACATGCAGCCGAACACCGAGATCACGACGTCGAAGCTCGCATCGTCGAACGGCAGCTGCTCGGCGTCGCCCTCGACCCAGTCGATCTTGACTCCGGCTTCGGCGGCGTTCACGCGGCCGGCCTCGAGCAGCTCGGGGGTCAGATCGAGCCCGGTCACCTCGGCGCCGGTCCTCGCGGCGGGAATCGTCGCGTTGCCCGATCCACATGCGACGTCGAGGACCGCGTCGTTCTCGCTCACCGCCGCGGCATCGACCGCTGTCGTGCCGGCGGTGGCGATCCGCTCGGCGATCGAGGGATAGTCCCCCATCGCCCACATCGCCCTCTGCTGCTGCTTCAGCTCTGCAAGGTCAGCCATCTTCCCCTCCTCGGGTCACGTGCCTGGGAATCCTGCTCGCGCTCAGTTGTCTCACAAATCCGGGCGGCGTTACTTGCCGCTGGTTCGTCCCCTAGCCCGCCGGCAGCGCGTAGATCGCGACCGCGGCGTACTGGACCGCCGCCGCCGCGATCACGAGGACGTGGAAGATCTCGTGGTAGCCGAAGACCTCCGGGCGGGGGTCCGGGCGACGGCGCGCGTAGACGACGGCGCCCGCGGTGTAGAGCGCTCCGCCGAGCGCGAGCAGTCCGACGCCGATCGGGCCGGTCTCCTCCCAGAGCTGCGGCAGGGTGACGATCGCGACCCAGCCAGTGGAGACGTAGATGACGGAGCTGAACCACTTCGGGGCGCTCTCCCAGAGCAGGTTGAGGATCACGCCCCCGGCCGCCGAAGCCCAGACGACGATCAGGACGAGGTCCGCGAGCGTCCCGTGCATGACGAGCAGCGCGAACGGGGTGTAGGTACCGGCGATGAAGACGAAGATCATCGTGTGGTCGAGGCGCCGCATCCAGCGCCGGCGCTCCGGGGTCCAGGTGACCCGGTGATAGAGGGCGCTGGTGCCGAGCATCGCCGAGAGCGAGAAGGCGTAGACGGACATCGCGATGAAGGCCTCGGTCGTGTCCGCGGCGAGCACGAGGGCGAGGCCCGCGCCGAGCGAGAGGAAGAAGGCCCACTGGTGCGAGACGCCGCGCAGCCGCGGCTTCCGGCTGAGCTTGTGAGCGGCGGCGTGGGCGGCCATCGCGGCGGTCTCCCGGGCTGCCGCCACCTGCCTGCCGGCGGCGTCGCGCGCCGCGCCGAGCCGCTCGCCCGCCTCGGCCCTCGCGTCGCCGAGCCGTTCCCCGGCGGCCCCCGCCGCCCCCCGGGCCGCCCCGATCGGATCGGGGCCCTGTGCGCCGTCTCCATCCGTTCCCATCAGCTCGGAACCTTAGTCCTGGCGGGGCGGTGGCACGGCAGACTGAATATGAGGAGTTAGCTATATAGCTATATGGTTATACTACTCACCATGGCTACAGCGACCACCTTCGACGTCCTCGCCGAGCCGACCCGGCGTCGGATCCTCGATCTGCTGCTGGACGGGGAGCGCCCCGTCGGCGAGCTGGTCAATCGCCTGAAGCTGAGCCAGCCCGGCGTCTCGAAGCATCTTCGGGTACTTCGGGAGGCCGGCCTGGTCTCGGTCAGGAACGAGGCCCAGAGGCGGATCTACGGGGTCCGTCCCGAGCCGCTTGCCGAGGTCGCCGAGTGGCTTGAGCCGTATCGCAAGCTGTGGGGGGAGCGCCTCGACGCCCTTGAACGACATCTCGATAAGGAGGCTTCATGAGTTCGAAAGCGACGAAACGGGACAGGCAAGGAACGATCGGGCGCGAGGGCGACGATTACGTCGTGAGGTTCGAGCGCCGCCTCGAGCATCCGATCGAAAGCGTCTGGCTGGCGCTCACCGAGCCGAACGCGATCGAGAAGTGGCTCGCTGCGGCGACCACGTTCGAGCTCCGCGAAGGCGGCACGGTCGAGCTTCGCTGGCTCAACAGCGAGGAGGACACCGGCGTGCGGGCGACGATCAGCAAGCTGGACCCGCCTCGCCTGCTCGAGTGGAACGGTGGGCGGCCCGTCGAGCACCCGGCTGCCGCCTGTCGGTGGGAGCTCCGCTCCGACGGGGACGGATGCTTGCTCACTTTCTCGAGCATGGTCCCCGTCGCCGAGATCGATCGCCGCGCGGCGGTGGATCCCGAGCACTGGAGCCCGCCATCGATGCTGGCCGGCTGGCACATGCATCTCGACTATCTCGCCGATGCCCTCGACGGCAATCCGGTCGACTGGAGCGTCGCGTCGGACCTGGTGGAGTGGGGGGAGTTGTTCGAGGCCTACGGAGGGAAGCGGGGGTGAGCGGCGGTCACGACGGAGAGCTGATCGAGATCGGTGAGCGAGTCGGCGTTCGATTCGAGCGCCGGCTCCCACCCGCCGGAGCGGCGTCGACCCCGGGATCGGGCGGCAGGCCTTGCGCGAGCGCCAGGGTCGCTCAACGCGACGCAGCGAGCTCCTTCTTCCGGCGCTTTATCTCCTTCTTCTGGCCCTTGATCTCTCTGGAGATCTCCTTCAGAGCCTCCGGCGAGCGCTGCGCGTGAACGCTTCGAATAGCCAGTTCCTTCCTGGCGTCATCCGATGCGTCTTCCAGCATCCGCTGCCACTCGGCAGCGCGATCTTCCGCGACTTCCCTCAGGTGTTCGGCGCGATCCCCCGCGCCTCCCTGGACGCGCGCCAGGGCCTCGCGCAACCGACCGATCGCTGAGTCGATCATCGACATTGCGTCCGCCGCCGTCTCTTGACGTGCTCTGTTCAGGTCGGCAAGCGCCCGCTCCAGGTAATCCGCGGAGCCCAGCTCTTGGTTTTCTGCGTCGGCCATCCGTCTCTCCTTGACTAATTGACTGGCGAACGCCCCAAGTCTCCGTTGCGCTCGCCCCGCCCACATCCGCTGAATACCCAGGGGTGTGGTCGTGGCTAAGCACGGACTTCCTAAGAATCTGCCTCTTGCCCCTAGATCTAGCGGTTGACCGGTCGTTCGGTCCCGGGCCGAGCACTACGCCTAGGTACACTGCTTGGAGTGAGATGTCCCCGTTGCGAATCCCGGACGAGCATCCTCGAGACCCGCCGCGCCGAGGACGGCGACGCCGTTCGGCGCCGGCGCCAATGCTCGGGGTGCGGCCACCGGTTCACCACCTATGAGCGGGCGGTGCCCGAGATCGTCACCGTGGTCAAGCGGGACGGCCGTCGGCAGCCGTTCGACCGGGAGAAGCTCCTCGGTGGACTGATCCGCGCCTCCCACAAGCGGGATGTCGATCCGCGGGAGCTCGAGGCGATAGTCGACCGGATCGAAACCGACGCACGGCGCGGGAGCGGCGAGCTGGACGCGAAGCGAATCGGCGAGCTCTGCCTGCGGGGACTGGAGCTGCTCGACCCGGGCGCCTATCTGCAGTTTGCGGGAACTCTTCCCGACTCCTCAGGAAATCCCCGGAAATACGGAACAAGCGAGGTGGCGAATTCCGTCCGGGGCGCGGAGGATGCTGCGGTGCTCACCCCAGAGACCGAGCGAGAGGAGAAAAGCTGATGGCCAGGGCCACTTCGAGGGCAACAAGGGCGACCGAGAAGGGCCTCGTCATCGAACGGTGTTTCTCCACTCCCGGGGTGGATCCCTATGACAAGCTCGAGTGGGAGCGTCGCGACGCGATCATCGGCGATCCCGAGAATCCCGCCTTCGAGCAGCGGGACGTCGAGTTCCCGAAGAGCTGGTCCCAGAACGCCACCAACATCGTCGCCCAGAAGTACTTCCGCGGGCAGCTCGGGTCCCCCGAGCGGGAGACTTCCGTCAAGCAGATGGTCAGCCGGGTGGCCGGCCGGATCGCCGAGTGGGGCCGCGACGGCGGCTACTTCGCGACCGACGAGGACGCCGACGCCTTCGAGGCCGAGCTGACCGCGATCCTCGTCAATCAGAAGGCGGCGTTCAACAGCCCGGTCTGGTTCAACGTCGGCTGGCGGAAGAACGGCCAGGAGCAGTGCTCCGCCTGCTTCATCCTCTCGGTCGAGGACGACATGGAGTCGATCCTCGACTGGAACACCAAGGAGGGGATCATCTTCAAGGGCGGCTCGGGCTCCGGGATCAACCTCTCTGCGATCCGCGGCTCGATGGAGCCGCTCGCCAAGGGCGGGATCGCCTCCGGCCCGGTCAGCTTCATGCGCGGTGCCGACTCCTGGGCGGGCGCGATCAAGTCGGGCGGCGGCACCCGCCGCGCGGCGAAGATGGTCGTCCTCGACGTCGACCACCCCGACGTCGAGGACTTCATCTGGTGCAAGGCGAGGGAGGAGGAGAAGGCGGCCGCGCTCCGCGACGCCGGCTTCGACATGCGCCTCGACTCCGACGCCTTCACCTCGGTCCAGTTCCAGAACGCCAACAACTCGGTCCGGGTGACCGACGAGTTCATGAAGGCGGTCGAGGACGACGCCGACTGGGACCTGATCGCCCGCACCACGGGCAAGCCGGTCAAGACGATGAAGGCCCGTGAGCTGATGGATCAGATCGCGGACGCCGCCTGGCGCTGCGCCGATCCGGGGGTCCAGTACGACTCGATCATCAACCGCTGGCACACCTGCCCGGAGTCGGGGCGGATCAACGCCTCCAACCCCTGCTCCGAGTACATGCACGTCGACGACTCGGCCTGCAATCTCGCCTCGCTCAACCTGATGAAGTTCCGCGGCGAGGACGGGCGCTTTGCGATCGACGACTTCTGCCACGCCGTCGACATCGTCCTCCTCGCGCAGGAGATCATCGTCGGGCCTTCGAGCTATCCGACCGAGCAGATCGGCAAGAATGCGCGTGCATTCCGCCAGCTCGGCCTCGGCTACGCGAACCTCGGCGCGCTGCTGATGTCGGAGGGCCTCCCCTACGACTCCGACCAGGGTCGCGCCGTCGCAGCCGCGATCACCTCACTGATGACCGGTCGCGGCTATCGGCGCTCGGCCGAGGTCGCCGCGGCGATCGGGCCCTACGACGAGTACCCGAAGAACCGCGAGCCGCACAACCAGGTGATGCGGATGCACCAGGCGGCGGCGTATGAGATCGACGACTCACTCGTCGACGACCCACTCCTGCATGCCGCCCGGGAAAGCTGGGACGAGGCGGTGGCGCTGGGCGAGCAGCACGGCTACCGGAACGCCCAGGCGACTGTGCTGGCCCCGACCGGGACGATCAGCTTCCTGATGGACTGCGACACGACCGGGATCGAGCCGGACTTCTCGCTGGTCAAGTTCAAGGAGCTGGTCGGCGGCGGTCAGATGAAGATCGTCAACCGCTCGGTCAACCTGGCGCTGGAGACGCTCGGCTACTCGACCGCCGAGATCGAGCAGATCGACGCCTACGTCAACGAGCACAACACGATCATCGGCGCGCCCGCGCTGAAGGAGGAGCACCTCGAGGTCTTCGACGTGGCGGTGGGCGAGCGGTCGATCTCGCACACCGGCCACATCGACATGATGGCCGCTGTCCAGCCCTTCATCTCGGGCGCGATCTCGAAGACAGTCAACCTGCCGGAGTCCGCGACGGTCTCCGACATCGCCGACGCCTACACCTACGGCTGGCTGAAGGGCCTGAAGGCGCTCGCGATCTATCGCGACGGCTCGAAGACGGCGCAGGCGCTGAAGACCGACGCCGGCGAGAAGAAGGCGCGGCCCGCCGAGGAACCGGCGGAGTCGCTCGAGGGGGCGCCGCCGGAGCCGCAGCGGACCCGGATGCCGCAGGAGCGCGAGTCGATCACCCACAAGTTCCGGATCGGGATGCAGGAGGGCTACATCACCGCCGGCAAGTATCCGGACGGCTCGGTCGGCGAGATCTTCCTCACCGACATCGGCAAGGAGGGCTCGACGATCAAGGGGCTGATGAACGCGTTCGCGACCGCGATCTCGATCGGCCTTCAGTACGGCGTGCCGCTCGAGGTGTTCGTGAACAAGTTCAGCTACGTCCGCTTCGAGCCGGAGGGGATCACGACCAACCCGGAGATCCCGTTCGCGAAGTCGATGCCCGACTACATCATGCGCTGGCTCGCCAGCCGGTTCATCGAGGACACCGACTACCTCGAGAATCTCGGCATCCTCACCGACGAGGTGCGGGCGAAGAAGGAGGCCCAACAGGCCTTCCCGATCGAGGACACAGGGGCGCCCGCGAACGGCGGCAACGGCCATCCGAACGGCGAGGGGAACGGCTCGGCCGAGGCGAAGGCCGAGGCGAAGCCGCCGACGGCGGCGCTCACCGACACCCCGCCGGTCGTCCCGGCGAAGATCAGCTCCGATCTGGAGCTCGGTCCGGCCTGCGACCAGTGCGGCGGGATGATGCAGCGGACGGGCTCCTGCTACACCTGCCCGTCCTGCGGCAACAACACCGGTTGCGGCTGAGGGCTGAGGCTGCGGCCGAGCTGGAACCACTCCCAGCCGTCCTCGATCTGCTTCGCCGCTCCCTCGCAAGCGCGTGGCCCCGGCACTAACCGCCCGTCCCGAACGGCCGTCGCTCACTCCCGGTCCTCGCGCATTGCAGGCGGCCCTGGGCGGAGCCGGTCCCGCTCCTCCTTCTCGTCCGGAGCGGCGTCCGCAAGGAGCCGCCGGGGAGGCCCGCATCCGTGGGACAGCAGGGGCGGGTGAGTGTCCCATTGGGGGATCCGCGTGCCGCACACCGGCCGCGCAGATGCGAGTTTGAGGAGCTGCGTCCGCAGCTCAAGCAACTGCTGACGTGCTGCCCCGACCGCCGTGCGACTCAGGCGAAGCGCACGGCGATGCCCGGGTAATCGACGATCAGCCCGGCCGCGTCGTACTCGAGCACGGCCCCGAAGTCGGCCTCCGACGTGTAGTCGTAGCGGCGGTCGTCGAGCCGCCGATAGGTCTGATCGAGCCGAATGACCGAGAGATCAAGCGCCCGGACGTAGGCGGCCGGTGCCTCGGTTATCTCGTCGAGCGGGAGCGGCAGGCGGTGGACCGGCAGCGTGTTCGTGCACGCGGACGCTTCGATGTCGATGTCGATCAGTCCGTCGAGCTGCGGGGCGGGTTCGCCGTCGACCGTCCAGCGGCCCTCGCCCTCCGAGATGATGACGGTCTCGCGCGGCCCGGCGACGGTATCGGACGCCACGCGCGCCTCGCGAGCGCGCCAGCGGTCGTCAAGCGCGATCTCGTAGCGGACGGCGTACGCCTGCCCGTCCTCGACCGCGGACGTGTGCCCGCGCAGGCGGCCGGGCTGCGCGTAGACGACCTCGAAACCGTCCACCGCGTCGACGAACCGCCAGGCGGCGAAAGCGGGGAGGTCGGCCAACATCAGTCACAGATAACTGGATCCGTCGGATACGTGCAGAGCACCACAACCCAGACTCTGGCTTCGCATCATGTTTATCTTGCGCCCCCCTTCGCGTGAAAGCGGAAGTGCGACGCGTTTCCACCGAACCGGTGCGTTGCTACCGCTTTGGACGAGAAGCGGCCGCTTTGCATGGAAAGGAGCGCTTCCCCGAGTACGCCTCCGTCTCCCGCGTGGGACTCGCGAGCGATGCGACCCCATCAACCTCCGCTTCGCGCCAGCCAGAACTAGCGCCACGCGGGTTCTATTGGTGTATGCCGTGACTCACGATCTCGGCCGCGCGCTCCTCCGGCTGGCCCGTAAAGCCCCCCTCGACGGGCATGCTCGGCAGCAGCTTGTCTTGGACGAAGCGGTCGGATTGCTCCTTGGACTCCCAGACGGCGGCGATGAGGATGCCTCCGTCTGTCGGCCCAGCGGCGTGGTAGGTCTGTCCCTCGGGCAGACCTCCCGGAGGGTGCACCGCCGCAATGCTTGCCTTGTACTCATCCACGGTTGCGCCCGGCCAGAAATGCGTCAACAGGTATGCCATGTGGTCTCCTTCGCTTGGGTCAGGCGAGCCTAGTCGGTGACACAGCCCTCGCAGCCGCCTGGCTGCAGGGGTAGCGCTTTGGACGAGAAGCGGCGCCTCGCATGGAAAGCAGGGCGCGGGTCCGGATAGAGTCCCGACCCACAGCGAGCGGAAGGGAGAGCACATGTCCCAAGAGAATGTGGACCTCGTGACTGGTGGCTACGACGATTTCAACAGCGGCAACATCGAAGGCGTGACCGCCCGGTTCCACCCCGAGATCGAGTGGGTTGAGCCAGGGGGGGGCAATTCTCCCTCAGGCACCTTCAGGGGACCCGACAGCGTCGCCAATGATGTGTTCGCCAAGGTTCCGGAGAACTTCGATGAGTTCACGGTCGAAGTCGAAGACGCTAGAGACGACGGCGACACGATCGTTGTCACCAGCCGCTTCAAGGGGAAGAGCAAGAGCGGTGCTGGGTTCGACCTGCCGGGCGAGCAAACCTGGGAGATCCGCGACGGCAAGCTCGCACATTTCGAGAACAAGGTCGACTCGGAGGAGTGGGCCGCAGCCTGGAGCTGAGCGAAGCGCTTGCCGCCCGCCGTTCGGTGCTGCCTGCGCGTGAAGCGGGCGGACGAAAAGCGCGGCTTTGGACGAGAAGTGGCGCTTTGCATGGAAAGAGGGCCGCTGGCGCGTGACCGGGCGCGGGATCGAGCTGCTGGTCACGCGGCACGACCTCGGCAACCCCGAGGCGCTGGACTACCTCGAGGGGCGGCTGTGCGAAATCGGCGTCATCGCCGAGCTTCAGCGCGCGGGCTTCGAAGGCGGCGACGAGGTCGTCGTGGGCGAGGTCGAGTTCGAGCTGGACCCCTGAACCGATTCGGGGTCGGTCGCCTTGGCCACCGGGATCTCCCCGAGCAGCACGTCCTCGCGGCTGTAATGGCCGACGGAGTCGAACCAGCGCTTGGCGTGGAGGCCGGTGCTGAGATCGCAGTCGGCGGTGACGATTCCCTCCTCGTCGTACAGCGGGCCGGCGATCACGTTGCCGTCGGCCGGCTCGATGATCGCCGCGCCGCCGCGCCCGAGGACCTCGTTGCCTGGCAGCTCGGCGGGGAAGTCGCCCGGGAAGGCCGAGCGGGGGATGTACTGGGGCACCGAGACGACGAAGGCGCCCGATTCGATCGCCACGTGGCGCATGCTCGCCAGCCAGCCGTCGGAGTCGTCGGCGGTGGGCGCAACCCAGATCTGGGGGCCGGACCGGTAGGCGACATAGCGGGCGAGCGGCATCCGGTTCTCCCAGCAAATCAGCCCGCCGATCCTGCCGAGCGGCGTCTTGGCGGCGGCGAGGTCGTCCCCGGCGCCGATGCCGTGGAAGAGCCGCTCGTGGTGGGTCGGCATCAGCTTGCGGTGCTTCCAGATTAGGCCCTCCGGGCCGATCAGCAGCAGCGCGTTGTAGAGGCTGCCCGGGCGCTCATCCTCGCGCTCGTTGACGCCGATCGCGACGTGAACGTCATGCTCGGCGCAGGCCGCGGCGAGTCGGTCGGTGAGCGGGCCGGGCACGTCCACCGAGTTCGCCCATAGCCTCTCCCAGAGCTCGTCGAACCCATCGAAGTCGGCCGCCTTCTTCGCCCAGCTGTCGGATGGGTAGAGCGGCACGAAGGTCTCGGGCAACACCGCCAGCTTGACCCCGTCGGCGGCGGCCTCGCCGATTAGCCCGATCGCCTTCTCGATCGTGGCGCTGGCATCGAGAATCACCGGGGTCGCCTGGATGGCAGCGACCCGGACCGTGCCGAATTCTGTCATGCGCCGATGGTACGCCGCAGACCCGCCACGGTCCCTGCGGAAGCCTACTTCTGGAATGACAAACTCAACAAATGCAGCCGGAGGCATGATCTAAGTAGGCATGGGACTCGTCATACCGCCATTCGAGACGCCGCCCCATCGAGATTGGCCTCCGCGAGGACCTGCCTCATCGTGACGAGGATGGGTCGAGCGTTTCGAGAAGGATCGGCTGGGCGACGTTCGAGGATTGTCGTCAAATCGAGCCAGACGCCTGCAGGTGGCTGGGAAATCTCTCCTGAGCGTCGGGTCGCTTACGTTCTTCTACCGCCACCCTTCGACAAGGAGCGGTGGTAGCGCCAACCCTGAGCGAAACTGACCTAACTCCTGGGAGCCCTGGCACCACGGGACGCGTAACGCTTTCCCGAAGCCGTAGAGCAGTCCGTCCCTCTAAGCGGATCTTCTGGTTTGGGCCAGAACTCCGAGAGTAATCCTTCCCCTCACTCGGGCTCCGGGGGGTTGGTTGGCTCGCGGCGAATCGCTCGGCGGCCAACGTGGTCGCGGAGACTCACAAGCACGGCTAACTACTTCGAGGAGTACGGCTTACTACGGATGCGCGACGACGCCCAACAACCCTACCTTTGACCTCAAGTAGACCCAATCCGTCTCCGGGTTGCTGTCCGGGTATCTCAGGAACTGGATAGCAGACCGGGTCGGCGGAGCGGGGGACTGAATCCCGTGGCTTTGCCAAGACGTCCTCCGGTTCTAGAAGACGCGAAAGAAGAGAGGACGTATGAAGCGCATGCCCGAAGCGAAGGGGAGAACCGAAATGAAACGAAGGCTGTTCGGCGTACCCATCGCTGCGGCACTTTGCGCGGTCGTGTTCCTCGGCCTCGCAGCCCCCGCCAGCGCGGTACTTCCCACGTACAGCAACGGCTTCGAGACCAACACGGACGGGTGGTTCACCACTACCGGCGGCACGATCACCCGGGAGGCTTCCGGCTCCTCCAACCTGGGGGGCTATGCCGACCCCGTCGCCTCCGCTAGCGGCACCTACCACGCTAGGTTGGGGCGAACAACGTGCGAGAGAACGAACACATTCGGGGGCGCGGGCGACGCCGCGCACTGCTCAGGCCCGAACACGAACTGGGGTGGCGTCAGCCCACCGACGTTCCCCGTCGGCGGCTACACGACGCAGGTTGACATCTATCTTGACGCTGCGTACGCCCAGGCGAATCGCGAACCCAACAACTACGGCGGAAACTTCGCCTGTCTCGCGCCAGTGCCGGAGACGGACCCGCCGGGCGCCACGGACGCTGCCTGCAAGGGCACGCGCTTCGACTACTCGTCGGCGATCAACAACAACACCGGCACTCACCTGCGCGACTTCGGGTTCAACGTCTCCACGGGGCTTTCCACGGGGCTTCTCCCGACTGGGGAACCCTGCTCGGGCTTCACGGTCACCGGCCAAACGGTTGTCAACCGGGCCAACGCGAATCCGCTCCTCGACAATTACGACCCGCAGTGCATTCCCAATTCCGGCTGGTACACGTTCAAGCACACCTTCTCGGAGGAAGCCGGCTACCTCAAGGTGGTGATGGAGATCATTCCCGTCGGCAGCACAACACCGACGGCGAGCTGGACCATCACGGGGATTGATGAGATCTCGACCGTGGGCTGCGAGCGGTACGGCTGGTTCACGAACCAGGAGATCTACGGCTTGCCGATCGACAACGCGTCGATGACGGGATGCGGCACGCCTCCCCTCCCCGACGGCAAGATCTCTCCGACCGGGACCACGTGTCAGCAATACGCCGACGGAACGGCGCCCGTCCTCGGACAGCTTCTGTACACCACCAAGGGCGGCTTGATAAACGCCGTCTCTCCGGGTGTGTTCTTCTACTACACGAAGGTCTCGGGGACCGAGGGTCAGACGGTGGACATCACCCAGACGGACAACAGCACTGCCTCGGCCATACCGATCCAGCAGCGGCAGGTCGTCCTCTACGACGCAAGCGAGGCAAACCTCTGCAAGGTGCTGAAGTGGACGCCCAAAGTGAACGACCCTGTCGGGACGGCAACCGGGGACCTTCCCTCCTCGGGGGACTTCATCATCGGGGTGAAGTACAACCCCGCAGCCCTGAAGGGGGGGACGGTTCCTGTTCCGTCGCCGGCCACGTACTCGTTCGGAACAGAGCTGGACGACGCTGTGATCCCAGCGGACGCGGCGACGATCGACCTTGCGCCGAAGCAGTGAGTCGAGTCAGCTAGACAAAGAAGAAGTCGTACCGGACGGGGCCGCGCGGGAAACCGCGCGGCCCCCGTCTTCGTCGAGGCAGTAAACCGTTAGCCACCTTCGACGCTGCGTCTAGGGAACAGGTGCGCATGTGAAGCCAGGAGCAGCCGCGCGGTTCACGCACGTGATCGAGTTCGCGTCGTTGTTGGAGCCCGTGTCTCCGTGATCGTCAACTGCTCCGACACGAAGACGCGGTTCCCGAGCACCGACTGAGGCGCGTCCGTGGACGGCGTGGCGGTCATCAACGGCGCGTCGGTCGTGTCCTTGAACTTGCGGATCGTCGCCCGTTGCGGGGCGGCATCACGATCACGTAGGGACCCGGCACGTTCCCGGCCTCCATCGGCCCACCGCATCGGCTCGGGTCACGGTCGGCAAGCGCAGCGTGATCCAGGACCCCAGCTATGGACCTGAGCTGACCGGAGTCTGGGGCCTAGCGCCGCCTGGCTCGGCGGCTGGCTCGGCGCCGGCGGATTACTCGGCGCCGGCGGCGAATGAGCCAGGCGACGAGCGCGAAGCCAGCCAGTGCGACGCCGGCGTAGATCAGCCAGTCGGAGTCTTCGTCCGCGGGCCGCTCTTCCGAGACTTCCTCCGGGGGCGCCACCCTCTGAGGGGGGAAGGCGGTGCGATTCACGGTGTCGCTCGCCTTCAGGCAGTAGCCGTACGCGGTCAGCTCGGCCGAGCCGAACCAGCCGTAGCCGGTGGCCGACCAGGTCCCCTTGCGGGTGAAGTAGCCCTCCGCGAAGAGGGCGTCGTATGAGCCGCCGAAGTCGAAACCTCCCGCGACCAGGGCGCGACCGGGCGGACAGCGCGGGGTCGTCACCGACCCGAGTTCGCCCTCGTCGATCTCGGTCGAGGCCGAGACCTCGGTGAGTGGAAGACTCGGATCCTCGGCGCAATGGACGATCGCGGTGACCTCGCCGCCGTCCTGGTCGACCGCTCCGGCGCTCACCCGCCACGCGGT
>DASUYK010000111.1:0-5450 GCA_036377415.1 Solirubrobacterales bacterium
AAGCAGCTTCATGGATCGATTATGCCCAGAACGTCCACCGGGCCGGCGCCGGCGCCGATACCGCGGAGGCCGTTGCGCACCGCCTCCGCCGCGATCTCTCGGGCGGCGCACGCCGCCTCGAGCGGCGAGTCGCCGAGCGCCAGCCGGGCCGCCAGTGCCGAGGAGTGGGTGCAGCCCGAGCCGTGCGCAGCGCCGTCCAGATGGCGGGGGCCCCCGATCGCGTCCTCCAGCTCGCCGTCGAAGAAGCGATCGGCGCCGTCCTCGGTGTGGCTGCCGGTAACAACAGCGGCGGCGGGTCCGAGGGCTCGAACGGCTCGGGCCAGCTCCTCGGGCGGGGCGTTGTCGCCCAGCCCGGTGAGCTCCCGCGCCTCCGCGACGTTTGGGGTGACGACCGCCGCCCGCGGCAGGATCTGGTCGATCAGGGCCCGTCTCGCCTCGGGCTTGAGCAGGACCGCGCCGCTCTCGGCGACCATCACCGGATCAACCACGATCGGCGCGGCCCCGACCAAGTCGAGGGCCTCAGCGACGGCGTCGATCGTCGGTTCATCGAAGAGCATCCCAATCTTCACCGCGTCGACGCCGATGTCGGTCGCGACCGCCCTCACCTGGTCCAGGATGAACTGCCGCGGCAGAGTCTCGACCGAGATCACCTCCCGGGTGTTCTGCGCGGTCAGTGCGACGATCGCCGACGTGCCGTGGACGCCGCAGCGCGCGAACGCCTTCAGGTCGGCCTGGATCCCGGCGCCGCCGCCAGAGTCGGAGGTGGCGATCGTCATCGCCGTGC
Source organism: Solirubrobacterales bacterium (assembly GCA_036377415.1). GTDB lineage: Bacteria > Actinomycetota > Thermoleophilia > Solirubrobacterales > 70-9 > DASUPK01. The sequence goes on from DASUYK010000111.1 coordinate 785, forward strand.
GTGTGGAATCCGCGCCCACACGGCGAAGGCTAATCGGGAGCCGGCCGGTACCGCCCCCCTGAATCGGATCGGATCCTGCCAATCAGCTCGAGACGGGCGAGGGCGCCGCCGGCCGCCGCTGCCGAGATGCCACCTTCCCTGGAGACCGAATCGAGGGTGGTAGCACCGCCCTCGACCAGCTCCAGGACGACGGCGAGGTCCGGCTCGAGATCCCCACCCGGAGCCGAGAATCCGCCGACCCGGGTCCCGGGACCGAGCAGCGAGTCGAGCACGTCCTGTCCGGAGCGAATCACCTGTGCACCGTCGCGGAGAAGCTGGTTGGGGCCCGCCGCTGCGGAGGTGCGAACCCTCCCGGGGACGGCCCCAACGTCACGGCCGAGTTGCTCGGCCAGCTCGGCGGTGATCAGCGAACCGGAGCGCATCCGGCCCTCGACCACCACGACCAGCGCGGCGAGGCCGGCCATGATCCGGTTTCGCGCGGGGAACGTCCAGCGGCGGGGGGCGACCCCCGGTGGGAGCTCGCTGACGATCATGCCCCGGGCGACGATCTCCGCGTAGAGCCGGCTCATGCGCACGGGACTCGGGGCGTCGGATCCTCCCCCGAGCACCGCCACCGTGAGCCCGGCCTCGAGCGCCCCCCGGTGGGCGGAGGAGTCGATTCCGAGAGCCATTCCGCTGATCACGGCAAGTCCGGCGGCGGCCAGCTCGCGGCCGAGGAGCGCCGCCGTGTCACGGCCGTAGCCGCTCGGGCGCCGCGAGCCGACGACGGTGACGCAGTTCCGGCGATCAAGACGCCGGAGGTAAGTCGGATCCCCGCGACCGAACAGGGACGCGGGCGCCTGCTTGCCGAGATCGCGAAGCTGCTCGGGGTAGCCGTCGTCGTGGCGGCAGCATGCCCAGACGTCGGCGCCTTCGAGCGCCGCCCGCATCCTCGCCGGGCTTGGCGGCACGGAGGCCCTGGCCGGTGGCAGGGTGCGCCGGAGCTCCTCCTCCCCGAGAGCGAGAAGCTCGCCGGCGCGCTTTCTCGGGGACCCCGCCATCGCGCGCTCGATTCGGGCCGAGAGCCCCGCGACCACCCAGGCCCGGTGCAGGCAGTGCTCACACGCGCCCGGTTGGCTCATCGAGCGGAGCGCCGGCGAAGGCTCAGAGCCTCGGTGACGTGGTCATCGGAGATCTCCTCGGCCCCGTCGAGGTCGGCGAGCGTGCGGGAGACGCGCAGGACCCGGTCCCATCCCCGCCCGCTCAGCCGCAGCTGTTGATGGCCGGCGGCGAGGCTCAGATCCGCGGCAGGAGTGAGCCGCGTATGCCGGCGCACCTCAAAGGGGGTCATCTCCGCGTTGCAGCGACCCGGCCCGAGCCGGGCCTCCTGACGGCGTCGGGCCGCCTCCACCCTCGCGCGAACGGCCGCGGAGCGCTCGCCGGGTCCCTCCGAGAGGTCCTCGGCGCTTGGGCGGGCGAGACCGAGGAAGAGCTCGATCCGATCCGCCAGCGCACCGCTGAGCTTCGCCTCGTACCGAGACACCACGGTCGGCGCGCAGTCGCATTCGCCGGAGTCCGGGCCGTGGCCGCACGGACACGGATTGGAGGCCGCCACGAGCTGGAACTGGCAGGGAAGCGTGACGGCCCGGTTGACCCTCGCCACCGTCACCTGTCCCTCCTCGAGGGGCTGGCGGAGTGCCTCCAGTGCGTCCCGCCGAAACTCACCGAGCTCGTCCAGAAACAGCACGCCGCGGTGCGCGCGGGTCACCTCCCCGGGTCGCGGCGGTGAACCGCCGCCGACCAGGCCGCGCGCCGAGGTCGTGTGGTGGGGAGCGCGAAAGGGGCGGCGACCGATGCCCCCGTTCAGCAGGCCCTCGCCGCAGGCGCTCGCGATTCTGACAACCTCGAGAAGCTCATCCCGGCCGAGCTGCGGAAGCAGGGACGGGAGCCGCCGTGCCGCCAGCGTCTTGCCGACGCCCGGTGGTCCCACCAGGAGCATGCTGTGCCCGCCCGCCGCCGCTATCTCCAGCGCCCGCCGGAGAACGGGCTGACCCCGCAGCTCGGAAAGGTCCGCGTCTCCCGTCGGAACCGCGCCGAGTTTCCCAGGATCGGGAGGAATCGGATCCAGGGTCCCTTCCGAGAGCTCTCTGAGGGCTGAAACGTGTTCCAGCGGGGTGACGCTGACGTGCTCGACCAGCGCTGCCTCGCGAGCGGACCCGGCGGCGATCGCGATCCCCCGCAGTCCCAGTCCCCTCGCCCCCTCCGCCATCGCGAGAGCGCCAGCGACCGGACGGATGCCCCCGTCTAGCGCCAGCTCGCCGGCGAGCGCGTGCCGCTCGAGGACGCCTCGCGTCAGCTGGCCGGTCGCCACGAGGAGGGCGGCGGCGATCGCGAGGTCGAATCCCGGGCCTGCCTTCGGCAGGTTGGCCGGCGCCAGGTTCGCGGTGATCCGCTGCTGCGGGAAGTCGAAGCCGGTGTTGACGAGGGCCGACCTGACCCGCTCGCGCGATTCCCGGACCGCGGTGTCGGGCAGCCCGACGATCGCGAAGCTCGGCAGACCGCTTGTCACATGGACCTCGACGTGGATCGCCTCCGCCTCGACGCCGACGAGCGCGAAGGTGCGGGCGAGCGCGTACACCGGGCAACCGTAGGTCGGGGGTCTGCGTGGCGGGCGCGCTGATCGTCACATCTGGGTCGCCGCTCTGTTGCGATCGACGCGCGCTCGGAATCCTCGCCCCCGCTTCGCTGCGGGAATGACGGTTGCGCGACAGCGACTCGGGAGGGTCGCCGAGGACCTGGTCGCCGCCCGGCTAGCGGGAGAGGGATGGTCGATCGTCGGGCGCAACGTCCGGCTTCCCTCTGGGGAGATCGACCTGGTCGCGCTGGATCGCTCCACCCTGGTGTTCGTCGAGGTGAAGGCCGGGCGTGAGGGATCGCGGCTCGGGCCGACGCGACCTGCTCACGCCGTCGTCCGGCGCAAGCAGCTGAAGCTGCGCCGCCTCGCCCGCGAATGGATCGCCGAGCGGCGCGGGCCCTCAGGCGTCTCCGGCTACCGCTTCGACGTCGTCGGAGTCAGCTTCGGCGCGGATGGCCTCGCGGATATCGATCACATCCGCAACGCCTTCTGAGCTCAGGTCAACGCCCGTACTCTCGATCTCGTACAGCCCCAGCTGCGAGTAGGCCACCGACGCGAAGGAGCGCCGGTGAAGCGGGCAGATCCCGTGCTCGAGGATCGCGTCGCGGTGCTCAGGCGTCGAGTAGCCGACGTTCCCCTCGAAGTTCCAGTCGGGGTAGACGGCGGCGACGCGCCGCATGTAGCGATCCCGGGTCACCTTGGCGATCACCGATGCCGCGGCGATCGCGGCGCTCCGCGCGTCACCGTCGACGACAGCGGTGTGCTCGAGCTCGCAGGCGGGCAGCCTGAAGCCGTCCACGAGCCGGGTCGCGTTGCCCTGCGCGACCGCCCGCATGCAGTCGGTGAGCGCGCCGAGGTTGGAGACGTGAAGGCCCTTGAGGTCGATGCAGCGGACCGAGCGGACCGCGACCGAGACGCACGCCGCTGCCCGGATCACGTGCGGGTAGAGCTCCTCGCGCTCCTCGACCGACTTCTGCTTGGAATCGTCCAGCCGGGCGAGCGCGCGGCGCTCAGGGCGACCGATCCGCTCAAGGTCGATCAGGACCCCGGCGGCGAGCAGCGGTCCCGCGAGAGAGCCGCGCCCCGCCTCGTCCACACCCGCGACGAAGCGGCGTCCGAACGAGCGGTCGAAGCGGAACAGGCGAGCAGCCGTGCGCCGCTTTCGCCTCGTCCTAGAAGATCCCGAAGCGCTCCGGGGGCCAGTAGGTGGCGAAGGCCTCGCCGATGATCCAGTCCTTGGGGACGGGTCCCCAGAAGCGGCTGTCGTCACTCGCCCCACGGTTGTCGCCCATCATGAAGTAGTGATCGGGCGGGATTGTGATCGGTTTCGGCAAATTGCACGCTCCGCCCGGCGCGCAGGGCTCGATGAAGTCCTCCTGGACGAGCTCGTCGTTCACCACCGGGTGCCCATCCTGGATGCTCAGGGTGTCCCCGGGCCCGGCGACTATCCGCTTGATGAAGTTGACGTCGGCCTTCTCCGGCGTAGGCCGTGCGCACGGGCTCCCGCTGCTGCCGTTCGCGCCCGTGCTGGGATCCCCACAGGAGTTGCCGGCGTTGGCGCCCTGAGGGGGATGGAAGACAACGATGTCGCCGACGTGCGGGTCCTTGAAGCGGTAGAGGAAGCGGTTCACCAGGACCCGCTGGCCGACGTCGAGCGTCGGCTCCATCGACTCGGACGGGATCTGGTACGGCTTGACGATCAGCGCCTGGATCCCGAGCGCCAGCCCGAGAGCGAGCGCGACGATGATGACGAGCTCGAGGAGCGCGCCCTGTGTGGTGTGGGGCCGAGGGACTCTCAGTCTTCTGCCTTTTCGGTGGAGGCGTCGCCCTTGGCCTCGGCCTCGGACTCGGGCGCCTCCTCCTCCCCACCACCCTCAGCGGGCTGCTCCTCGGCCGGCTTCCCGGCGGGCTCCTCCTCGCCAGGTGCATCTTCCGCCGGCTGCCCCTCGGCGACGGGCGCTTCCTCCGGGGGCTGCGACTCGGCCTCCGCCTCGGCCTCGCCCACCGGGACGCCCTCCGCGTCGACCGCCTTGGACTCCTCCGCTGCGACGA
>DASUYK010000112.1:0-9034 GCA_036377415.1 Solirubrobacterales bacterium
TCGCGACCTGGGCGACCGAGCGGGCGATGCAGATCCTCGGCGGGAACGGCTACTCGCGTGAGTTCCCCGTGGAGCGGATGCACCGCGACGCGAAGATCTGGACGATCTTCGAGGGCACCTCCGAGATCCAGCGCCTGGTGATCTCGCGGGCGATCTCCGGCGTCCAGATCAAGTAGGCGATCGGAGGCTCGACGCACCGATGTCACCGCTTTGTGTCAAGCTGAGCACATGCGTTTACACATCAGCCTCGAGGATGAGCTCGTGGCCGAGCTCGACAAGCGAGTTGGAAAGCGCCGGCGGAGCTCATTCATCGCCGCCCTCCTTCGCCGGACGCTCGACGACGAGCGCCGCTGGGATGAGATCGAATCGGCGCTCGGGTCCATCCCCGATCACGGCCACGAGTGGGACGAGGATCCCGCCGCCTGGGTTCGCGCGCAGCGCCGCGGCGATCCGCGGCGGGTGGGCTGAATCGCTGTCCTGCTGGACACCACCGTGCTGATCGACGCCCTGCGTGGAAGGCGGGCCGTGGATCGGATGCGCGATCTGAGGGCCCGCGGGGAGCGGCCCTTCGTCTGCGCGGTGAGCGTCGAGGAAATCTGGCGCGGAGCGCGGCGCAGCGAGGAGTCCGCGATCGGGCGGCTCCTCGGCGGGCTTCGGATCGCTCCCCTCGGTCGAGAGGAGGGTGAGCGCGCGGGATCCTGGCGGCGGGAGTTCGCCGCTCGCGGCATCACCTTGGGTCAGGCCGACTGCCTGATCGCAGCGGCGGCGGTCGGCGTCGGCGCGAGGCTCGCAACCGGCAACCCGGATGACTTCCCGATGCCGGAGCTCGAGGTCGAGGACTGGCCGGTGGGCGGATGAGGCATCTCGTCGTCAGCCGCGATCGCCGGCGTTCACATCAGGTGGCAGGCGATGCCTGATCGGTCAGGCTTCGACCATGGTCTTCTCGACCTCGACGAGGCGCGGATAGCGGTCGCCGAGGCCGGTCCGATGCAGCGCATCGGAGACGACATCGACACCGGCGCGCACCGCATGCGCTTCCGAGTCGGCGTCGAGCGCGATGATCACCATTGCGCCGCCCCGTCCATCCCAGGTCAAGACCGGCCCGAGCTCCGAATGATGCCGCTCCAGGAACGCAATCCAGGGCTCCCAAGGCTGCTCCTCGTCAAGGCTCCCGAGTGGCAGGTCGGGAACCGTGATCCAGAGTCGGTATTCGCTCATTGCTCGAACCCCTTTCGCTTCAAGCATGCCACGAACAGCCAATATTCCCTCCGCTTTTCGACTCGCCATCCCTGCGATTCGGCTCGGCGTTTGACCTTCCGCAGATCGCCCTTGAAACTCACACCGGCATGGCGCCGAGGTGGAACGCACGGATCAAGCCAACCGTGCTGGGATTGTGTACCGATCCGAGGAAGGAACCCGACCTGATGGAGAAGAAGACAGCGATCCAGAAGCCCCCGACCTGGGGCGCCCCCGACGAGCCGCTCGGGCCCTACGAGGAGGTCGAGCTCCACGGCCACACGGTCGGCTTCCAGGCCGCGGGCGAGGGGCCGCTGGTGGTGCTGCTGCACGGGATCACCTCGACCTCGGACGCCTGGCGCGAGGTGATGCCTTGGCTCGCCGAGCGCTACACGGTGGTCGCCCCGGACATGATCGGCCACGGCCGCTCGGCGAAGCCGCGCGGCGACTACTCGCTCGGCGCCTACGCCGCCGGGGTGCGCGACCTGCTGGCGCTACTCGGGTTCGAGGGCGGCACCGTGGTCGGGCATTCGCTCGGCGGCGGGATCGCGATGCAGTTCTCCTACCTCTTCCCCGAGTACGTCGAGCGGATGGTGCTGATCTCCTCCGGCGGGCTGGGGCGGGAGGTCCACCCGCTGCTCCGGGCGGCGACCCTGCCCGGCTCGGAGTGGGTGCTGCCGCTGCTCGCGCGCGAGTGGTCGGTGAAGGCCGGCGATGCGGTCCGCTCGGTGGCCGCGAAGGTCGGGGTCGAGGCCGGACCCGACATCGCCGAGTTCGCCCGCGGATACGCATCGCTGATCCACGAGGGGGCTCGGGACGCCTTCCTCCACACGATGCGAAGCGTGATCGACCACAACGGCCAGCGGGTCTCCGCCCTCGACCGCCTCTACCTCGCCGACCAGCTGCCGACGATGTTCATCTGGGGCGACAGCGACCCGGTGATCCCGGTCGAGCACGGCCGGAACGCCCATCGGATCGTCGCCCACAGCCGCTACATCGAGATCGAGGGCTCCGGCCACTGGCCGATGCTCGACGCGCCCAGGCGGATCGTCAGCGAGCTGACCAGCTTCATCGAGGAGACCGAGCCGTTCGAGTGGTCGCTCGAGCGGGTGCGGGATCGGCTCCGCCGCGGCCCCGAGCCCGAGGCGCTGCCCGCGAAAGCGGACTAGGAGGAGGACCGCCCGATGGGACTTCGCGAGCGCGTCGGCGACGGCCTGCGGGACCTGGTCTCCGGCGAGGGGGTGAAGGACCTGGTCTCGAGGCGCGTCCCGGAAGCAGACCTCGACGACCGCGACCCCGACTACATCCGCGAGCAGCTCCCCGGCCTCTGGGTGCTCGCCTCCTTCTACTTTCGCGCCGAGGTGCGGGGGCTGGAGCGGATCCCCGCCGAGGGCCCGGTGCTGCTGGTCGGGAACCACTCGGGCGGCAACGTCACCCCCGATACGACGGTCTTCACGCTCGCCTTCTCCGCCCACTTCGGGGTCGAGCGCCCCCTACACCCCCTCGTCCACAACCTCGTCCTCGCGATGCCGCTCCCCTTCAACCTGGCGAAGTTCGGCTGCGTCGTGGCCTCGCCGGAGAACGCGCGCCTAGCGCTCGAGCGCGATGCCGTGGTGCTCGATTACCCGGGCGGCGACTGGGAGGTCCACCGACCCTCCTGGCAGGAGAACCGGGTCGACTTCGCCGGGCGCAATGGGTTCGTGAAGCTCGCCCTGGAGGCCGGCGTGCCGATCGTCCCGCTGGTCGCGATCGGCGGCCAGGAGACGGCGATCTTCCTCTCCCGCGGCGAGCGCCTGGCGCGGGCGCTGCAGCTCGACCGCCTCTTCCGGCTCAAGGTGCTGCCGATCTCGCTCTCGATCCCCTGGGGGCTGAACGTCGGCGACATGCTCGGCCACTGGCCGCTGCCGGCGAAGCTCACGATCGAGGCGATGGAGCCGATCGACCTGCGCGAGCGCTTCGGGCGCCACCCCGACGTCGACGAGGTCTACGAGCACGTCACGACGCTGATGCAGGAGAAGCTCGACGAGCTCTCCGCCGAGCGGCGGCTGCCGCTGATCGGGTGAGCCGGTGCGGGTAGAGGAGAGCGTCCGGATCGCGGCGCCGCGCGATCGGGTCTGGCGCTACGTCTCCGAGCCGAAGCGCTACTCGGAGTTCATCGTCGGCTCGACCTGGAAGCCGGTGCCGGGGGAGCCGACCTCCGGCCCGCGGGCGAGGTTCGAGATGAGGATCGAGGTGCGGTCGATCGATCTGGGCGGGGTGGTCGAGATCGTCGAGTACGAGCCGCCGCACGAGCTCGCGTGGACCAGCATCACCGGGATCGACCAGCGCGGCCGCTGGATCCTGCATGAGCGCGACGGGGCGACCGAGGCGACCATGCGGGTGAGCTACCAGGTTCCGGGCGGCGTCCTGGCGCTGCTCGCGAGCCGGCTGGCGGCGCCGCTGATCCGCCAGGACGTGCGGCGCTCGCTGGCGGGGCTGAAGGAAGCGGTCGAGGGAGGCCCGGCTCAGCCCGAGTAGGGCGTGGCGCTACTCGTGCGCTAACCGACGGCCCGAGCTACCGCGACCACGATCAATACGAGCGCGCCTATCCCGAGCGCCCTACGGAAGCCGTTGACGCCGTTCGCAGCCTCCTCGTAGGCCCAGACGGTGAGCGCGACGTAGGAGATCGCGCGGGCGAGGTCATCGATCACAGTGCCGTCGTCGGTGAGCCACGCCACGAGAAGTGCCGCCAGTGCAACCCAGAGTGGTGGGTTCGGGAACTGGCCGACCGTGTAACCGCGGATCCTGAGGTCTCGCCGGATGGCCGCGAGCTTAGGAGGTGAGTGCGATTCTGGATGCTAGGTGTCGCGCTCGGCCACGCGGGCGAGATTGCGGGCGATCAGCCCGACGATCGGCGCGTAGGCGCGAGCCGCGAGCGACCAGGGGGCGGAGGAGCCCTCGACGGCGTGTTCGATCCGCGAGCCGGCGCCGGCCGCTCGCACCGAGTGGCGGACATGCAGGCCGCCGACCTGCCAGGACCACGACTCGCCCGGCGCCACCTCGGCGATCCGCGCCGGAAGCCGCAGGCCCCCCCGCAGCACCACATGGCCTCGCGCTCCGGCGGTGACCTCCGGCGATCCCAGTCCCTCCGCCCCCCGCACGTGGGGCGACCACTCCCCCCAGCGCTGCGGGCGCGCGCTCAGGGCCCAGACGCGCTCCGGGGGCGCCTTGCACTCGACGGCGTGAACGGGCATCGGGCCCGGGGCCGAACGCCTAGTCCGCGTCTTCTGAGCCGGTCACGACGCGGTAGCTGATCGCGAGAGCGGCGATCAAGACGACGCCGAGCACGATCAGTCCGCCCCAGTCGAGGAAAACGAACGCCAACGCGATCGCAAGCAGGGCCACAGCCATGCCCAGAACCAGGGGGATGCCGATCAGGTCCGAGTCGGGCGGAGGCCCCCAGCGGGACTTCCGCCGATCCTGTTCGGGAGACCTCTCCATCGCGAGCCCAGCCTACCCCGACAACGACCCGGACCGAGCGCGGGCCGTGCGCTGACGTCTGATATCGTTAACCATATGGTTAAGAATGATCCGTTCAAGGCTCTTGCCCACCCGATCCGCCGCGGCATCGTCGAGCGGCTCACGGAGGGCACGACCACGGTCGGCGAGGCGACCCGGGACTTCGGAGTCTCGAAGCCCGCGATCTCGAAGCACCTGAAGGTGCTCGAGGAGTCGGGTGTGGTCGTTCGCGTGATCGATGGACGGATCCACCGGCTCTCGCTCGACCCGCGCGGGCTCGAGGACGCGGCCGAATGGATGGACGTGCAGCGGGCGCGCTGGACGCGCCTCTTCGACGTCGTTGACGAATACCTGAAGGAGGAAGACCGATGAACGCCAAGCAAGTCGCAACCCCGCCGGTCGTCTCGCCCGAGGAGTGGGAGGCCGAGCGTCAGAAGCTGCTGGTCAAGGAGAAGGAGCACACCCGCGCTCGCGATGCCCTTGCCGCGGAGCGCCGGCGGATGCCCCGGATGGCGGTGGAGAAGGACTACCGCTTCGAGGGTCCCGATGGCCAGGCGAGCCTGGCCGATCTGTTCGAGGGCCGTCGCCAGCTGATCATCTACCGAGCCTTTTACGGGCCGGAGGTCACCACCTACGCGGAGGGGGGCTCGTACCCGCAGCGGGCCTGCGTCGGCTGCTCCTTCGTCGCCGACCAGGTGGCGCCCCCCGCCCACCTGAATGCGCGGGACACGACGCTCGCCTTCGCCTCGCGCGCCCCACAGGCCGAGATCCAGGGCCTGAAGAAGCGCATGGGCTGGGAACACATTCCCTGGTACGAGATCACCGACGACTTCGACAAGGACTTCGGGGTCGACCAGTGGCACGGGACGAACGTGTTCCTGCGGGACGGCGACCAGATCTACCGCACCTACTTCATCGACGCCCGCGGCGACGAGGCGATGGGGAGCACCTGGAGCTATCTCGACATCACCCCGTTCGGCCGCCAGGAGGAGTGGGAGGACTCGCCCGAGGGCGTGCCGCAGTCGGCGCCGTACGAGTGGTGGAACTACCACAGCGACTACAAGGACCAGGCGTGATCGCCCACGTCTCCGGGATTCCCGTGGAGGAGCTGGTGCCGCTCGCGGGCGGCACCGGCGGCCTCCTCGTGGTCCGGGCCTGGCTTCGGATGCGCATTCGCGCGAAGATCAAGCGGTGAACGAGCGTCTCACCCTGACCATGGAGCGGAGCTACGCGGCTCCGGTCGAGCGCGTCTTCGACGCATTCACCAGCGAGGAGGTCATGCGCCGCTGGTGGCACGCGGGTCACGACTGGGAGACCCCGGAGGCCCAGGTGGACCTCCGAGTCGGCGGCGAGGTGCGGGTCGTGATGCGCAACCCCCACAAGGACGCGCGCTACGGAGGCGGCGGCCGCTTCACCGAGATCGACCCACCGGCCCGGCTCGCCTTCACCTGGACCTGGGAAGACGACCGCGACCAGGTCGAGCAGGTCATCGAGATCGACTTCGACGAGCGAGATGGCGAGACGACCGTGCGCTTCACCCACCGCAACCTCTGGGACGAGGAGACCGTTGCCGACCACGAGGACGGGTGGAGCAAGGTGTTCGACAACCTGAGGCGGGTCGTCGAAGCCTGAGCGATCGGAGCGCCCCGACCGGATTCTTGCCCCGGTGCTCGGTCCGGTCTCGGCCTACGCACTCATCAGTCCGATCCCGAGCGTGATCGCGCCAACGCTCAGCGACAGTCCGCCGAGCGGCACCAGGTAGATCAGTCCGTTCGGCTGCTCGGATCTGGGCGAGGCAACCGACAGGAAGAAGCCAAGCGGCATCAGGATCGGGCCGGCGACCAGCGCGTAGCGCACGAGCCATTCGAGGCCACCGGATAGGTCCGCGTGATCGAGGAGCAGCAGCCCCACGAGCGTCAGCAGCACCAAGACTCCGGCATGCGCATGACCGGCTCGCCAGAGGTTCTGGCGCACGGGGTTGTCGAGGTAGCCAGGCTGTCGGGCCCAGATCATCCGCAGCAGCCTCGCTCCCCCGAAGGCGATCAGCGGCACGGTGATCAGCACGACCCCGGCGAAGTGAGCCGAATCTTCAGACATGAGCCTCTCCTCCTCGCGTCGAGTTCCGGGGAGCCAGGCTACGCCTCTCCTCGATGCTCCCCATCGGTGCAGGCAAGACCGATTTCGGGGAGGATTCGCACGTGGCCACCACAGAGGCATCCGCCGCCGCCCGTGACGCGCTCGTCGAGCGTCTGTTCGAGGGCGTGCTCGGGATGACCGACGTCTACACCGTCTACATGGGCGAGAGGCTCGGGATCTATGAGGCGCTCGCGGACGGCAAATCGTCGGAAGCCGAGATCGCCGCCGCCACCAATACCGATCGACGCTACCTGCGCGAGTGGCTCGAGCAACAGGCGGTGAGCGGCCTGATCGAGGTCGACGATGCCTCGAAGCCCACGGATGAGCGGCGCTACCGGCTCCCTGATGGATACGCCGAGGTGCTCGTTGATCGCAACCACCCCGCCTACATGGCGGCGTTCGCCCGGATGATGGCCGGGTTGGCGCGCCCGATGCCGCGGGTGATCGAGGCGTTCCATACCGGCGAGGGAATCCCCTACGCCGACTACGACGCGGACTTCCTTGAGGGCCAGGCCGAGATGAACCGGGTCCAGTTCATCAACTTCCTGGCCTCGGAGTGGATGCCTGGGCTCCCCGACGTGCACGAGCGCCTCCAGTCAGGCGGGCGGGTCGCCGACGTCGCTTGCGGGACCGGCTGGTCGACGATCGCCCTAGCGCGCGCGTATCCCGACGCCGAGGTGCACGGACTCGACCTCGACGAGGAGTCGATCCAGCTGGCGAGGGCGAACGCCGCTGCCGAAGGGGTGGAGATCCCGTTCGAGGTCCGCGACGCGGCCGACCCTGGGTTGGCCGGTCGCTACGACCTCGTGACCTGCTTCGAGGCGGTTCACGACATGCCGCGCCCGGTCGAGTCGCTGCGCGGGATGCGATCCTTGCTATCCGACGGCGGGGTCGTACTGATCGCCGACGAGCGTGTGGCCGAGGAGTTCACCGCTCCGGGTGACGAGGTGGAGCGGGTGATGTACGGCTTCAGCCTCTTCCACTGCCTCGCCGTCGGACTCGAGCAGCAGCCCTCGGCCGCGACCGGCTCGGCGATGCGGCCAGACACACTGCGGCAGTACGCCGAGGGAGCCGGGTTCGCGCACTTCGAGATCCTGCCGATCGAGAACGACTTCTGGCGCTTCTACCGGCTCGAGGGCTGAGCCCCTCGCATTGCGGAAGCCCCGGCCGGTCTCGCTGCGTGATTCAGCGGGTCTCGGTAGAACGCGGAGCGTGAAGATCAACAGGGCAGTGCCAAACATAAGGTCGGACCGCCCCGCCGAGACGCGCGATTTCTTCATGGAGCTGCTCGGCTTCGAGGTGGCCATGGACCTCGGCTGGGTCGTCACCGTGGCATCGCCGACCAACTCCTCCGCCCAGGTGACCATCATCGGCAACGACGATCCTGCCGCGCCCGGTGTCTCGGTCGAGGTGGACGACGTCGACGCGGTCCACAGCAGGGCGGTGAAGCGCGGCCTCGAGATCACCTATCCCCTTCGCGACGAGGAGTGGGGGGTCCGACGCTTCATGCTTCGCGAGCCGAGCGGAACCGTCGTGAACGTGCTCTCCCACAGCTCCGATTGACCCGAGAGGGTCGCGAAGGCCGGCCCGCCCTCGTATAGACCCGCTTTGCATGGAAAGCAGCTCTCCGGAGATACTTCGGGCTGATGCCGGGACGCTTATTGATCGCGGCTGGCGAATCAGCCTCGGGTCCGAGTTCACTGCCGTTCGGGATCCGTGAATTGATCGCGGCGGCGGACGAGATCTTGGTCGTCTCTCCAAATCTGCCCAGCCGATTCGAATGGCTCGCCTCTGCAACAGACCGCAGTCAGGAACAGGCCGACGAGCGACTCGGCGTTGTCCTTGATCAGCTGGGCAGCATGGGTGCTGCAGCGACCGGCCGCGTCGGCGCGGACGACCCCCTGGTTGCCCTCGAAGATGCCATCAGGGAGTTCAAGCCAGACCACCTACTAATCGCCGTTCGGAGTGGCGAGCAGAGCGACTGGCAGGAGCGCGACCTGCTGGACGTCATCTACGGCCGGTTCCGGTTGCCGCTGTCGGTCTTTTCACCAGGGCTACACCCGTAGGATTGCGGCCGGTGTCGTTTACGCTCAGGAACCTCAAGGAGGACCTGGAGGACGTCGGGTCCAACTTCGACGGCGCGTCGGACCTGGAGTTCCGTTTG
>DASUYK010000113.1:0-2096 GCA_036377415.1 Solirubrobacterales bacterium
CCCAGCCGCGCTTGACTACGCGTCCGCTCTCGGCACGTCCCTGGCGGAGCATCAGTAGGCCGAACCGGGCGAAGTCCCTCGCCCGGGCGTTGATGCCACTCTCCATCTTCTCGAACCCGCTGTCCTCGGAATCGAGGCTCCTGGAGGCGTCCGCCTCCGCTCCTATCGGACGCCACAGCTGGGTCTCCATGTATCGAGCGACGCGCATGCGGGTGGCGCGCTCGAGGATGAGGCCGAGCAGGAGCGGGTTGAAGTTGTTGTAGTGCCACCCCATGCCAGGCGCCCGCTCGACCTCGGTGTCGCCCAGAGCCTCCTCGCGGAGATCCGTGCCGTAGTAGGTCACAGTGTCGTCGCTCCACGGCATGCCGTCCTCCTCGTAACGGATCCCGGACGACATCGACAGGAGGTCGCGGATGCGAATCCGGGCGAACCGCGGGTCGCGCTCCCGCAGCTCGGGGAGCCGGCGCGTGATCGGCTCGTCGAGGCCACTGATCGCGCCCTCGTCGATGGCGATGCCAATCAGCGTGGAGAGGAAGGACTTGGCAACCGAGAAGCTCGTCTCGAGCTCGTCGCGGGAACCGCCGTTGAAGTAACGCTCATAGACGATGCGCCCGCGGTGAAGCACGATGAAGGCACGGGTGGAGCGCTCCTCGAGGAACTCCTCCAACCGGATGCCCGCAGAGCCTCGCGGCAGCGGCCAGGTGTCTTCGCCGGCTCGGATCTCACGCGTGGGGAAGCGGTGGCGATCCTCGATGTCGGACTCACCCCAAACAACCGCCCGCGCGAGTCCGGACGACCCGGTCAGCAGGTGCGCCGAGCCGTACAGCGCTCCGGCAAGGGCCGCTAGTGCGAGGAGGACGAGGCCAACACGTCTCATCTACTCGGTTGGACTGACCCGGGCCACCGGATTCACCGGTCGAATCGGCGAACGGCTCCGACCCCGGGTGGACGTCAAATCGGTCCCGCAGGCCGATGTGCGATCGCCGATCGCGATCTACCTTGCGGCAATCTCCGGAAACCCAGCGATTCAGAGGCTTCGTAGAGCTGCCCGGTCATTGACGCAGCTGCCGGGCGGTCGGCGGACCAAGTTCGCCGTCCTCGCGGTCTGGCTGGTGGTGCTGGTGGCGATCGTCCCGCTGGCGGGCAAGTTCGAGGACGCTCAGGAGAACGATCCAGCCGACTACCTCCCGGCCGGGGCGGAGTCGGTCAAGACCCTCGATCGGCTCGACGGTTTTCCGTCGGACGACGAGGCGGACGCGATCACGGTTTTTCATCGCGACGGCGGCCTGACCGCCGAGGACCGCGCAGCGGTCGCGCGCGTACGCGCCGGAATCAACGAACGGGTACGCATGGAGATCAATGCCGAGCGCGCCGGGACCGTCGCCGCGACCGGCCCCGCGCGGATCTCGGCCGATGGCGGCACGGCGCTGCTGACGACGCCGATCACGGTCCCCGAGGAAGCCAGCGGCGATGCGGAGGACCTCCTCACCGACACGCCCGAGGAGATCAAGGCCGAACTCAGCTCGCTACCTTCGGGCCTCGACGCGAAGGTCACCGGCCCCGCCGGGTTCAGCTCCGATGCGGTGGAGGTCTTCAATGACATCAACGGCAAGCTGCTCATGGCGACCGCCGCGCTCGTGCTGGTGCTGCTGATCGTCATCTACCGCAGCCCGATCTTCTGGTTGATCCCGTTCTTCTCCGTCGTGCTCGCCGAGCTGACCTCCCGGGGGCTCGGATACGTGCTCGCCGAGGCGGGCGTCACCGTCACGGGTCAGTCGGGGGGCATCCTCCCCGTCCTCGTGTTTGGCGCCGGGACCGACTACGCGCTGCTGATGGTCGCGCGCTACCGCGAGGAGCTGCGCCGGCACGAAGACAAGCACGACGCGATCCGTGCGGCGTTGCGCCGCACGGCTCCCGTCATCCTCGCGTCCGGCGGCACGGTCATAGCGGCGCTTCTGACGCTGTCGTTGGCCGAGGTCACGGGAACCTCGGGCCTCGGTCCGATCGGTGCCCTTGGCATCGCGATGGCAATGGTCTCGATGCTGACCCTCCTTCCCGCCCTGCTGGCCACCTTCGGGCGCAGGGCCTTCTGGCCC
>DASUYK010000114.1:0-4795 GCA_036377415.1 Solirubrobacterales bacterium
GTCGCGATGCGGGTCGCCCTCATGACTTGATCCGGCTACCCGATCCGCCACCCGGTAACCGCGTGCGGCGCGATCAGATCGACACCCTCGCATCAAACGTCGATCAGGCCGCGCTCGATCGCGTAGCGGACCAGCTCGGAACGAGTGGACATCGCGAGCTTCTGCTGGATGTGCGCTCGGTGGGACTCGACGGTCCTCACGCTCAGGTAGAGCTGCTCGGCGATCTCGTTGTTGGTGTGCCCGAGCGCGATCAGCCGCAGGACCTCGAGCTCGCGATCGGAGAGGTCGTCGGGTGTGGCCGCGTCGGGCTCCGCCGCCAGCCGGGCGCCGAGCTCCGGCTGGAGATACGTGCGGCCCTCGGCGGCCATCCTCACGGCCCGGACCAGCTCCTCGCTCGCCGCCTCCTTGAGGATGTATCCGAGTACCCCGGCCTGGAGGGCCTCCCGGGCGAACGCGGTCTCATCCTGCATCGTGAGGACGACGATCTCCGTCTCGGGCGACTGCTCTCGGATCGATGGGATCGCCGCCAGCCCAGATCCACCGGGCATGTTGATGTCGAGGATCAGGACCCGCGGGCGGTACCCGCTCACGTAGCGGCTGGCCGAATCGGCGTCGCCCGCCTCCGCGACCACCTCGATGTCCGGCTCCCGCTCGAGCATCAGCCGCAGCGCGCTGCGCACAACGGCGTGGTCATCGGCGAGCACGACCGTGATCTTGCCGCTGGCCCCACTTCCGTTGGTGGCCCCGGCCTGCCCTTCCCCGGTTTCCGCCACGGGCGTACCTTAGCCCGGCCGGAGGCGCGGATACCTCAGTGCATCGCTGGGAACCGGACGAGAGCCTGGCTAGAATCATTCAGGATGAAGGCGGAGATCCATCCCGAGTACGTCCTCTCGCACGTCCACTGCTCGTGCGGGAACGAGTTCTACACCCGCTCCACGAGCGCCGAGCTGCATGTCGAGATCTGCTCGCAGTGTCACCCGTTCTACACGGGCAAGCAGAAGCTGGTCGACACCGGCGGCCGAGTCGAGCGGTTCCGCCGTCGCGCCGCAAAGCGCAAGCGGGGAGAGTAGGTCCATCCGGTGATGGCGGCGGGAGGGGCCAACGGCGCCGGTCGCATGCATCCGCGCGCGCAGGAGGAGCGGATGCCCGATGGGAAGCCCGTCGCGGTCGGCGACGCCCCGATCGGCGGGCAGGCGGTACTCGAGGGCGTGATGATGCGCGGTGTCTCCACCTGGGCCGTCGCCGTGCGCAATCCCGCGGGCGAGATCGAGGTCACCTCGGAGCCGATCGTCTCCTGGGCGAAGCGCCACCGCGTCCTCCGCTGGCCGGTGATCCGGGGGGTCGTCGCCCTCGCCGAATCGCTGAAGATCGGGTTCCGGGCGCTTGCGATCTCCGCGAACGCCCAGCTCGAGGAAGATGAGAAGGGAGAGAAGGAGGAGATCGGCGGGTGGATGTGGGGCCTCACGATCGCCTTCTCGATGGTGCTCGCGATCGGGCTCTTCTTCGTGCTCCCCGTCGGCGCGACCAGCCTGATCAAGGACTGGCTCGGGTCCGCATTCCTCTTCTGGCTCGTCGAGGGAGTCCTGCGAACCGCGATCTTCATCGGCTACATCGTCGCGATCAGCCGCCTACCCGATCTGCGCCGGGTGTTCGAGTACCACGGCGCCGAGCACAAGACGATCTCCTGCTTCGAGGCCGGCGACGAGCTGGTCCCGGCGAACGCGAAGGTCTACTCGCGCCTCCACCCGCGCTGCGGGACCAGCTTCCTCCTGATCGTGATGGTCCTGGCGATCTTCGTCTTCGCCCCGATCGGGCTACCGGCGTGGTACTGGCTGCTCGCCTCCCGGATCCTCGGTATCCCGCTGATCGCGGGCCTCTCCTACGAGGTGATCAAGTGGGCCGGCAAGCACCGCAACAAGCGCTGGGTTCGGACGGTGATGTGGCCGGGCCTGATGCTCCAGAACCTGACCACCCGCGAGCCCGACGAGGAGCAGCTCGCGGTCGCGATCCGCGCGCTCGAGACCGTCCTCGCGGTCGAGGACCCGCACGAGGCGAAGCGCGAGCAGGAGATCGAGATCGTCGCGTAGCTTCGGCAAGCTCCGGGGTTCTCCCCGCGGGGGCGTCTAACTTAGGTCTGTGATTGAGGACCTGGTACAGCAGATCGAGGGGCGCTTCGGCGAGCTCGAGCGGTTGATGTCAGATCCCGAGGTGATCGCCGACCGGGAGCGGTACGCCGAGGTCGGGCGCGAGTACCGGCAGCTCAAGGAAGCCCATGAGCTCGCCTCCGAGTACCGCAGGCTCAACGACGACCTCGAGGGGGCCCGTGAGCTCCTCGCCGAGGACGGCGAGGACCCGGAGCTGAAGAGGGTGATCGCCGAGGCGCCCGCTCGGCTCGAGGAGCTCGGCGAGGAGATCCGCATGGCGATGGTGGAGCGGGACCCGAGCGACGACAAGAACGTCCTCGTCGAGATCCGGGCCGGGACCGGGGGGGACGAGGCCGCACTGTTCGCCGGCGACCTGTTCAAGATGCTCAGCCGCTACGCCGAGCGCCGCGGCTACTCGGTCGAGCTTCTCTCCCAGTCGCCGTCGGAGGTAGGCGGATTCAAGGAGGTCACCTTCGCGATCCAGGGCGAGGGCGCCTACTCGGTGTTCAAGTACGAGGGAGGCACCCACCGCGTCCAGCGCGTTCCGAAGACGGAGTCGCAGGGCAGGATCCACACCTCGACCGCGACCGTCGCGGTCCTGCCGGAGGCGGAGGAGGTCGACGTCGAGGTCGATCCCAATGACCTTCAGATCGACGTCTACCGCTCCTCGGGGCCCGGCGGCCAGTCGGTGAACACCACGGATTCGGCGGTCCGGATCACCCACGAGCCGACCGGGCTGGTGGTCTCGATGCAGGACGAGAAGTCGCAGCTCCAGAACCGCGAGAAGGCTATGCGGGTGCTGCGCGCCCGGATGCTGGAGCGGGAGATCGCGGAGCAGCAGGCGAAGATCGCATCCGAGCGCCGCGCCCAGGTGGGAACGGGAGAGCGCTCGGAGAAGATCCGCACGTACAACTTCCCCCAGGACCGGATCACCGACCACCGGGTGAAGCTGACCGCGAGCGGTGTGGACCGGGTGCTCGGCGGCGAGCTCGACGAGTTCACCGATGCGCTCTCCTCGGAGGAGAAGCGGCGGCGGCTCGAGGCCCAGGCGGCCGAGGCGGCCGGGTCGGCCTGACTGCGGTCGGCTGAGCGCCGATGGAGAGCCGAGCCTCGGCGAAGGTGGGAGAGGCCCTTCCGGCCGCGACCGGCGCGCTTCATGCCGCCGGGGTCGAGAGCCCGGGCCTCGACGCCGAGCTCTTGCTCTGCGAGGCGACCGGGTGGGATCGGGCCCGGATTGCCGCGGGCCCCGAGCTCAGACTGCCCGTCGGGTCCTCACGCCGATTCTCCGAGATGGTCCGCCGGCGGGTGCGCCGAGAGCCGGTCGCCTACATCCTCGGCCGCCGGGCATTCCGCCGGATCGAGCTGCTGGTCGACCGGCAGGTGCTGATTCCGAGACCCGAGACGGAGCTTCTGGTCGACGTAGCGGTCGAGCTCTCGCCGCGGTCGGTGCTCGACGTCGGCACGGGGAGCGGGGCGATCGCGCTCGCGATCGCGGACGAGCTTCCCGGCGCGAGGGTACGCGGGATCGACACCTCCGCCGGAGCGCTCAGGGTCGCCCAGGCCAACGCCGACCGGCTCGGGTTCGACGAGCGCGTCGAGCTCGTCCTGCGCGGAATCAACTCGCTCGGGAAGGGCGCCGGGGACGGCTCCGTGGACCTGCTCGTCGCGAATCTGCCTTACGTGAGCGAGGCGGAGTGGGACGGCCTGGAGCCCGAGATTCGCGAATACGAGCCCCGCGAGGCATTGGTCGCGGGCCCGAGGGGCCTCGAGGCGATCGAGTCCCTCCTCGGCGTGCTCGGGGGGACCGAGGGGAGGCCCGCCGCGATCGCACTCGAGGTCGGGTCCGGCCAGGCGGATCGGGTGGCGGCGCTCGTCCGCGCCGCCGGCTATCGGCGGGCCGACCTGCGCGCGGATCTCGCCGGGATCGACCGGGTCGTGGTGGGCACGTGACCGACGTCGTCTCGGTCGAGGAGGATGGCGCTGCGGCGGCCCGGGCGGCTCTGGAGCGCTGCATCGCGCGCGGCGGCGTCGCGATCTTCCCGGCGGACACGCTCTACGGGCTCGCCTGCGATCCGGTCAACTCCGCGGCCGTGGAGCGAATCCACGCGATCAAGGGCCGCGACGAGGGGAAGTCCTCCGCGGTCATGTACTTCTCGCCCCTGGCGATGAGGGAGATCGTCTCGGGCCTCGGGCCGAGGGCCCGCGAAGCCGTCGGCGCGCTGCTACCCGGCCCGGTCACGCTGGTGGTGGCGAATCCCGAGCGGCGCTACCCGCTCGCATGCCGCGAGGACCCGGAGCGGCTCGGCGTCCGGCTGATCAACGGCCCCCTCGAGGGAGCGATGACGCCGGTCCTCCAGACGAGCGCGAACCGAAGCGGCGAGTCCCCGCCGACCCGATTCGACGGGATCGCCCCCGAGGTCCTCGCGGCGGTCGACCTCGCAATCGACGCCGGGGAGCTGATCGGGGCGCCGTCGACCGTCGTCGAGATCAGCAAGATCGACTCGACCGGCGAGTGGTCGGTCCTCCGCGACGGGGCGACGCCGATGGCCGAGGTCGAGCGCCGGCTGTCCGCGGTGTGATCGCGTCGTGGCGGCCCTTTGCCCCGCTAGGAGGCCTCCGAGACCGACCGGAGGGCTTCGTCGAGCGTCGGG
>DASUYK010000115.1:0-25710 GCA_036377415.1 Solirubrobacterales bacterium
AACGTCGCGACGATCCTCCTCTCGGACGCGAGGGGGGTCTGCACGATCAGCTAAGAAGGCTCTAGCGCCGTTCGCCCTCAGCCCGGTGCGTCGCCACGCGAGCCACGCGAGAGCGACCCGCCGAGGCGGGCCGCTCGTCAACGTCCAGTCAGATGTTCGATCTACCTGAAGACCAGGAACCTCAACGGGGGTGAGGTGCCGAAGTTCTGCAACACACCGCTCTGGTTGCAGATCTCGTAGGTGACCGTGTCAGTGGTCACTCGCGCCGTCAGGTTGATCTCATAGGTGGGCCAGACGCTCGGCGGGGTCAGCACGACGTGGTCGCCCGCCTGCGCGCCGGGAACCGGCTCGGAGACCGAGGTGCAGCTGCTATTCGTGAGGGCGCCGGGGCCATCGAGGTCGCCCTCGCCCACAACTGTGTTGCCGCCGAGCGCTTCCGCGTTGGCCGCGGTCTCGGCACTGGTAGCAGTGTTCGCCTGGTTCGCGTTCGTCGCGGTCGCCGCATTCGCAACCGACAACCCCGGAGCCAGCTTGTTCACCTGGTTCTTGGCGATGGCCTTGACCTGCTTCTTCTCCTGCTTGTTGAGAATGCTCTTGATCGCCGTGGGGGCGGCCATCGCCGTTCCCGCCAGCGCGATGATCAGTGCTACCCCAGCCACGGTCATCGCTGGCGAGGGCATGCGTCCCTTCAGTCTCCTCATCGTTCAACTCCCCTTTCGCTTGTTCGGCCACGCGCCGGACGGAGAGCGGAGGCGTGTCCCCCCCATGATCGACTCCACTGTGGTCCCTGGCGAGGTCGTGACAGCCTATATGGCGAGAACCGTCTGGTTACGTGCTGACTGGCGCACCGACTGGCGCACCGCTGGCGCACGCCGAAGCAGAAAACCCTGATTAGCAGGCGTATCTAGAGAACGTAGACCGTCGTGAAGACGATGATCCACATCACGTCGACGAAGTGCCAGTAGATCCCGGGCACCTCGACGCCGAGGTGGTCCTTGGCCTTCGGGCCGTAGTGCCCGCGGAAGGCGCGCACGTTCGCGATCGCGAGCAGGAGCAGGCCGACGGTGACGTGGGCGCCGTGCAGCCCCGTGAGTCCGTAGAAGATCGAGCCGAACGCGTCGTCGCGGGCGCTGAAGCCGATGTGGACGTACTCGTTGACCTGGATGAAGAGGAACGTCGCGCCGAGGAGGAACGTGGTCATCAGGCCCATCTGGAGGCCGCGGTGGTTGTCCTTCCGGATGGACTCGAGCGCCCAGTGCATCGTGAAGCTCGACGAGACGAGGATCGCGGTGTTCAACCCCGCGACGGCGACCGGGAGCTCGAACGGCTCCGGGGGCCAGGGACCCTCGTTCGCGACGACCCGCAGGAAGAAGTACGAGGCGAAGAACGCCCCGAACAGCATCACCTCGGAGACGATGAAGAGGAGGATCCCGAGGGTCTGGCGATCGATCCGCGAGCTCTGGTTCGCCTCCGGCGGATGGGCGTGGTGCTCCTCCTCTGCGTGTCCGACTGCGACCGACGCGCTCTCCATCAGACGCCGCCTCCTGCCATCGCTGGCGCGCGCGCCGAGGCCGTCCCGGATTCGACGTGCTCGAGCGGCTTGTCGGTCAGATGCTGGACCCTCTCGATCAGCCCCTCCTCGAGCCACTTCGACTGCGTACCGCGTAGCGTCGAGATCAGGATGTCGTCGACCCGGTAGTGCTCGATCGCGTTCTCGATCGCGTGGAACGGCTCGGGGCTCATCGGCGACCCTGTCGCGTCGATCTCGTTGCGGTACATCTCCGCCAGGGTCGCGGCCAGGTTCGCGCAGACCTGCTCACGAGGGACGTTGCCGGAGCGCGGGCAGATGAACGTATACCGATGCGGCCTCTCGGCTGCGCGCTCCTTCAGGCGGGACACGAGGTCCTGGCTGTTCACGGTCCTTGTCGCGACGACCAGCGTGTGGGTGAGATCCCAGCGGACGGCGTCGTCGTCGACCCGGACCGGGATGTGCTCGACCCGCGCGTCGAATCGGGCCTTCGCCCACTCGACCAGGTCCTTCCGCATCAGCCCGAAGCGGGTCTCGTACAGGGCGGACAGCAGGATGTAATCCGGCTGCGTGGCGCGAACGGCGTCATCGAGGGCGAGCGAGGACTCCGGGTCCATCACCCCACCCTCGGAGGAGATCCCGAACTCGCGCAGCACCGACTGGGTCACGTCCACCCTGCTCTGGGCGGCGGCCCGGCGCTCCTCGACGTCGACCAGCTGTCCGACGATCGGGAGGTTCTGCGGCGCAACCACTCCGAAGTGCTCGGCTCCAGCCTCCGAGAGCTCCCGGCAGGCCTGGAGCAGCTTCCGCCCGCCGGCGACCTCGTTGAGAAAGACGAGGATGCGCTTCACGCCCTCCCTCGAAGGAGGCGGGTCGGGATCGCCGAACGTCGCGACCTCGCGGCCCGCGACCACCTCGGAGGCGTGCTCGGAGGGGGTTCCGAAGTCGGTGATCGTGGTCTCGCCCTCCGCGGGCTCGACCGCGGGGTGCTCGCGCTGGGCCTGCTCGTCGGGCTTGGTGGTCTCGTCGGTCACGTCGGCGCTCCGACGCCGGCCTTCTCCGGCTTGCGGACCTCCGCCTCCTCGCCGGGCATGATCACGTGGCGGGCGCCGGGGACGCCGAACTCATACGGCCCGCCGACGACCCGCGGGATCTCGTCGAAGTTGAACACCGGTGGCGGCGAGGAGACCTGCCACTCGATCGTCTTCGCCCGCCAGGGGTTCGGGCCGGCCTTCGGCCCGTAGCGCCAGCTGACGATCATGTTGTAGAGGAAGATCAACTGGCTGGCGCCGAGCGCAAAGGCGAAGACCGAGATCAGCAGGTTCCAGTCCCCGAAGGTGGCGGAGTAGTCCGCAACCCGGCGGGGCATCCCCTCCATCCCGATCCAGTGCATCGGGATGAACGTGCCCCAGGTCCCGACCAGCGTCCCCCAGAAATGGACCCGCCCGAGCCTTTCGTCGTACATACGCCCGGTGATCTTCGGGAACCAGTGGTAGATCCCGGCGAAGATCGTGAACACCGATCCGCCGAAGAGCACGAAGTGGATGTGGGCGACGACGAAGTAGGTATCGGAGACGTGGATGTCGATCGGGATCATCCCGAGCATCACCCCTGAGATCCCGCCGATCGTGAAGGTGACGATGAAGGCGAGCGCAAACAGCATCGACGTCGAATAGGTGTGGATCTTCCCGAAGTAGAGCGTTCCCAGCCAGGAGAAGATCTTGATCCCGGTCGGCACCGCGATCAGCAGGGTGGTGATCATCATCGGAACGCGCAGCCAACTGAACATGCCGGCGACGAACATGTGGTGGGCCCAGACCGAGTAGCTGAGGACGACGATCCCGATCAGAGCGAGGGCCATCAGCCGGTATCCGAAGATCGGTTTCCTCGAGTGGGTCGAGATCACCTCGCTGACGATCCCGAACCCGGGCAGCATCATGATGTATACCGCCGGGTGGGAGTAGAACCAGAAGATGTGCTGATAGCTGACGACGTCGCCGCCGAACGCCGCCTGGAAGAACTGCGTCTGCAGAGCCCGATCGAAAAGGACCATGAACTGGACGCCCGCGATGAACGGCGTCGCCGCGACGACCAGCAAGGATGTCGACAGGTTCGCCCAGACGAGCAGGGGCAGGCGCCAGAAGTTCATCCCGGGTGCCCGCATCGTCACGATCGTGACCAGGAAGTTGAGCGCTGTCGCGATCGACGAGGCGCCCGCGAACTGGACACCCAGGTTGAAGAAGGATTGCCCGAGCGGGGCGCCGGTCGAGAGCGGCGCGTAGCCCGTCCAGCCGGCGTCGAAGGCGCCACCGGGCACGAAGTAGCTCGCCATGAAGAGGATCCCGGCGACCGGCAGCATCCAGTAGCTGAGCGCGTTCAGCCGCGGGAACGCCATGTCGGGCGCCCCGATCATCAGCGGCAGGACGTAGTTCGCGATCCCGGCGAAGACCGGGATCACGAAGACGAAGATCATCAGCCCCGCATGGGTGGAGAAGAGCCCGTTGAACAGCCCCGGATCGACGATCTGGGTGCCCGGCTGGGCGAGCTCGGCGCGCATGATCATCGCGATCAGGCCGCCCGCGAAGAAGAAGAAGAAGGTGGTGACGATGTACTGGATCCCGATCACCTTGTGATCGGTGTTGACCTTGAAGTAGTCCCGCAAGGTGTAAGCGCCGTGGTCGTCGTGCTCGCGCTCCGCCGGGAAGGTCGGTGCGCCGACGGCCCACCGCAGCCAGTAGTCGAAGCAGCCGATTCCGATCAGGAACCCCAGGGGGGCGGTGATCGCGGGGACGACGACGTGCGGATAGCCGGTCTGATCGGTCTGGAAGATCGGCAGCCCGGAGATCTCGCGCAGGAGGACGACCAGCCCGAAGCCGAACGCGCCGGCAATGATCGTGTACGAAAGCGCCCGCCACCAGCCGGGGCGCTTCAAGAGTGCCGCGGTCACTCCCGCCATCCTTCCATTTCACCGATTATCGCAATCGCGCTCACCGGGGCTCCTCCTGGGCGGGGATCGTCGCCCCCTTCGGGCTGTTCTCGGGGATCGGGTCCTGGGCGGCGGACCAGGCGTCGAAGTCCGCCTGCGAGCCCTCGACTATCACCGGCGCTCGCATCGTCGCGTGCCCCGCTCCGCAGAGCTCGGTGCAGACCAGCGTCAGCGGACCGTCAGGGACGGTGTCCGGTGTCACGAATGCGCGTGTCGTGATCCCCGGGACCGCGTCCTTCTTGATCCTCCACTCGGGTACCCAGAAGGAGTGGATCACGTCGAGCGCGTGCAGCCGGAACTCGACCTGGCGATCCACCGGGACGTGGAGCTCACGCGAAGTGACGCCCTCCTCCGGATACTCGAAGCGCCAGGCGAACTGCTGCCCATAGACATCGACCACCATCCGGTCCGACTCGCGGGCCTCGATGTCGGCGAGGACGATCCACGAGTAGATCGCGCCGAACAGCACGATCACGGTCGGGATCACCGTCCAGGCGATCTCGAGCCTGGTGTTGCCGTGGATCGGCGCGCCGTCCGACTCGTCGCCCGGTCTCGCCCGCCAGCGCCAGAGCGAGTAGACGAGCATCACCATCACGATCGAGAAGACGAACGAGGAGAGGACGATCATCACATCGAGCAACGTGTCGATCGGCCCGGCGGCGGTCGAGGCCGCATCGCCGTTCCAGTCCGGAATCAGCATGATCACCGAGACGATCACGGTGAGGACGATGATCGCCGCGATCAGCTTTGGAATCGGGACGTCACGCATCGCGCGGGCATTCTATTCAGGAGTCAGCCGGCAACCCGGGTAAGGCGGTCAAGCTCACCGCGCGAAGCTGCTATGACGCCCCTGGCGACCTCCTCCCAGCTCCAGAGCTCCTCGACCCGGGCGGCGAGGGCCTGCCCGGCCTCGCGGCGCCGCTTGGGATCCAGCGCGAGCCACCCGCTCAGGCGCTCGGCCAGCTCGGTGACCGCCCCGGGAGCGACGGCGAACCCGAGCAACGGGGCCAGGGCCGGATCGAGCGCATCGGCGAGCAGCCGCGAGACCTCGCGCATCCCGGAATGGTCTGCCGAGACCGGCGGCACCCCACAGGCGGCGGACTCCGCGGGCACCATCCCGAAGGCCTCCGGGAACGTGCTGGGCATCGCGAACGCGTCGGCCGCCGGCATCACGTCCGCGACCTCATCGTGCTCGAGGCGACCGCCGATCAGGACCGAGCCCGCCGCGCTCCGGGCCGCGTCCGCGTAGCCCTCCGGCGGGTGGGCGAGGAAGCCGGAGAGGATCGGCAGGGGCCCCTCCTCTGCCCCCTCGTAGCCGCGCCCGCGAGCCGCGACCTCGCGGGCGGCCTCGAGATCGCCCGCCGCGAGCGCCTCGATCAGGGCGCGCAGACCCGGCTCGAAGGCGCCGAAGCCGACGAACAGCAGGCGGGGCGAATCGGCCCCGGCCGCCCGGCGCTCGCGGTGGATCAGCGGCCAGGCGGCGGCGAGCAGGTCGACGCCCTTGTTGACGAGCAGCTTGCCGACGAAGAGGACGCGCTCATCGCCGCTCGCCCAGCCGCGCAGAGCTGCGGCGATCGCGGGGCCGTCCCGACCGAACGAGTCCCCGGCGCCCGCAGGTTCAGCCCGCAGCCGATTCTCGAGGCCCTCGAGCAGCTCGCGGGCCTCGGGCGCAGGATGAGGCCGGAAGCGGTGCACGTCCACGCCCGGCGGACCCAGCCGGGTCCGCTCCCTCACCGCCGGGTCCGGCAAGGCCTCGAACAGATCCTGAGCGGTGTGGGACGAGCCGACCAGGATGCCGTTCGCGGAGTCGGCGCCCTCGCGGGCATATCGCGCAAACCGCTCCCGGTGCGGCAGCACGGTGTATGAGAGGTCCGATCCATGCACCTTGATCGCGAACCGGAGACCGGCCCTCGCAAGGATCGCGGGGCCCATTACCAGGTGGTTGGCGAGCGCCGCGTCGGGCTCACCATGGCGGTCGACCACCTCTCGCACTGCGATCACGTTCGACTCCAGGTATCGGTCGAGCTCCTCGTCGCTGAGTTCGGGGAAGGTCTTTACCTCGAAGCCCTCGTAACGATCCACGACATAGACGGGAAGCAGCCCGCCGATGTCGGGCACGTGGACGGTCACCCTCCCGTCAACCCACTCGAGCTCCGCCGCCCGGCGGTCCTGGCAGATGAGGTGCACCTCGTGGCCCATCCCGGCGAGCGCTTGGGCGAGGCTGGCGTTGTAGACGTTGCTTCCCGTCCCGTGCAGCAGGTACCCATGGAAGATCAGCACTCTCACGCCGGGGAACGGTATTGCCGGGCGGGGTCATTGTTATCGTGCGCCCGTGCAGAACCCGGAGCAGACCTATCGGCTGCGCGCCCCGGCCTCCGGCCGAGAGGCGCTCGCCATGGCCCGGCCCGGCGGCGTCTACGTCGATCGCGAGAGCGGCGAGGAGATGGAGGTGGTCGCGGCGAGGCTGCCACTCGCCCCGTCGGAATCCGCCCTCGTCCGCGCACCGGAGAACCTCCGGGCGTGCAGGCGCTGTGACCAGTTGATCGGGCTCGACGTCAGCGACTGCCCCCACTGCGGGCTCCGCCAGCCGGCCCTCGACGGGTCGTGAGGCTTCGGCGTGGCCTGCTCATCCCGCTTGCTCTGATCGCCGCCGCATCCGGGGTGGCGGGTTGCGGGGATGACGAGTCGAACGACACGAGCCCGTCGGTTTCGATTCCCTCTGTGACCGCGCCCAGCGTCCCCACTACGCCCTCCGCCGAGCCACCCTCCGGAGGCCTCGCTCCCGACGCCACCACCACCCCCAAGGACGGGTCCTTTGACCCCGGCAAGCCCGACTCGCCGGAGAACGACGTCCCGCCCCCGGCGGGAAGCCCGCAGGAGGCCTTCGAGGAGATGTGCGAGCAGAACCCGGAGGCTTGCGGGTAGTCACCGGGCTCCCGGCTTCGCCGTCAAACGGGTCGCGCCTAGCGGCGCGCCGGATCTACTTCTTCTTCTTCGGCGGCGCCGGCTGATTCGGATCGGCGACGACGGTCGCCGAGTAGAGCAGCCGGGCGGTCTTGTAGACGCAGCCGTAGGCGCGCTCGCTGCCGACCGCCTCCTGAGGCGTCCCGGCGAGGATGTCGGCGGTGTTCGTGCAGGCGGTCTTCTTGCGACTCGCCTGCCACTTGGTGTCGGCGCTCTGGTTGATCGCGAAGGCCGGCGCCCAGGTCGGCACGCTGAGGGCGACGACGTTGTTCGGCTTCACCCGAAGCGGGGTGTCCAGGGTGAAGGTCGTGGTCTGTCCGAGGAAGTCGGAGAGAGGCTCGACCGGCGACTGGCTCTTCAGCTTGTAGATCGGCTTGCCGGCCTTGACCTTCTTCATGATCGGCTTGAGCACCGCGATCCGGGCGCTCGGCGCACCGCCGAACGTCTTGTTGAAGAACTCCATGTCGCTCTGGTTGTCGTTGTTCGGATTCGGCTTCGTGCTCGGCGCGCCGGTCTTGATCGACCAGGCGACGATCCTCCCTCGGAACGAGACCACGAAGGGATTCCTCGCGCCGGTGATCCCGATCTGGAAGCCCGTCGTCTTCCCGACCGCCTGGCAGTTGGTGGGACAGGACGGGGTCGCCGGAGTGGCGGCCCCCAGGACGACCACCCTCGGTGCGGCGCCGGCGGCGCCGGTGCCGAGCACGATCGCGAGGGTCGCCGCGAAGATCGCGACCGCAAGAACGCAGCACAAACGGGTTGCTCCTGGCGGAGCACCCTCGCATCTGTGCAGGCGTGCGAGAACGTGAGCGTCCTGGCCCATGAACCTCATTGAACACCTCATTTCGTGGATGGTTGCGGGTTTCCCTTGCAGGCGGGCAGCTAGCCTTGGGCGCGTGGAGCCGGGATCCGCATTCCAGAGCTATCTCGAGGGCGCCCTGGAGGTCTTCGGAATCGAGGCGGACGACACCGAGCGGGCGGTGATCGCCGGGGTCTGGTCGGTCTACGAGCCCGCGATGGACCTTCTTCGCGACGCCGACCTGAGCGGGGTGGCGCCGGAGCGCGAGATCGACCTCTCCCGGGCGCCGGTCCGATGAGCGACGCGCTCGATCTGGGCCTGCGCCGGCAGGCGGCGGCGGTCGCCGAGGGCGAGGTCGATCCCGCCGAGCTCCTCGACGCCTGCCTGGAGCGAATCGAGCGGCGAAACCCCGACCTGAACGCGATCGTGGCCACCTTTCCCGACCGATCGCGCCGGATGCTCGAGGAGGCCCCGGAGGGCCCGCTCCGCGGCGTCCCGGTAGTGATCAAGGACGAATGGCCGCTGCCCTGGAGGGGCCACACCTTCGGCGCCCCACCGGAGCACCTCGGGGTCGAGCCCGGCGAGTCCGCCCCCTATCGCGCCCTCCGCGACGCGGGAGCGGTGATCGCCGCGGTCGCGAACATGCACGAGCTCGGCACCAGCAGCACCGGGAACGCGTCCTTCTACGGCCCGACCCATAACCCGTGGGACCTCGACCGCTGCCCCGGCGGCTCCTCCAGCGGACCGGCCGCCTCGGTCGCGGGTGGGCTGGTCGCGGGCGCCGTCGGGGCGGACGGGCTCGGATCGATCAGGTACCCGGCCGCCTACTGCGGGCTCACCGGCCTGAAGCCGACCTTCGGCCGCTCCGCGATGGAGGGCCACCACCTCGCGCCGGTCACCGAGACGATCGTCTCCGGCCCCCTCTGCCGCGACGCCGGCGACGCCCGCCTCCTCGCCTCGGTCCTGTTCGGCGAGCAGCTTCCCCCGGGCGAGCCGAGCGGCCTGCGGATCGGCGTCGTCCGCGATCCGCACTGGAGCGACTCCGCCCCCGGCGTCCTCGCCGCCTGCGAATCCGCGCTCGAGTCCCTTCGGGCTGAGGTCGACGGCGAGGTGATCGACGTGGAGCTCCCCGCCGACGAGCTCCATCTTCCAGCGGCGCTGCTCGTCGCCCAAGCGGAGGGAGCGGCCGAGCTCACCCCGGAGCGGTTGAACTCGCTCAGCCCGGAGATCAGCGCCATCAATCGCAGCCTGATCAAGCTGCGGGCGGTGCTTCCGATGAGCCTCACCGCGCGCGCCTTCCTCGTGCGGACCCAGGCTCGCCGCTCCCTCGCCGCGCTGTTCGAGCGGATCGACCTGCTCGCCTGGCCGACCGTCCCGGCGGTCGCGCCGCCGCTCGCCGAGCCGATCATTGAGCTGCCATCCGGGATCGCCTCGGCGGACGCGGGCAACGCCCGCGCGGGCGTGATCGCGAACCTAACCGGGATCCCGGGCGTCAGCGTGCCGGTCGGCCTCGACGAGGGCATGCCCGTCGGACTCCAGCTGCTCGGGCGCTGGGGCTCGGACGCGCTGCTGCTGGATGCCGCCGAGGCGCTGGAGCGGGCCACGGGCCGCGAGTTCGTGGAACTTCGCCCCGCCGCCGTCGCCTGAGAGGGCCCCTTTCTGGCGCTTGCCTAGACCTCGAGCGGCTCCGTCGGAGCAGGGACGCCGGGAGTCGCGGCGAGCAGCGCCGCGAGCAGCAGGGGCGTGAGGAGGGCGAGCCGCTGGGTCGACGGGGTGGCGAGCTCCTTCGCGCTCACCTCGGCGAGGGACTCGGCCTGAAGCGAGATCAGCTCGGTGATCGTCCGGCAGGTCGCGGCGTTCGGGGCGTCGTCCTCCACCTCGGCCGCGAGCTTTGCGAGGCCGACGAGTTCCTCGGAATCGGCGCCGACGATCATCCGCGCCAGCGCGGCCATCGCATAGAGACAGACCCGCTCGAGGACGAGATCACGCTCACCGTTGGGAGGTCCGGGTGCCGGGCCGAGGTCCAGGACGGGCTCGCCGGACAGGAGCCGCTCGAGCTGAGCGCCGCAGACGCCCTGGATCTGATCCGTCGACAGGCCCGTCCCCAATCCGCAGCGAATCGTCAGGATCGCGTTCAACGCCGGCGCGCCATACGGTACGTCGCTCCCGAACAGGATCTGCCCCGGGGGAACGTGCGAGAAGAGGAAGGTGAGATCCGCCGGAACCCACCAGGACGTGTCGATGAAGACGTTCTGGTGGTCGGCCATGTGCCGCCAGATCCAGCTGAGGTCCGAGACGGCAGCGTGCGCGAGGATGATCCGCGCCCGGGGAAAGGCGTCGGAGAGCTCCAGGGTGTCCCGACCGAGCGCCGGGATCCCGCGGCCCGCGTGGACGAGGACGGGTAACCGATGCGCGTTCGCAACGGCGAAGATCTCGCGCGCCTCGGGGGAATGCATCAGGAAGTCGTCCGAGCGCGGATGAAGCTTGATCCCCCGCGCCCCGGCCTCGATGCAGCGCGTCGCCTCCACGACCGCGCCGTCGTTCGGGTTCAGCCGGCAGAACGGCACCAGTCGCCCGTCTGAGGCGGCCGCGTCCGCGAGGATCATGTCGTTCGCCTCGCTGTAGCCGCCCGGCTCGTTCATCGGAAAGACCACGCCGCGAGCGTCGAGTGGCTCGAGGATCGCGATCAGCTGCTCGCCCGAAAGGCGGGCGCCGTCCGGATCGTTGGAGCCGATGTGGGTGTGCACATCGAATAGAGAGGTGCCCGGCAGGTCCGCGAGCAGGGGCCGTAGCCACGACTGGAGCAGCGATTCGTTGATCGAGCTGACCAAAGCGTCAGTCTATGCCGCTGTGTCCGTCTCCACCGCCGCCAGCCGGGTGCTCGAGCTCGCCGAGGAGACTCTCCGCGCGAGCTGGATCGAGGGCGAGCGGGAAGGGGTCCCGTTCGGATACGCCCGCCCCAGCCCCGGCCATTACCCATGGCAGTGGTACTGGGACTCCTGCTTCCACGCGATCGTCTGGCGACGCTTCGATCCCAACCGCGCGGAGCGCGAGCTCCGCAGCCTGATCGACGGCGGGGCCCCCGACGGGTTCATCGGGCACACGATCTTCTGGGACCGCCCGGTGGACTGGCAGCGGCGGTGGACCTACAACGTCACCTCCCGCGACGCGCCAAGCACCTCGACGATCCAGCCGCCGCTGCTCGCCTGGGCGTGGCGGATCGCGGTCGGCGACCCCGCCGACGAGCCCCGGATCGCGGCCCACCACCGATGGCTCGAGGCGAACCGCGACCTCGACGGGGACGGCCTGCTCTGGCTCGTCCAGCCGGACGAGTCCGGTCTCGACTCCTCATCGAAGTTCGATCCGGTATGGGGCTTCCGCGCGCACGCGAGGCCACTCTTCCCCTTCCTGATCGCGAGAAACAGGCGGCTCGGGTGGGATGTGCGGAGGGTCCTCGGTGCGGGCGGACCGGTGATGTGCGAGGTGGTCACGAACGTCCTCTGGTGCCTGGCCCGGCTCGCCGCCGGAGAGCCGTCGATCACGCCCGCTCTGGTCGAGCGCCTCTGGGACGAGCGTCGCGGGCTCTTCCTGGATCTCGCAAGGGGCGAGGTGGCGAAGCCGGATCGCACCGATCCAGCCGGGGGCGACCATCGCGTCCGGACCTCCACCTGGTCCGCGCTCGCCCCGCTCTCCCTGCCCGATCTGCCGGAGGAGATCGGGCGGCGCCTCATCGAGGAGCACCTCCTGGACGAGGGCAGGTACTGGCTTCCCTTCGCCCCGCCCTCCGTCTCGGCCGACGAGCCCACCTTCGAGCCCCGGAAGTGGAAGGGGCCCCTGCGCCGGCTGTACTGGCGGGGACCGACCTGGATCAACTCGGCCTGGCTGCTCTGGATCGGGCTGCTGCGCCTGGGTTACGCCGCTCAGGCGCGTGAAATGACCACGCGGCTCTGCGAGGCGGTTCTGGCGGAGGGCCTGCGCGAGTTCTACGACCCCTACACCGGCGACGGCCTCGGCGCCAAGGAGTTCGGCTGGTCCTCGCTAATCGCCGAACTGGTCGAGCCGGACCAGGCGGCCTCGGCCTCGTATCTGCCCTGAGCGGCACTCACGGCCTGTGAATTGCGGTGAAGCGGCTGCTCCTCGCCGTCGAGCCGGCGCTTCACGGCGCGTCAGACCGGGACGGGCACCAGGGGCGACACCCCGGCCTTGCAGACGAACTTCTTGACCGACCGCTTCGTCGCCTTCACTCGCAAGTAGTTGGTCCCCGCGGGGAGCGTGCTCGGCAGCTGGCCCGAGAGCAGCCAGTTGCCGCTCTCGTCCGACGTCGCGCCGTCCAACGTTGCGATCACCACCCCGCTCGCGTCCAGGACCTGAAGCCTCATTCCCCGATTCGGCTTGCAGACGCTCGCCGTGTTCAGCGTCCCCTTCGCCGTCACCTTGCCGGCCTTGTTGATCTTCGGACTCTGGGTGAAGAAGACGACCACGGTCTTCTTCTTCTTCCCGGCTAGCGCCGTGGCGCTGAGCAACCCAAGGCCGAGCGCTGCGACCGCAAGAATCGCGAGTAGCTTTCCCGCCTTCATCGAGTTCTCTCCTCCTCGTTTATTTCGAGGAACGAGCTTACCGCCGCGCTACTTGTAGCGGTAGGTGATCCGCCCGCGATCGAGGTCGTACGGAGAGAGCTCGATCTTCACCCGATCACCCGGGAGGATGCGGATGTAGTGGCGCCGCATCTTTCCCGAGATGTGCCCCAGCACCTCGTGGTCGTTGTCCAGCTTCACCCGGAACATGGTGTTGGGCAGGGCCTCGGTGATCTCGCCCTCCATCTCGATCTTCTCTTCCTTCGCCATATGCGACCGGGCAGGGTAGCGCCTCGCTCAGCGGCCTTCGAATTTCGCCTTGCCCGGGCCCTCGGTGAGGAAGCTCTCCACCGCGTTCTTCAGGTCCTCCGAGGAGAACAGCTCGACGAACTGGTCGGGCGTGATCCGGTCGGCCTCGTCGACGCCGCCCGCACGGTAGGCGCGGACGATCCGCTTCGTCGCCGCATGCGCAAGGGTCGGACCGTCCGCGAGCCTGTGGGCGAATTTCATCCCATTCTCGATCAGGGCGTCGTCGGGAACGATGCGATTTACCACGTTCCAGCGCTCCAGCGTCTCGGCGTCGTAGAGGCCGCCGCTCATCACGAACTCGGTGGCGCGAGCGGGCCCGGCGCGCTCGGCCATCCTCTGCGTCCCCCCGGCGCCAGGCGTGAGACCGACGACGGCCTCGACCAGGCCGAAGCGAGCCGACTCCGTCGCCCAGATCATGTCGCAGGCGAGCGCGACCTCCAGTCCCGCGGTGAGGCAGAGGCCGTGCACGAGCGCCAGGGTGGGGATCTCGAGCCGCTCGAGTCGCTGGGCGACGACGATCAGCGACCCCAAGTCCGACTGGCCGCCCCGATCGACTCGACGCTTGAAGGCGTTGACGTCGACTCCCCCGGTGAAGATCTCGCCCTCCGCCCGCCAGACGAGCGCGCGGGCATCGGATCCCTCCACCTCCTCCAGGCATGACGTCAGGGCCGCCCAGGCCTCGTCGCCGAACAGGTTGAGCGGGGGGTTGTCCAGGACGATCGAGGCGACGTTTCCGTCGCGCTCGAGGGTGATTGGTGAACTCTTCGCCATGAAACGGGTTGCTCCTCACCGATCAAACGGGTCGCGCCCGGCGGCGCGCCCTCGAATCATGGAGCACCCTCGCGTAGTCTCGCGGCGATCCGGGTGATCTCGTCGGTGTCGCCCTTGCTCGGGGTCCAGGGAAGCTCGAGCGGGTCGTCCTCGTAGCGGGGAACGACGTGGATGTGGAAGTGGAACACGCTCTGCCAGGCGGCTGCTCCGCAGGCGTTGATCAGGTTGACTCCGTCGGCGTCCAGGACGTCCTTCATCCGCCTGGCGAGCCGCTGAGCCGCCGTCGTGGTCGCGGCGAGGTCGTCGGGGCTGATCTCGAGCAGGTCCGTCGAGTGCCGCCGGGGGATCACCAGGGCGTGCCCCGGCGTCGCCGGGTTGATGTCCATGAACGCCATGGTGCGCTCGTCGGAGGCGATCGTCTGGCTCGGGATCGAACCCGCGACGATGCCGCAGAACAGGCAGTCATCCGAGCTCATGCAATCGGCAGGCTAAGTAGCGATCGTGACCGGCGCGCTCGCGCCGTTGATGATCATGCAATTGAAGGGGCGACCCTTCTTGGTCTTCTTGCCCTTCTTCTTGCTCCCGACCTTCCGAGTCACCTGATCGACCTTGGCAAGCAGCATCTGGCCCGTGGTCGTCGGCGCCGGGACGGTGGCGGTGTAGTTCCCGTTCGAGCGGGTCGTCGCCGAGCCGACCTCGGTGGTCGGAGCGCCCGACCAGTAGAGGTGGACCGTGCGGTCCTTGCGGCAGTTGCTGTTGCTCGCGACATTGCCGCTCGCGGTCACGGTCGTCTCGGTCGTGATCGTCGTCGGCGCGACGCTGACGCTGACCGTACCGCCCACGTTCTTGGGGCCCTTCTTGGCGACGGCACCGGGCGCGACCACGAGCCCGATCGCCAGCGCGAGCACGGCACACGCACTGAGAAGCTTCTTCATGGTTGGTTTGTCCCTTCTATTGAGTCGAGACTCCTACTCCGGAGAGCGCCGAAGCGCCCCTGAGGGGTACGCGGAGACCTTGCATTGTCCTTGTCAAGCTCCTGAACAGCCGTCGACGGCTATCGGAGCTGTCGCGCCCGCTGGAGCGCGTCGTCGCGACCACTGACCTCGCCCGCGAAGGCGGCCGCTCGCAGCTCCTCGAGAATCCGGCCCATCTCCGGGCCGGGCTCGATGCCCAGCTCCCGCTCGAGATCGTCACCCGTGAGCGGCGGCCGTGGAGGCCCATCCCGGTGCCACGCGAGGGCCTCCCGCAGCATCTCCCTGGCGAGGTCGAGATGTGCCTCCACCATCTCGGGGCTCGCGAGCGGTCCCTCGCCGCGGGCAGCGAGTCGATCGGCGACGCTGAGCAGGGTGACATCTGCGGCCACGGGCTCAGTCGCCACGAGATACTCGTAGACGGCGCGCCGAGACAGCGGCCGCTGATGGATCAGGAATCCCAGGCGAAGGTGGTGGAGGGCGAGACCCTGAAGGGTCTCGCTGAGACGGCGGCTCGTCCGCAGCCGCTCGCAGATCTCGGCGGTGATCCTCGCTCCGACCTCGTCGTGCCCGATGAACGTCACGTACCCGAAGCCCTCCGAGCGGGTCGCGGGCTTGCCCAGGTCGTGAAACAGGGCCCCGAAGCGGAGCGCCCCGCGACGCGTGAGCTCGTCGGCCACGGGCTCCGCGAGGAACTCCCCGATCTCGTCGACCAGCGCGCCGGCGAACCCCGCCACGTCCACCTCGATCGCGAGCCACTGCTCGAGTACGGCGAGGGTGTGACCGAACACGTCGAGATGGTGGTTCGGGTTCTGAACGACCCCCCTGAGCGCCTCGAGCTCGGGGAGCACGATGGGAGTCAAAGCGAGGTCGCCCATCAGATTCAGCCCGCCGAGGGGATCCGGCCCGTCGACGAACCCGCGGAGCTCGGCGAACTGCCGCTCGCCGGCGGGATCAGCGGCGCGAGCGGATGCGGCGCGCGCGAGGTTGGAGGTCGCCGGGTCAATCGTCAGCCGATGGCCGGCGGCGAGCCGGACGGCGCGAAGAAGCCTGATCGGATCGCGCTCGAAGGACGCTTCGGACGCGGCCCGCAGCACGTGCCGATCCGCGTCGCCGAGTCCCCCGGTGGGATCGAGCGGATCGCCTCCCGCGAGCGGGACCGCGATCGCGTTCACGGTGAAATCCCGAGCGCGAAGATCGTCCTCGATCGTTTCCGCTCGGAGCGGCGCCACGTCGACATGCCACTCGTCTTCGGACGAGACCGCCCGCCAGGTCGCGTGCTCCTCGGAGAGCGCGAACGAAAACCCTCCCGCGACCTTCGCGATCGCCCGCGCGGCCTCCTCCTCCCCTCCCGGCTCGACGGCGAGGTCGGCGTCGATCACCCGTTCGCCGAGCAGGGCGTCGCGAATTGCGCCACCGACGATCCAGACCTCCTCCTCCCCCTCGAGCGCGGCACGCGCAGCCGCGAGGGAGGGTGCCGAGGAGATCGCCGCGTGCAGCGACCCCCCGCTCATCCGCTCATCTCGCGGGGGACCCGAGAGGAGATCCCGCAGGTGATCTCGTAGTTGATCGTGTCCAGCCGCGCGGCGAGCTCCTCGGCCGCGATCCTGTCCGTGCCCTGGGCGCCGATCAGGACCGCCGGGGCCCCCGGCTCGACGTCGGTCTCGGGGCCGAGATCGATCGTGATGTTGTCCATCGAGACGGTTCCAACGAGGGGGTGGCGATGACCGCCAACCAGTACCTCGGCGTTGTTGCTCAGCCCCCGCCGGACGCCGTCTCCGTAGCCGATCGGGAGGACCCCGACCCAGGTGTCCTCGGGCGCCCGCCAACGACGACCGTATCCGGCGCTCGCCCCTCGCTCGAAGCGCTTCACGTCGGCGACGTAGGAGTGCAGCTCGAGCGCCGGCTCGAGCCCGTGCTCGGCGGGATCGCGATGGAATGGATCCAGGCCGTAGACGGCGATTCCGCAGCGGACCATGTCGAAGTGCGAGGCCGGCTCCCTGAGGGTCGCGGCGCTGTTCGCGGCGTGGACGATGCAGCCGGGAGCGATCTCGCGGACGGCGTCCGCGGCCGGAGCGAATGCGGCGAGCTGGGCGCCGAGGTAGTCGTCGCCCTGCTCGTCAGCGGTGGCGAAATGCGTCCAGACTCCGGCCAGCTCCAGGTTGGGGTCGGCCTCACAGGTCCGCGCCAGCTCGATCAGTTTCGCGGGGTCTCGCTCGCCCAGGCGGCCCATGCCGCTGTCGAGTTTCAGGTGCACCCTCGCAGGGTCACGCAGCTCGCCCGCGAGCCGCGAGCACAACGCCCCGAATCCAGCTCGCCACACGGCGATCTCCGCGCGCGCGACCAGCGCGGCTCGGAGCTCCGCCTCGGTCAGCGCGCCCATCACGAGGATCCGTGCCTCGGCGAAGTGGAGCCGGAGCTCCTCGGCCTCGGCCGCGGCGGCAACCGCCAGGGCGCTCGCGCCACCCCGGATCGCTGCCGCGGCGCACGCGGCCGCCCCGTGTCCATATCCGTTCGCCTTGACGACGGCACAGAGCTCCGTGTCGCGCCCGACGCGGTCGGAGAGCAGCCGGCAATTGCGCTCGACGGCGCCGAGGTCGATCCTCGCCACCGCCCTGCTGGTGTTCTCCGGAGGACTCAGACCGCCAGCCCCGCCGGGATCGAGTCGATCACGTCGCCGGCGATCACCGAGTCGCCTCCGATCCGATCGCCCGCCGCGCGGCCAGCTCGCGAGTGCGCGATTGCCGCTGCGCATGTCGCCGTGAACGGCTCCAGTCCGCGCGCGATCAGCGCCCCGATCATCCCGGCCAGCACGTCGCCGGTCCCGGCGGTCGCGAGCTGCGGGCTCGAGACGGTGTTGATCGCGGTCCGCTCACCGTCGGTGACGATCGTGTCGTCGCCCTTCAGCAGCACGATCCCCCCACTCCGCCTCGCCGCCTCCCGGGCGCTCTCGAGGCGCTTCGCCTCGATCGCCTCGGGATCGGTCAGCAGGCGGGCCATCTCGCCGGCGTGCGGGGTGAGGACGAGGGGTCCCCCCCGATCGGTCAGACCGTCGATCCGCCCGGCGTGCGCGTTCAGCCCGTCGGCGTCGATCACCAGCGGCGCATCGACACGCTGGGTGAGCTCCTGGATCAGTCGCTGGGTCCCCTGCTCGCGGCCCATCCCCGATCCGAGGACGACGCACCCGGCTCGCTCGACGGCGCCCAGGATCTGCTCCGAGGCCGCCGGGCGCAGGCGTCCATCCCGGCTCGCGCAGCCGACGGACATCACCTCTGTCAGCTTGGCCTCGAAGGTCCGCTCGAGGTCCGCCGGCACCGCCACGGTCGCGTATCCGGCCCCGGTGCGGATCGCGCCGAGCGCCGCCAGGCAGACGGCGCCCGTCAGTCCGCGTGAGCCCCCGACGATCACAACCTGTCCCGAGCTGAACTTCGTCGAGCCGGCAACGCGGCGCGGTGCCAGTCCGAGCACGCTCTCGCCGATCAGACCGGCCCGGGGCTTCGTTGGAGCGCCCTCCGGAATTCCGATCGGAGCGACCCGGAGCTCACCGGTGTGCTGCTTCCCCGGAGCGATCCAGTGGCCGAGCTTCGGCGCGTGGAAGGTCACGGTCACATCGGCGGCCACCGCCGTTCCCTCGACCTCCCCGGTCGAAGCGTTCACGCCGGATGCGACGTCCGTCGCGACGACGGGTATCGAAGCCTCGTTGATCGCCTCGATAGCCGAGGTGGCGGGATCGCGTGGCGCTCCCGCGAACCCGGTTCCGAAGATCGCGTCGATGATCACGCCGACGCCCTCGATTGCGGTCGCGATCTCGCCGGGCTCGACGTGCCGGGCGGCGGCGAAGCGGTCCAAGTTCGCCAGTGCGTCATCGGAGAGGCCATCGGGCCGCCCGAGCAGGAGCGCGTCGACCTCAAATCCCATCTCGGTGAGGACCCTCGCGGCGACAAGCCCGTCGCCGCCGTTGTTGCCCTTGCCGCACACCACCGCCGCTCGCCCCGAGCCCGCGCGCTCGGCGGCGGTCTCCGCGACCGCTCGGCCCGCGGTCTCCATCAGCTCCAGTGAAGGCACGCCCCGGTCCTGGATCGCCCAGCGGTCCGCCGCGCGCATCTCCTCGGCGTCCAGGCAGGGGTCGAGCCAGTCCTCCATCGGCGCCAGACTACCCCGGCCCACGGCCCTCTCCGGTCGCGCCGCTAGCCGAGGGCGATGGCGACGGCCGCGGCGGACTCACGCGAATGCGTAAGGGATATGGAGACCTCGGCATCGCCCGCGGCTCTCGCCGCCCCCCCGCGCAGGCGGACTGTCGGGGGCTTGCCCGACTCGATCTCTATCTCACGCGGTGGGACGGAGCGACCGAGGGCCTTGATTACCGCCTCCTTGGCGGCGAACCGTACCGCCAGGTGCCGGCCGGGTCGGCCTCGGCCTTGGGCGTAGGCGAGCTCGGCCGGGGTGAAGAGGTGATTCGCCAGGCGCGGGCGGCGGTCGAGGGCGCGCTCGATCCGCTCGATCTCGATCAGATCTATGCCGAGACCAACCGCCACGGCGGCCTCACCTCAGCCCGAGGACGGCCTTCACCTCGGTGTTCCCATCGTCACTGCCTGAGCCCGAGATGAGGTAGTCGAGGGCGTTGATGTAGGGCTTCGCCTGCGCGTAATCGGGGTCCGCCTTTGCGCCGCCGGACTCGGCGAGCTGGAAGATCGCGGGGAAGCTGAGGAAGAGGTCGGCCCCGAGGTCGGAGATCTGGCCCTGCGCGGCGCCGAAGGAGGCTGAACTGGCGAGCTGCTGGCCGGGCTGAAGGGCCTCTTGCGCGGAGCCGGCGCCGTAGGCGATCACGAACCTGTCGTCCTGCTGGGCTAGCTCGATCGGCCGCGGGAACTCGCTCGGCACGTTGAACTGGATCCCCGAGCCACCTCCCTGGAGGTTGAGCTGCTTGACCCCGGAGGCACCGCCGAGGGTGAGCAGGCCCTGCAGCTGCCTCAGCAGCCGTCCGGTCAGCTCGGCGTCGTTCACCTGGATCACGAGGGCCCCCGCGAGGGTGGGCTCGGTGGTGCCCTTGACGTAGAGGGCGGCGTCACCCAGGGCCCCGGTCAGCTCGTCGACTGATGCCCCGGTCGCCCGCTCGGCCTGTGAGAGGCCCTGCTCGAACCCGGGGATGTCCGACTCCCTGAGCTGATCCAGGATCTGTTTGACGCTCGCCCCGAGATCACCGATCCCGAAGGCGAGCCATGAATCCGCGGGGACCTCGGCGACGAGGGAGCTCTCCGGGGTATCGACCTCGTCGCCCCCTCCGGTGAACTCGAGGTCGAAGCTGTCCTCGGACGCGGTCAGTGACCCCGACACCGGGGCGTCGAGGTTCTCTCCCCCCACCTGCTCGATCACGTCCTGACCGCCGGGCTGGAGGTCCTCCGGTGGGATCGCCTCGAGCAGGCTCCTCGGGACCGTGTAGAGGGTCCCGAGCCGCTCCTCGGGGAGATCCCCAATCGCGTCGGTGAAGTCATCCGAGTCGCCCAGCGAGTCCCCGTTCGACGCGTCGACCGCGGCCTTGAACCCCTCCAGGCTGCCCTGGACCAGGAAGTCGTCGACGACGCCGAAGACCTCCTTGCCCTGTTCGGGATCGGTCTGGTAGGAGGCGCCGTTGTATTCCTCCGGCGGGGGGGTGCTCTCGGTCGCCCCGGCAAGCTTACGGGCGAAGGCGAGAGCGGCGTCCGGGTCCGTCGTCTCGATCGCCGCCGCGCCGTCGGGGTCATCCGCGAAGGTGGTGAAGAAGACCCCGACGTCGTCTCCCAGCCAGGGCTCGATGTCCTGCGCGTATGTGAACCGCCGCTCCGGAGGCTCCTGCTGGCCCTGCTCGTCGATCAGCGAGACGATCTTCCCGCCGGGATCGCCGGTGTCGAGGATCTTGCCGAGCGCCGCGTTCGCATCCGTCTGGGCGGTCCCCTCGGGCCTCACGGTCGCATCGACGTAGATTGGCGTGTTCTCCGGGACGGCCGCCGCTGGGCCGACGTCGACCTCCCCGCCGCCGTCGTCGCCACATCCCGCGATGGCGATGACGGCTAGGCCGGCGCAGCCGATCAGCCACCTGGTGCTGCGGCCGGGGGTCACAGGGCGGTGATCCTACGTGAAACGGATCGCGCCTACCCCGTCAATCGGATCGCGCTGGCGCGCGCGCTCGCGTCCACGGCGCGCCCTCGCATCACTCGACGGTGACCGTCTTCGCCAGATTGCGTGGCTGATCGACGTTCAGGCCCTTCTCCCGGGCGATGTAGTACGCGAGCAACTGGAGGGGAACGATCGCAACGATCGACTGAAGAATCCAGTCGGTGCTCGGCACGAACAGCGTCTGGTCGGCGGCCTCGGCGATCTTCTCACCCGATCCCTCGGTTGCAAGCGCGATCACGGGTGCGCCCCGTGCCCTGACCTCCTCCATGTTCGAGAGCATCTTCTCGACCACCGGACTATCGGTCGCCACCGCGACCACCGGCGTGGACTCGTCCAGAAGCGCGATCGGCCCGTGCTTCATCTCCCCGGCCGCGTAGGCGTCGGCGGGGATGTAGGAGATCTCCTTCAGCTTCAGGGCCGCCTCGAGGCAGACAGCGAGCCCAATGTGGCGGCCGATGTACATGAAGAAGCGCTTGTCGCACTCGGCTCTCGCAATCGGCCTGACCTGTTCCTCGGCGCGCACGATCGCCTCCTGCAGCTTCGACGGGAGTGCCTTGAGCTCGGCGACCAGCTCGGCGATCCGGTCGCGCGGGAGCGTCGCGCGAAGCTCCGCGAGCCGAAGCCCGAGCAGGTAGATCGCCGCCACCTGGCTGACGAAGGTCTTCGTCGCCGCCACGCTGATCTCGATCCCGGAGCGCGTGAAGAGGACGGCGTCGGAATCGCGGGTCGCCTGGCTTCCCATCACGTTCGTTATCGCCAGGACCTTGGAGCCGCTCTCGCGGGCGAGCCGCATCGCGGCGAGGGTGTCGGCGGTCTCCCCCGACTGGGTCACACCGATCACCAGGTCTCCCGGCCGGTGGACCGGGTCCCGATAGCGGTACTCGGATGCGATGTCCATCTCGACCGGCACCCGGGCCCACTGCTCGATCGCGTAGCGGCCCACCAGCCCCGCGTGGTACGAGGTCCCGCAGGCGACGATCACTATTCGCTGGACTTCGCGCAGGAAATCGTCGTCGAGGTCGACGTCGGACAGGTCGACCCCGTCGAGCGACGGCAACCTGTCGGTGATCGTCTCGGCCACCGCGTCGGGCTGCTCGTGGATCTCCTTCAGCATGAAGGTCTCGTACCCGCCCTTCTCCGCGGCGTCCTCGTCCCAGGTGACCCGCTCCGGCGCCCGCTCCTGGACGTTGCCCTCCGCGTCCGTCACCGTCACTTCGTCCTTCCGGATCGTGACGATCTCGTCGTTCTTGATCCCCAGCGACATGCGCGTCTGCGCCAGGAACGCCGGGATCGCCGAGGCGACGAAGTTCTCTCGATCGCCGAGCCCCACGATCAGCGGGCACTCCTTCCGCGCCGCGACGAGTGTGTCGGGGTGATCGAGGTGCATCGCCACGAACGCGTAGTGCCCCCTGAGCTCGGCGAAAGCTGCGCGGACCGCCTCCGTCGGGTCCCCGTCGTAGTGGCGCTCGATCAGGTGGGAGACGATCTCGGCGTCGGTCTCCGAGGTGAACTCGTGACCCTCCGCGGTCAGGTCGCGGCGAAGCTCGGCATGGTTCTCGATGATCCCGTTGAGGACGATGTGGATCTTGTCCTCGCAGTCGCCGTGGGGGTGCGCGTTCTCCTCGGTGACCCGGCCGTGGGTCGCCCAGCGGGTGTGCCCCAGGCCGATCGTAGCCGGAGGGGCGGCGACCGCGACGGACCCCGACCCGTTGGGAGAATGCCGCTCGACGGCAGCACGGAGGTTCGCGAGGTTGCCGACGGCGCGCACGCTGTCGATCTCGCCGTCCGAGATCACCGATACGCCGGCCGAGTCGTAGCCTCGATACTCGAGCTTCTCCAGTCCGGCGATCAGCAGGTCCCGGCACGGTCGGTCACCTACGTA
Source organism: Solirubrobacterales bacterium (assembly GCA_036377415.1). Lineage (GTDB taxonomy): Bacteria > Actinomycetota > Thermoleophilia > Solirubrobacterales > 70-9 > DASUPK01. Next base: position 22,938 of record DASUYK010000115.1, read on the forward strand.
TCCGACGATGCCGCACATTTGAGGGGCTACAGGGTAGTCGGAGACGGCTTCGCCACAAATTGCGTGGCCGAGCTAGCCCAGCTCGCGCTCCACGACAGCCACCAGGCGCCCGCAGACCGCCTCGCACTCCTCCTCGCTCGGAGCCTCGACCATCACGCGGACCAGCGGCTCGGTACCCGATGGGCGGACCAGGACCCGTCCCCGCCCGTCGAGCCGGGCGTTCTCCTCGTCGACGGCGCCCCACAGGCCCTGCGCCCCCTGGATCGCGCCCCGGCCGGCGACCCTGACGTTTTCGAGCCGCTGTGGGAGCCGCTCGAACGGCTCAGCGTCCGCCAGCCGCTGGCCGCCGAGGGCCCGCAGGGTGAGGAGGGACGAAGCGATCCCGTCGCCCGTCGGGGTGAAGTCGGTCCAGATGATGTGTCCCGACTGCTCGCCGCCGAGCCGCCAGTCCCGCTCCAGGAGCGCTTCGACAACGTAGCGGTCGCCGACTTGTGTCTGGGCGACCTCGATCCCCGCCCCCTCCATCGCACCGACGAATCCGAAGTTGGTCATCACGGTGACGGCGACCCCGCCCTGGAGCTCGCCCCGACGATCGAGGTCCGTTGCGATCAGGGCGATCAGATCGTCGCCGTCGTGGAGCCCGCCGTTGCCGTCCACGGCCAGGACCCGATCCCCGTCCCCGTCGTAGGCGAAACCGATGTCGGCACGGGAGGACCGAACGAGCTCGATCACCCGATCCGGGTGGGTGGACCCGCAGTCGGCATTGATGTTCCGCCCGTCCGGTTCGACCCCCGTGAGCTCGAGCTCCGCGCCCAGCGCTGTGAAGGTCGCCGGCGCGGCCCGGAAGGTGGCACCGTTCGCGCAGTCGAGCGCGATTCGCATCCCCGAGAGGTCGAGCGGGAACGCCGTGCGAAGCTCGCGGATGTAGTCGTCCAGGGCCCCCTCCAGCGCACGGACACCTCCGACACGGTCGCCGGCCTGCTCTCCCAATCGGGACTCGATCGCTGCCTCGGAGTCGTCGTCGAGCTTGGTGCCGGCGGCGCTCAGAAACTTGATCCCGTTATCGCCGAACGGGTTGTGGGACGCGGAGACGACCGCGGCGAGATCGAAGCCGAGCCGCCTGGTGAGGACCGATGCCGCGGGAGTCGGCAAGACACCACCCAGCATCGCGTCGCCGCCGCCCGCGGCCACTCCCGCGGCGAGCGCCTCCTCGAGCATCGGGCCGGACTCCCTCGTGTCGCGAATGATCAGGACCTGTGGGCGCTCCGGATCGGCCTGAAGCGCCGCGGCGCGCCCGAGCCGAACCGCAAGGTCAGGAGTCAGAAGCTCGCCGACCGGCCCGCGGACCCCGTCGGTCCCGAACAGTTTCCTCTTCGCCACGCGGGCGGACGCTAGCGCTTGGAGAACTGCGGCTTCTTGCGGGCCTTCTTCAACCCCGCCTTCCGCCGCTCCTTGACCCGGGCGTCCCGGGTCAGCATGCCCCTCCGCTTGAGCTCGGGCCGTAGCGCCGGATCGACGTCGCAGAGCGCACGGGCGATCCCGTGACGGACGGCGGCGGCCTGGCCCGAGATCCCGCCGCCGTGGACCCGGATCCGCAGGTCGACGTTGTCCTCGTAGCCGGTCTGGGTGAGCGGCTGCTTGGCGACGGACTGCAGATAGGAGCGAGGGAAGTACTCGTCGATGCTGCGCTTGTTGACCTGAATCTTGCCGTTGCCCGGGGTCAGGATCACGCGCGCAACGGACGACTTCCTCTTCCCCGTTGCCGCAAACCGGGCGTCGCCCGAGAGCTTGGCAGGCTTCGCCGCGACCGGTGCGGTCTCGTCGACGTCGCCCAGCTGCTCGCGCTCGCGACGGATCCGCTCCTCTTCCGCGGCCTCGCGGCGGGCCCGCTCCTCCGCGTCCAGCTCACGCTCCGGCTCGATCGCGATCGGCTCGAGCTCGGCGCCGGGCACCGCCTCCTCCTTCTTCTTCGCGCCGCCGTCGGCCGCGGGCGGCTGCTCCGGGGTCGCGGCGGCCGCCTCCCCCGCGGCCCCCTCCTCCGCGGCGCTGTCGTCCTCGGTGGCGGCGTCCTCGGCCAGGGCCTCCTCGGGCTGAGCCCCCTCGTCGGAGTCGGGCTGGCCGGCGGGCTCGCCGGCGGGCACCGGCGCCTCGTCAACCGGGCCCTCGGCCTCCGTGGCCGCGTCCTCGGCCAGTGCCTCCTCCGGCTGCTGTTCCTCCGGAGGCGTCTGCCGCTCCTCCGGGGGCGTCTGCTGCTCTTCGGGCTGCTGCCGGTCCTCGTCCATCATGATTCGGGTCGCGCTTGCGCGCGCTCTCGCGTGTCTATCTCGAGCTTCTCGGGCTTCTGTGCGGCGTGGGGATGATCGGGCCCCGCGTAGACCTTGAGCTTGCGGAGCTGCTGGCGGGCGAGCCGGTTGCGCGGCAACATCCCCTTGACCGCCTTGCGGATCACCTCCTCGGGCCGATGCTCGAGCATCTCCCCGAGCGTGCGGAAGCGGATCCCGCCCGGATATCCGCTGTGGCGCCAATAGCGCTTGTCGGCGCGCTTGTTGCCACTGACAACGATCTTCTCGGCGTTGACGACGATCACGAAGTCACCGACGTCGACGTGCGGGGTGTAGGTGGGCTTGCGCTTTCCGCGAAGGACGTCCGCGATCTGGGTCGCGAGGCGACCGAGGGTCTTCCCTTCGGCGTCGACCACGTACCAGTCCCGCTCACGGTCCTGTGCCGTCGCCTGGTAGGTCTTGATTGCCGTGGTCATAAAAAGAGCCGCATA